>JBFIJN010000255.1:0-12781 GCA_041600735.1 Nannocystaceae bacterium
CCCGCCCCCAACGCCTCGCGCACGGCCACGACCGCGCCGGCCAGATCCTCGCAGCCCACCACCGGCAGCGAGAACCCCAGCCCCATCGCCGCTCGGATCGCTCGCCGCGACCAAGGATCCGCGCCGCCCCCATGCAGCACGTGATCGGCCCCGAACGCCCGCGCATTGCGGATCACGGCGCCGAGGTTCGCCGGAGCGGCGAGCCCCTCCGCCACCACCACGCAGCGCGGCCCGGCCGGCCAAGCCTCGACCCGCTCGCGCAGCTCGGCCGGGCTCGCGGGAAGCGGCCGATCCACCGCAGCCAAGCACCCACGATGAAAGTCGAAGCCGACCACCTCGCGCACGAGCGCGGCCTCGGCCTCGAGCACGACCACCTCCTCGGGGATCGACGCCTCCATGCGCGCGCGGCAGCTCGGCGTGATCAACAGCGTCCGCACGGGATGCTCGCTCGCCAGCGCCCGCACCACCGCGATCTCCCCCTCGACCACGATCGTCGCGCCCGCGCCACGCCCCGGCAGCTCGGCGAACACCCGCAGCCGCGGATCCCCAACGCTACCCACCCGGAAGCTGGGCATCACTCCCACGCGCTTCGAACCCGGCCACCGCCTGCTCGATCTCTCCGCACACGTCGTCGCGCGCAGCCTTGGCGGCGACCTTGATCGCATTGGCGATCGCGGGGCTGCGGCTACGCCCGTGAGCCTTGATGATCGGCGCCGCGAACCCGAGCAACGGCGCCCCGCCGTACTCGCTGTAGTCGGTCACGTCCTTGAGCCGCTTGAGCCCGCCCGACAGCAGGATCAACCCCGCGCGCCACACCAGGCTCTGCTTGAACGCCCACTTGCCGAGGCCCTTGAACACCTCGTTGACGCCCTCGGCCATCTTGAGCGCCACGTTGCCCACGAAGCCCTCGCACACGATCACGTCGGCGGCCCCGCGCGGGATCCCGTTGCCCTCCACGTTGCCGACGAAGTTGAGCAGCGAGTCGCCCTTCATCAAGCGGTAGGCCTCGCACAGCTCCTCGCCGCCCTTGGTCTCCTCGGTGCCCATGTTGAGCAGGCCCACGGTGGGGCGCGCGACCTTCGAGATGCGGCTGGCGTAGGCGTGGCCCATGTACGCGAAGAACAGGAGATCGGTGGCGCGGCAGCGCACGGTCGCGCCGACGTCGAGCAGCAGCGAGAAGCGATCGGGATTGTTGGCGCGCTGCTGCGTGGGATACACGGCCGCGAGCGCAGATCGCTGCACGCCGGGGATCCGCGGCACCACGAGCGCAGCGGCCAGCACGAGCGCGCCGGTGGATCCGGCCGAGACCAGCGCATCGGCCTCCTTGGCGGCGAGCAGCCGCGCGGCAACCAGGATCGAGGCGTCGGGCTTCTCCTGAAGCGCCGCCCTGGGCTTCTCGTCTTGGTGCACCACCTCACGCGCGGCGACGATGTCGATGCGACTGCGCTCGTGCTCCACCTGGCCGAGCTCGGCCTCGATGCGCTCTGGATCCCCCACGAGCGCGATGCGTAGCTCGGTCTGCGTGGACACGAGGGCCGCGGCACGCACGGGCTCGCGCGGTGCCTCATCGCCACCCATGGCATCCACCGCGATGCGAAACGTCCGCGTGCTCACGGCCGCACGATACCCGAGCCATTCGTGCCGCGAGGCCCCTCCAAGACACCGATGGGCTGCATGGCGATTTCGCATACGTGAATTTCAGGGACCGACCCAGCGGCTTTTCCGCTAGAGTCCCGCCATGGTCTGGGGACGAACGACACTTGTTCTGGTGTGCGGGTTGGGGCTGGGATGCGGGCCCGATGGGGTCGCGGCACCCGATACCGATTCCGACGGCGAGACGGAGACGGGCACCACGGGGGGCTCCTCGGCTTCGGCTTCCGCCTCTGCTTCTGCTTCGGCTTCCGCTTCGGCCTCGGCCTCTGCGGGCACGATGTCGGGCAGCGCCACCACCACCGCCACCACCGACGCCAGCGACACGGATCCGCCGCCACCGGCGGACTCCTCGAGCGGCGAGCCGCCGCCCGAGACCGACACGGGGGAGTGCCCGTTCGGCACCGAGGGCTGTCAGTGTGACGTGGGCGCGGCGTGCGACGAGGGGCTCTCGTGCAACGGCGACGGCTTCTGCGTGGCGCCCGTGTGTCGCCCGATCGATACCGATCCCCACGCCGACGAGGACAGCGCCGAAGATCTGCCCAACCTCAACTGCGGTGGGAACAGCGACCTCGGCGTGATCGCCACCCTCGAGGGCCCCGAGACCGACTGGTACACGTATCGCGGCAACGAGGGCTTCATGTGCACCGAGCGGCCGGGCGCGGTCGTGGGCACCGACGTCACCACCGAGGTCTGCGTCTTCATCGAGTGCCTCGACGGCAACGCCCAGAACATCCAGTGCGCCAACGGTGCGGTGGCGTTCGACTCGCCCGACGGACGCCACGGGTGCTGCGGGGTCGGCGAGGCCAGGATCGGCAACTACAGCTGCAGTGGGCTCGGCTCCTCCAAGGATGTCGACGTGTGGATCTCCGTCGGCACCGACGAGACCACCTGCTCCGACTACTCGCTGTCCTACTTGATGTGAGCGCGTGCGTGGGTCGGTCGGTTCCGGGGGGTCTCGAGCGGCATTCGTCATCGAGGACCCCCCCGCCGACAATGGGCCCACTGCGATGAGCAAATCCTTCGACCTCGATCCCCCTTCGCGGCGAACCAGCCCGTGGCTCCTCGTGGCCGGCGTTTCGTGGTTCGCTTGCCTCGCCGCCTGTGACGCCGAGACGGGGGATCCCGACCCGCTCGACGAGCCCGCGCTGGCCTACCGCGCGGGCGGGGAGGCCGGGGGCGTGTGCGATCCCAGGGAGCAGATCGGGATCCGCCCCGGGCCCAGCTGCCCGAGCTCGCCCAAGTGGACCGGCGCGAAGCTGTTCGACGTGGGCACGCCCTGGCTCGAGACGGTCGACAACACGCCGGTCATCGACGACCTCGGGAGATACTGCCGCTATACCTGGACGGGCGCGGGCGTCCCCTCCGAGGCGCAGATCGCCGCGCTCGCGGCCGGAGCCCAGCTCGAGGGCCGCAGCGCGAGCTGTCGCGCGGTCACGGCCCAGGCCGATGTGCTCACCGATGCGCTCGGCCCCACGCTGCGCGACTTCTTCCGCGCGCACACGGGTCGCGCCTCGGCCGCGGACCTCGGGCTCCCCGGCACCGGAACGGCGGACCCCCGGGTGACGGTGTTGGTGGTGGACACCCAGCCCAACGACTTCCTCACGCCGCCCACGTCGCGTCATGGACGCCACATGGGCAACATCATCAATGACATCACCTGCCCCGACGGGACGACGAGCTGCCGCGTGGAGCTCGAGTTCGTGATCGGCCTGCCTCGCGTCGGGGGCGGCGGGACCGATTTCGTGCACGGCGGGATGGTGGCCACCCATGCCGATCTCGCCGCGGGAATCTACGAAGGGATCCGCCGCTGGGAGCTCGCCAACGCCAGCCGCCCCGTGGCCACCAAGCTGGTGGTCAACCTCAGCGTGGCGTGGGAACACGAGATCTTCGGCGGCAACGAGAACCAGCCCCTGGCCCCGATCCGAGCGATCCGCACCGCGCTCGAGCTGGCCTCGTGCAAGGGCGCGCTCATCATCGGCTCGGTGGGCAACGAGAGTGATTTCTGCGGCATGAGCGGCCCGATGCTCCCGGCGGGCTGGGAGACGCGCGCCGCCCCCGATGCCTCGCGCTGCGCGGAGCTCGGGGTGGCGATCCCCCCGGGCCAGTCGGGCTACCGCCCGCTGGTGCACGCCGTCGGCGGGCTCGACATCGATCTGGGCCCCATGCCGCACGCGCGCGAGGACGCGAACCCCCGCTTGATGGCCGACTCGACCCACGCCGCGGCCGGCGATCCGCTCTACGGCGGGCTCACGGGCACCTCGGTGGGCACCGCCGCGACCTCGGCCGCGGCCGCGCTCGTGTGGGGGTATCGACCCAACCTCTCGCCGGCCCAAGTGATGCACTGGGTCTACACGGGCGGCGCGCCGCTCCCCGGTCAGGTCGCCGACTTCTCGCTCGACGGCACGACGCCCTCCCCGCCGCATCGGGTCGATGCGTGCGCGGCCCTCCCCGCCGCCTGCAACGCCACGTCGGGCGGCTGCCCGCAGATGCCGCTCAGCTGCCTGAACGCGACGCCGCCCGACCCCGACGAGCTCTCCATTGCGTTCGCCGCGGCCTCGCCTCCGCTGGGCTCCGAGTGGTGGCCTTGGTTCGACGGCAGCGACGACAGCAGCTGCGTGGACAGCTGCGGAAATCCGCTCGAGATCATGGTCCAGGGCGAGAACACGGCCAGCTGCGGAGTGTTCGCGGTGGACCCGGTCGAGCACCTGGTCAATCCCACGCCCGACTCGATCGGCTGCCCCACGTGCGGGATCGAGGACGGCGTGATCTCGCTGTCGCTGCACCCCGACTTCGATGGCGAGGCGCTCGACGACGTGATGGTGACGCTCGACGACGACCTCGGGAACACGCGCTACTACGATCTCGGCGTGCTGTCGCTGTCCTCGAGCGACTACACCAAGGTCACCCTCGATACCAGCCAGCTGCCCCCCGGACAGCTGCGCTCGGGCACCGTCTCGCTCGACTTCGTGGCCCGACGCACCACCACCGATCCGCTGATCATCTACTAGCGTCGGCGTCAGCGTACGATCGCGCGAAACGCCGCCCAGTCCCACTCGGGGTGGGTCGAGCGCAGCTCGAGCTGCACCTCGCGCAGCGCTCGCGGACCGTCCCCCGCGGCGGCTGCGAGCTTCGCGTAGATCCCCTGCCCCACTGCGCTCGAGAGCTCGTCGCTCACCCTGCGATCGACCGCCACGACCCACTGGCTGCCCGCGAGGATGAAGGCGCGGCCGATGTTCATCCCGCCGTCGAGGGTGTCGCGCACGGTGCGACCGGTCTCGCAGCCCGACAGCACCACCGCCGTCGGTGCATGGGCCAGCGCGAGCACATCGGTCACACCGAGCCCCTCGCCCTCGCCCATCAGCAGGCGCGCGCCCCAGCCGGTGGTGCCGTCGTGCTCTCCGTGACCGGCGTAGTGCAGCAGGCTCGCGTCGGCGAGCGAGGCCTCGAAGCGAGCCCGCGTGACCGCGCGCCCCTCGAGTCGCTCCACCGTCCACGCGCTGCGCTCGAGGGCGATCGCAACCTGCTCGGCCTCGTCCCGCGCGAGCGGGAGATCCATGTGGGGATCCGCGACCACCAGCGCCGATCCCGGGGCGAGCGCAGGCGCCCCGCGCTTGGCCAGATCGAGCGCGTAGCTCACGGGCGCCACGTCGAGCAGCACGCCCTCGCGCCACGCGAGCGCGTGAAAGGGCACATCCCAGCTGCGCCCGGTGGGCAGGATCCGCAGGCGACTCGCCCCCTCGATCGCGGTGGTCGCCCCCGCGAACACCTGCGACGACCAGGCCCCGAGCTCCGCGCCCGCGCCCGCGTCCACGGGAGGATCGCTCACCGCATGCGCCCACACGGCGGTGCCATCCGCGACGAACACGAGCCAGCCCTCGTCGAGGGGGAACGGCAGCAGCATCACCTCGCCGCGATCGAGCCCAGGCAGTGACTCGCAGCCGGCCACGCTCGCCATCACGCCGAGCCGCTCGTACGCGAGATCGAGGCGCTTGCGCGCCTGCTCGTGCTGCTCGGCTCGGCGCGCGCCTCGGCGGCTCTGCTCGGCGCTGGACATCTTCCAGTCCTCGTCGGCGTCGGCATCCAGGCGCCGCCGCAGCTGGGCGACCGCGGCGATCTCTGCCTCCCAGGCGCGCCGCACCTCGGGGGTTGCCCCGCCCAGGCGCGCCGCTCGATCGAGCATCCGCAGCGCTCGCGCACGCGCGAGGCGAGCGTGGCACAGCGCCTCATCCTCGCGTCCCGCCCGGACGAGCTCGCGGACGAGCCCTCGCGCGCTGGCCTGACGCCCGGACAGATAGAGCTCGCGCCCGAGATCCACGCCGATGGTCGAGAGCGACTCTTCGACGATCGTCTCCGCGTCGGCATAGGCATCGATGGCCGCGCTCCGCATGCCCCACGCCTCGAGGATCGCGGCCTGCCGCATCAGCGCATTCCAGCGCTCGGCGCGGGGCAGGCTCGGGTCTGGCCGCGCCATGGGGCTGGGCACCAGCGACCAGCGGCCCAGCGCCAGCCCAGCGCGCGCCTCGACTTCCTCGACCCACGGCTCGTAGGCGGGGGGGACGAGCTCGACGGGCTCGAGCCACGCGAGCGCCATCGCCGGATCGGGCTCGGCGAGCGCGGTGAGGGCGAGGTTGATGCGAACGTTGACCTCGGCCTGCGGGCTCGGGCACTCACCTCCCGCTTCCACCAGCGCCAGCGCGCGTTCGAAGAACTCCAGTGGCTCGAGGTGCTCGACCTGTCGCTGCAGCAGCAGCAGCTGCACCCAGCCCGCGGTGTTGAGCGCGGTGTAGCGCAGCTGACAGGCAACCCGCGGCTGCTCGGCATCGGCGAGGATGCGGCGGGCCAGCGCCACCGCATCGCTCCCGCGGGCGAGCTCGGCGTACGTGGTCCCGAGGGCCTCGCGCGCGGCGAGCAGCTCGTCGTGCATGCCCAGGCGCTCGGCCACCTGCGCAGCCTCGCGAAACGACTCGAGCGCACGCGTGGTGTCGCCGACCGCTCGCGCCACGATCCCATGCGAGAACGCAGCCCACACCGCCGCCTCGGGCATGCTCGGCGCGAGCTGGTCGAGCACCTCGAGAGCGGGTCGCGCCGCCGCGAGATCACCCTGCTGATACGCATGGATGAACACGACCGTCGAGGCGGCTCGGGCCGCGGCGCGTCGCTGGCCGAGCTGCTGGGCCAGCGCCACCACCCGCCCCGCTCGCGCAGCCGCGGCCGCCAGGTCCTCGCGGGCGAAGTCGAGCGCTTGCAGGCGCTGGAGCGCCGCGAGTCGCTCGTCGTCGGCGAGGTCGTCGAGCGCCGCCTCCAGCCGCGCGCTCGCACCGGTCCGGTCGCCGCGGCGGAGCTGCTCATCGGCCGCGACGATCACGGCCGGCTTCGTGCGGCGCCGCAGCGCGAGGCTCCAGTCGCGCTGCCAGCGTGGATCGACGCCCTCCACGGTGAGCGCCTGCGCGAGCTCCGGGAGCTCGATCTCCAGCCGCACGCCGCCATCGACGGGCAGCTGGTGCGTCTCGAGCTCCACGCCGTCGGCCACCACGCGGATCGCCGCGTGCTCCTGCTGGTCGATCCACACGCGTAGCGTGCTCGCGCCAGGTCCCAGCGTACACGTGCCGTCGAGCTCGAGCTCCTCGCAGCCGGCGAGCAGCATGGTCGGTGGCGCGACCACCGGTATCGAGCCCACCTCGCCGCCGCCGTCGTCGCCCGAGCACGCGGCGAGCAGGAGCCATGGCAAGAGTCGTCGTCGGGTCCGGCGCGTCACGGCGCGACGGAGATCTTCACCTCGAACGACACGCGTGACCAGGTGTCGGCCCCCTCGGTCTCCTCGACCGAGCGCGGCAGCGCGGCCGCATCGCCGAGCAAGACGGTCAGTGACCACGTTCCTGGCGAGAGCTCCACGATCTCCGACAGGCGGCCCGCGATCCTCACCGCGCCCTGCTCGGAGACCTCGAGCCGGGGGATCGGGACGAGCCGTGGTGGTTGCCCGGACGCGCGGACCAGGAGCACCGCGCCCACCGCCGTGCGCACCGGGGAGCGCGGCGTGAAGACCCAGTCGATCGAGGCATCGGGCGCGAGCGTCAGCGAAGCGGGGACCTGCGAGTCACCCGATCGCATGGCCGCCGTCCCGCCATCGAGCCGTGTCGCCGCGTAGGGCGGCAGCGTCGAGCCCGAGGTCGTAGAGGTGCGGCTCGCCCCGACCCAGAGCACCACCGCAGCCGCGACCGCGACCGCGGCGCCAATCCATGCATTGCGAGCGCGACGACGGGCGGCGAGATCGACCACGGCGGCGGGTGTCGCCTCGACCGCGGGTGCAGCCTCGATCGCGGGCGCAGCTTCGACCGCGGGCGCAGCCTCGCCGTCGCCGTCCTGCGCCCCATCCTCGTCGTCGAGCTCCGCGAACACTCCGTCGAGCAAGGCCGCGCGCTCCTCGGCCGCGAGCGGACGCAACAGCGCGCGCACCTCCTCGGACCCCGCGGAGGGGTCGTCTCCGAGCCCGGGCGGCGGGTCGGCCTGGCGCGCGCCGAGGGCACGCAGAAGCTCATCAGCCATCGCTCATCCCTCCCATTGTCGGCGTAGCTGCGTCCGATGACGCACGCGTCGGCGCGGCGCTCAGTAGCGTGCGGGCCAGCTTGCGGGTGCGGTAGCACCATGCGTTCACCGCTCCTCGCGTCATCTCGAGCTCCTGGGCCACTTCTTCCGGGTCGAGCTGCTGCACGAACAGCAGCTCGAACAGCTCGTGATCGCGCTCGTTCATGCGCGCGTGCAGGGCGACCAGCAACGCGTCGAGCTGCTCGCGCTCCTCGAGCCGCCGCACCAGCGCGGTGTCGTCGTCTTGCTCGAGATCATGGGGGTCCACCGGGGACATCGCCCACGGGTTCCCGCGCCGCTGGCCGAGCGCTCGCGCCACGCGGCGCCGCGCGACCAGCCGCACGAAGCTATCGAGCGAGCGCCCCCGCGCGGGATCCCAGCGCCGCAGCTCGCGACCGTCGTGCTCGAAGAGGCCGACCAGCACATCGTGCATCTGATCGTGAAGCTCTTGGCGTGGATCCCTCCCCGTGGCCCCCGCCCCTCGCGCCAGGCTGATCGCAACCTCGCGCTGGATGCACTCGACGAGCCGGTCCGCGAGCGCGCGGCGAGCCGTGCGCTCGCCCGTGAGCGCGCGCGCAACCAGGTCTTCGTCGTCGGTCAGCGACCCCAATGCGGTGGCGAGTAATAGCAGAATCTCACCCGCGGCGGGCCGCGCCTCGACCCCACGCCCGAAGGGACGCGGGGTCGGCCAGCCGCTGCGCCGCTCGTTGCGGCTAGTTGCACTGGTTGGCGGGACGGCAGGTGCTGCCAAAGTCCCACAGGTTGAACTTGCAGCAATCCGAGAGGCACTTGCCGTCGCGCGAGCAGTACTTGCCGTTCGCCTTCTTGGGGCGGCACTCGTTCGCGCCGACCCCGAGCGGGCCCTTCCAGCAGTACTCGTCGCTGGCGCAGTCGCTATCGTGAGTGCACTCGTTGTCATCGGGATCGGTGAACGGCCACGGGTGGCAGTCGGGGTTGAACAGGCAGTCGACGTACTGGCCCACGATCACGATCGCGGCGGTGGCCACCGCTACCCAGATCGCACCGCCTTCCGACGACTCGCCGTTGTCGCCCGTGCTCGCGGCCGTGACCACGCCCGCCTGCATCACGATCATGCGGTCGAGGATGTCGGCCTTGCAGGTGGCATCGCAGGTCGTCCCCCCGGCGAGCGTGCCCGGGACCATGCCCAAGCTGCCGCCCGGTCCCCCATTGGCCACGTAGGCCTCCTGTGCGGCGATGAACAGCGCCTCGCGATCGGCCACGCCCATCGCCTGGAGCCCGAAGTCGGCCACGATGCGCCCACCTGCGTTCTTTGCCGCGGTCGACAGCGCGAACGAGACCTCGATGCCGCTGAGCTCGTCGTAGCAATTCCCCGGGCTCGCGGCCTGGCTACACAGCGCGAGCCGCTCGGACTCTTCCTCGGCGAGCTCGGCATCGAGCGAGGCGTACGCATTGAACACCTGCCCGGTCCGGTTCCAGGCGTAGGCCGAGAGCTGCGGGTAGTCGGCGTGGGCCGCGATTGCCTCTGCGAGCGTGCTGCTGGCCTGTGAGGTCGGCTCGACGGTGTAGTCCGAGATCTGCCCGTCGGAGTCGAGCTCGAGCTCGGCCGGATCGACCCCGACCTCACAGGCCAGGGACAGCATGGTGGAGACGAGAACGAGGGTGGAGAAGCGGTTGCGCATGGTTGTGGTCCTTTGCGGGTTCGACCTCAACCCCTTGCCGACGAGCGCCCCTGCGATGACGGACATTTCTTCGGGGCGTCGCCGAAGCTCGGCGTGACGCCCCCGCGCTAGTCGCCGTCGCGATCGCGACGCCGCACCACCCCGAGCTCCCGCTGCAGCTCGGTCCAGCGCCGGCGCAGCTGCTCGCCGCCCGACTCGAACAGCCTGCGCAGCTCCACCACCTGCCCGGCCACCAGCTTCATCCACTCGAACATCGGGCCCACCAGCGGCGCGCGCTCGATCGCCTCGTCGGCCGCCACGTGGGGCAGGCGGAACTCGGCGGTCACCAGCGGCCCGTCGCTGCTGAAGCGAACCTCTTGGGACACGTCGCGCAGCAGCTCCTGCATGCCGCGGTTGATCGCGAGGAAGTCGCAGCGAAACGATCGGACCTCGCGCTCCTCGGCGGCCGCGATGAGGCGCAGCAGCAGCAGCCGACCCAGGCCCAGGCCCTGGGCATCGTCGACGACCGCGAGCGCGGGCTCGGCCACGTGGGGCTCGTCGGGCAGCTTCACGAAGCGCCCGATCCCCAGCCCCTCGTGCTCTTCTCCGTCGTCGCCCAGGCGGATCGCCCCGATCGCAAAGTGCCGCTCGCCATCGACCTCGGTCAGGTAGCGCAGCTCGCCGTCGGTCAGCCGCTCCTTGTCGGTGAAGAACCGCAGGTAGCGCGACTGCGGCGACAGCCTTGCCAGCCCGGTCACCAGCTGATGCTTGTCCGAGGCGCGAATCGTGCGCAGCCGCGCCCGCGTACCGTCGCGCAGCGCGACCTCCTCCACATACTCGGAATCGAACGCGCGCGCCCCCGCAGCGACCGAAGCGGCCGAATCGGGGGGCTCGCGGGGGTCCGACACACCCGCAGGTTAGACCGCGCCCGCTCGCGATGCACGGCTGCTACCATCCACGCCGATGCCGCCGCGCATCCAGCTGTCCCCGGCCCAGCAGCAGGCTCTCGCGAGAGCGCACCGCGCTCGCCTCGCTCGCTGCCAACCATGGTCCTCCGCGCTCGCGTGGAAGCCCGAGCTCGAGATCCAGGGCGCCACCTATAAGGTGCTGGAGCTGTGGCCGGGGCTCGCCGCCTCCGATGCACCCGTCGATCAGCTCGAGGCCGGGCAGTTCGTCGACTCGCCCACTCGCCGCTTTCGCTACTGCGTGCGCCTGCACCGGGCCGGCCAGACCCTGCTCACCTGGTGGGGCTCGCAGGTGGGCACCGTGTTGTTCGACACCGACGTCATCATCCCGGCGCTCTATCAGGCGCGCGAGCCCACCGATCCGGGCGAGGGCTACTGGTGCGAGACGCCGTGGATGTCGCTCACGCCGGCCGAGCTGCTCACGCTGCGCCCGGGCACCCGTCTCGCCCGCGGTCGCACGATCGTGGCCGGCCTCGGGCTCGGGCATCAGCTCATCGAGGTCAGCCGACGGATCCAGACCAAGCGCGTGATCCTGGTCGAGCTCGATCGCGAGCTGGTCGACTGGATCATGCCGCGCATCGAGCCGTACCTGCGCAAGCCGGTCGAGGTGCACGTGGGTGATGCGTACGAGATCATCCCCAAGTTGCAGGCCGATGTGGCGCTCATCGACATCTTCCCCGGCTACGGCGATGGCTTCGCGCGGGTGGCCGAGCTCGCGCGACGTAGCCCCAAGATCAAGAAATTCTGGGGGTGGGGCACCTCGGAGATGACGGGACTGGCCCAGCCCGACCGCTGAGCCCGCCCGCGGAGCCCGCGAAGCTCGGCCCCCGAGCCGATGGCGCTCGAATCTCGTCCGGACGGCTCGTGAGGCCCCTTTCAGCGCTGGCACCGCTCCCGATGTTGGGATACCGTGATGCTAGTGACCGAGGGAGCCTAGCCGTGGCCCGATCGCTGCGGGGGCCCTTCTACCAAGCCGCCATGTGAATTGCCGGGCGGAGCAACGAGACGAGAATTGTCCAAGAAACTCTTCGTAGGTGGGCTGGCCTGGGCGACCGATGAGCAGTCGCTTCTCAAGGCCTTTCAGCAGTACGGGCCGGTGGCAGAAGCCAAGGTCATCCTCGATCGCGAATCCGGGCGCTCGCGCGGCTTCGGCTTCGTGACGTACGAGAGCGACGCCGATGCCGATACGGCGATGAAGGAGCTCGACGGCGCGGACCTCGACGGACGCAGCATCCGCGTCAACGAGGCCCAAGCTCGTCAGGGCGGCGATGGCGGCGGCGGCGGTGGTCCCCGTCGTGGTGGCGGCGGCGGTGGTCGTGGCGGCGGCGGCGGTGGCTTCGGTGGCGGCGGCGGTGGCTTCGACGGCGGCGGCGGCGGTGGTGGACACGACGACCGCGGTGGCGGCCGTGGTGGCTTCGATCGCGATCGCGGCGGCCGCGGTGGTCGCGGTGGTCGCGGCGGCCGACGCTAGTCCGCGTCGTCCGTCGCTGAGAACAGCCCTACCTGGCTGGGCTGGCGGTGTTCGCCGGGCCAGCTGGGTAGGTGCCCCACATCGACGCGTGCCGCGAGGATCTCGAAGAAGCGTCGGGCCAGTCGCGGCACGTCGAAGTCGTCGGGCAAGTGCATGAACACATAGGGCTCGCGACCCTCGGCGATCCACTCGGCGAGCTGCTGGGCCCATGCGAGCAAGCGCGCATCATTGGCGGGGAGCTCGGGGTTGGCCACGTAGCGCAGCACGGGTCGATGCGCCGTTGCGATCTGGGGCGCGGGCAGCCGCGGCTTGCGGGCCTGGGCCTCGAGCAGCGCCGCGTCGGAGCCGGAGGCCTCGTGCACCCCGCGGGTATCGAGAATGACCCGGTCGATGCCGAGCTCGGCGAGCATCGCATCGAGCTCGAGCGCGGGGCTGCCCTCGAACAGCTGCGGGTGGCGCACCTCCACCGC
>JBFIJN010000256.1:0-12753 GCA_041600735.1 Nannocystaceae bacterium
CGGAACGTCGGTGCCAAACACCCCGGCGCGCTGCCCCTCCGACAGCGCCGCCGTCTCCGTGTGATGCGGCAGCGCCCGCGTCCCACACTGCCCATGGGCCAGCGGGCCGCCCGCGCAGGGCCCATTTCAGCCTCGTTCGGTCGGGCGACGAACAACTGATCGTGCGGCTCCACTCGGGGTATGGCGCGACCTTCGAGCGCGTCTATGAACGTATCGGTGAGCGATGGGTCACCGACCAAGTGCTCTACTTCAGCGACGAGCCGCTAAAGTCCTTCGACCAGATCACGACGATCGATCCACTCTCCGAGGCCCGAGCCGCGACCGCGCTGCCCAACCCCCTCGATCACCCCCCCACGAGCCCGAGCAGCGCCTCCGGCGGTCGCCCTAGCACCGCGCGCTTCCCCACCACCCCGATCGGCCGCTGCAGCAGCGTGGGATTCTCCGCCATCAGCCCGATCAACACCTCGTCACTCTCGTCACCGCTCAACCCAAGCTTGCTCGCGTCGGCCTTGCGCAGCACGTCGCGCGGGCCCAGCTTCAGCTTGCGCAGCACGTCGACGAGCTCCGCCCGCGTGAGCGGATCACTACGGTACTCGCGATAGGTGAACTCGATCCCGTTCTCCTTCAGCAAGGCGACCGCCTTGCGACAAGCGCTTCACGTCCGCGTGCAGATCAGCAGCATGCGGCGGAGTATGCCACGGCCGGATCACTCCCGTCGCACGCGCGTGTCCCAGACCCAGAACGCCAGCGCGCCCGTCACCGTGACCGCGGCCGCGCTCAGGAACATCGTGGCGTAGTCGGTCTGCTCCAGCACGGCCCCGAGCATCGGCGCGCCCACCAGCATGCCCAGATCGAACAGCGCGGTGAACCCGGAGAGCGCGGCGCCACGCTCGTGCTCGTCGGCGCGGGTGACCACCAGCGCCGACAAGATCGGAAACACGAACGCATGACCCATGCCGCACAAGAGCCCGGCGACCCCCACGCCGAGGTCGCTGCTCACCCCGCTCAGCACCCACAAGCCGATCACGGTGGAGGCGGTCGCGGGCACGAGGCTCCGCCGCGCGCCGATGCGATCGGGCACCCACCCGAGGCCCACGCGCAGCACGATCGCGGCCGCGGAGTACACCGTATAGAACAGCCCCATCGAGCCGAAGCCGAGGTGATCGATGAACGTGCGCAGGAACGTGAAGTAGCTGGCCAGCGCAAACGCGAACGAGAACGTCATCAACCACAGCGGGCGCAGGCTCGGCGTGAGCACGGTCGTCGTGAACGAGCGCCGCGGCGGAGCATCGACGCGGGCGGGCGGGCGCGAGTCGGGCAGCATCCACGAGCACAGGCCACCGAGGGCAGCCACGATCGCGCTGGCGATGAACAGCTCGGTGTAGCCGGCGTGGGCGAGGATGGCGTCGCCCAGCAGGCCCGCGAGCGACATCGGCAGCAGGCCCGAGACCCCGAACATGGCGATGCCCTCGGTGCGTCGGCTCGGCGGCACCACGTCGGCGGCGATCGTGAACAAGGTGGAGAACAGCATGGCCTGGGCCACGCCATGCACGATGCGCACGAAGAACAGGTACGGCCCCACCGAGTCCACGCCGAGGTAGGCGAGGGTGACCAGCAGGTGCAAGATCGAGCCCCAGCGCGCGACGACCCTTCGACCCTTCGTGTCGAGCAGGCGGCCCACCCACGGGCGCAGCACGACGGCGGCCGCGGCCATGGTGCCCACCACCACGCCGATCATCAGCTCGTCGGCCCCGAAGCCGACGAGGAAGCCGGGCAGGTGCAGGTAGCCGAACAGCGCCAGGCTGTGCAGGAGGTTGGCGATGAAGGCCAACGCGAACGCGCGCGAGAACAGGCGGCGCTCGTTCACCGGCCGGATGATAGTCGCGCGGCTGGTCCGCGGCACGTCGCAGGCCTATGATCGGGCCCGATGCCGCACTCGGCCGAGGAGACCCTCGCGGGAGACCCTGCCGGCGGCGAGCCCTCGCTACCCGCTCGGGGGCGCGGCCCGGGGCTCCAGCGCGGCGAGCAGCTGGGCCGCTACACGGTGCTCGAGCTGCTCGGCCACGGCGGAATGGGCCTGGTCTACACGGCCTACGACCCACAGCTCGATCGCCGCGTGGCGGTGAAAGTGCTGCGCGCTCGCGACGGGGAAGCCACCGATGCGCGCGGACGCCAGCGCCTGCTGCGCGAGGCCCAGGCGATGGCCAAGCTCTCGCATCCCAACGTGGTCGCGGTGCACGACGTCGGCACGGTGGCGGGCGAGGTCTTCATCGCGATGGAGTTCGTCGACGGCGCCTCGCTCGATCGCTGGCTCGCCGAGGCACCCCGCTCGTGGCGCGAGGTGGTCTCGGTGTTCGTCGAGGCGGGGCGAGGCTTGGCCGCGGCGCATGCGGCCGGCTTGGTGCACCGCGACTTCAAGCCGGCCAACGTGCTGCTCGATCGCAGCGGCCGCGCGCGCGTCACCGACTTCGGGCTGGCCCACATCGCCGAGCCGTCCTCGGTCGCGAGCCGCGAGCCGTCCGCGACGACGACACCACCCTCGACCACGACGCCGCCCTCGACCACGACACCCCCCTCGACCACGACTTCGACCCAGACCGCGACCCAGACCGCGACCTCGTGGCGCGCAGCCCCGACCGACGGCGAGGGACTGGCCGGCACGCCCGCGTACATGGCCCCGGAGCAGCACGCACGGACCGGCGTCGATGCGCGCACGGATCAGTTCGGGTTCTGCGTGGCGCTCTACGAGGCGCTGTTCGCCGCGCATCCATTCGGGGGCGAGACGTTCATCGCGCTCGCGACCGCGGTCAGCGAGGGCCGCCTCCGCGAGGTGCCGAGCGAGACTCAGGTCCCCGCTCATGTGCGCCGCGCGGTGCTGCGCGGGCTCAGCCATCAGCCGCTCGAGCGCTGGCCGACCATGGACGATCTCCTCGCCGCGCTGCTCGACGATCCCGCGCGACGACGACGACGGTGGCTCGGCGCGGCGGCCGTCGTGGGCGGCCTCGTGGGCGTGGCGGTGCTCTCCCATCGCGCCGTCCCGGCCGCGGCTCCGCCTCCGCACCCGTGCGAGGGCACGGGGAACGACATCGATGCGATCTGGTCGCCCGCGCGCCGCGAGGCGCTCGCCGAGGCCTTTGCGGCCACGAAGGAGCCGCACGCGCCCACCGTGTGGTCGCGCAGCGCCGAGGTCATCGACGAGTACGCCGCGCGCTGGCATGGCTCGGCCCGCGACGCCTGCGAGGCCACGCGCGTGCGCGGCGAGCAGAGCGACTCGCTGTTCGATCTGCGCCGCGCGTGCCTCGACCGTCGCCTGCGCGAGCTCGATGTGCGGCTCGGATTGCTGGCCGAGGTCGACGCCGCAATGGTCGATCACGGGTTCGAGGTGGCCACCTCGCTCACCCCCGTCGAGGTCTGCGAGGACGCCGAGCGGCTGCGCAGCACGGTGCCGCTGCCCGAGGATCCCGAGCGCGCCGCCCAGGTGAACGCGCTGTTCGAGCGCATCGCTTCGCTGCGAGCGAGCTTGCTCGCGGGACGCGCGGCGGAGCTCGTCGAAGACGTGGATCAGGCGGTGGCCGACGCGCTCGCGCTGGACTACGCGCCCGCGCGGGCCGACGCGCGACGGCTGGCCGCCGATGTCCATGAGACGCTCGGGCACTGGTCCCAAGCCGAGGCCTTGTTGATGCTCGCGGTCGTGGATGCGGGCGACGGGCGCGACGATCGCTCGCTCGCGACGATCTGGGCGAACATGCCGTACCTCGTGGGCTACCTGCAGGCGCGCGTCTCCGATGCCGAGCGCCTGGTGCCCGTCGCCGAGGCCGCGCTCGCCCGCGCGGGCCGCCCCGCCGACATCGCGGCGATCTTCGAGCAAGGCATGGGCTCGATGCGACTGCGCCAGGGCGATCGCGCGGGGGCCCGCGCCCACTACGACCAAGCGCTCACGCGCCTGGGCGAGCGCGACGGGACCGCCCTCGCCCGCAGCCACGTGCTCAACAATCTCGGCGTGCTCCACCTGCTCGACGGCGATTTCGACCAAGCGCGCGACGCCTTCGCCCGCGCCCACGCGATGCAGGCGGGGCTGCTGCGCGCCGACCATCCCGACAATGCGGCCCATGAGCAGAACATGGGCAACATCTCGGCCTCGCAGGGAGACTACTTCGCGGCCCTCGACGCCTACGAGCGAGCGCTCGCGCTGCTCGCCAGCGCGCAACCCGATGGAGGGCCCGAGGCGATGTTGGTGCTCACCAACCGCAGCCTCGTGTACACGGCGCTGCACCGCTTCGACGAGGCCCGCGCCGACATCGAGCGCGCGATGAGCCTGGCGGAGCGGCTGTTTGGTGCCGACCATCCGGTGATCTACTCGGTACTGGCCAGCCGAGCGCGGCTCGAGCGAGAGCTCGGCCACCTCCCGGAGGCCCGCGCCACGATCACCCGCGCCCTCGAGCTGGGAAGGGTGGCCCTGGGCGAGGACCACCATGACGTGGGTCTGCTCCTCTACGAGCTCGGGGCCATCGAGCTCGAGGCCGGCAACACAGCCCAGGCCGCCGAGCTCGTGGATCGGGCGCTCGCCGCCAGCGAAGCGGGGTACGGGGCCGACCACCCCCAGACGGCCGCAATCTTGCGCGTGCGCGGCTCGATCGATCTTGCCCGTGGAGATCCCACCGCGGCACGGGATCGCCTGGAGCGCGCGGTGGAGCTGCTCGAGCGCCTGCACGGCGATGCGCAGGAGCTCGCACGCGGCCGCTTCGACCTGGCCCGCTGCTTGCCGCCCGGCGAGCGCCCACGCGCGCGTCGCTTGGCCGAGCAAGCGCGCGAGCGACTCGCAGGCGACGGAGCACGCGGCGAGGTTGCGACGATCGACGCGTGGCTGGCCGCGGCGGGCTGATGCGCGACCACCCCGTAGCCTAGCGCACCATCACTGCACCGATCTTAGGTATTGCGTTCGCGCCGCCCCTCTACGACGATCCCCGCTCGACCCATCCGGACGGACGGCGGCCGGCGGGCGCGGAGCAAGGGGCGAGATGTCGAGCGAGCGTGAGGTCACCTGGACGGACATCGAGCGTGCAGCCAAGCTGCGCGACCCACAGCTCGCGGAGCTGGTCATCCGCTACATGGACCAGCCCGATCCCCCCGAGGATCGGGACGAGGAGGCCGACCCGACCGCTTCGGTGCCGGCGCTCCCCCGCGACGCCTGGACGCTGACGCGGCTCGGGGCCACGATCGGCCCGGGGCGGCTCGCCTACAAGCCGGCCGACGAGCAGCGCTCGATCCGACGCGCCTCGTGGGATGCCCTCACCTCCGCCGCCCACCCGCCGCCGCGCCTGCGACTCGGCGCGCTCTTGGTCGGGATCTACGAGGAGGGCGACGAGCCCGGTCGCGCCGCGCTCGAGGAGATCTTCTCCACCGCGCGCATGGGCTGGGGCCTGTGGCAGGGGTTCAAGCAGATCTACAAGCTCGTGGAGCAGCGCCACGACGCCGCGATGTTCGGCGTGCTCGCCTGGCGCCTCGACGCGATGGGCAGCACGCCCACCAAGCCCGGTGAAATCTCCCCCGGCACGTTCCTCTATATGCAGCGCCGCGCCTGGCGATACCTGCGGGAGCTGGGCCGGGCCGTGCCCGAGGCCTACCCGCAGTTCGCGGTGCAGGTGCTGCGCCGCTACCCCCGTGAGGCCAACTTCTACAGCGCCTGGGTGGCCGGCCAGATCTGGGGCCACAAGCTGCTGCGCGGCCAGGGGCGCGGCGGCGTGGGCCGCCCGCCGGCCGATCTCACCAAGCGCGCCTACCCCGAGGCCTGGAAGCGCTCGCCCGATCCGCTGCTGCGCCTGCTCGAGGACGCGCGCAGCAACGAGGTGTGCCAGTTCGCGATCCGCGGGCTCACGGTCGACTTCCCCGAGCGCCTGCGCGCGGTGGAGCCGGCGTGGCTGGCCCGTCTCGGCGCCAAGCCGCTGGCCGCGGTCCACGATTTCTTGGTCAAGCTGCTGCGCGACGACCCGCGCTTCCACCCGTCGAAGCTCGCCGGGCTGGGCCTGCACGATCTCGCCGTCTCGTTGCTGCGCAGCGACAGCGACGACGCGCGCAAGTACGCGATCGAGTACGCCCGCTCGCACGCGCCCGATCTGCCGGTCGCGCTGCTGGTCACGCTGGCCACCGAGGGTGCCTCCGACGTGGCCAAGTTCGCGGCCGAGCGGCTCGAGCCCCGCGACGGCAAGGCGCTGGGGCTGCCCGCGCTGGTGCGCCTGCTCGGCGCCCACGAGACCGCCAAGCTGGCCGAGAAGAAGCTCAAGGCCGCGTTCGGCCCCGAGCAGATCGACGCCGAGTCGTTCATCGTGCTGTGGACGGGCAACCGCAACCAGCAGAAGTTCGTCACCAAGCTCTACGAGGACGCCAAGAAGAAGGTCCCCGCGGGGCACTGGCTCGCGCTGCTGGTCGACCAGCGACTCGGGCGCTGGAAGCAATCCGAGGTGCTGCGCACGCTCGGCAAGTACTCGGGCGAAGAGATCGGAATCGAGTGGATCAAGGAGGCCCTGCTCGACCGTCGCTACACCGACGCGGTCAGCGGCTGGCTCAAGGAGGGCATGCTCAAGGGCAAGGCCCTCGACGTGGACTGGGTGAAGGGCTTGGTCATGCGCCCGCGCCTGCGCGCCATGGCGCTCGAGGTGCTGGGCAACACCAAGATCGTCACGCCGGCCCGCGTGGGGCTGCCGTGGCTGCTGGCGATGGTGCGGCAGGCCGACGAGAGCCTGCACCGCTTCGCGCACCGCTACATGCTCGAGCACTTCTCACCGGCCGACTTCGGAGCGGCCAGCGAAGACGCGAGCGCGAGCGCCGGGCTCGACAAGCTGTGGAGCTTGGCCGCCGGCGCCGATGAGCCCGAGATGGTGCGCGCGTTCGCGGGGACCTATCTGCGGGTCCACCACCCCGAGCACGGGCCCACGATGCAAGAAGCGAAGGACCTCGGGATCAAGCCGCGGCTCTCGCACGACGCCTTCGCGCTCGCGCGCGTGCGACCGCTGTTCGACGACCCGCGCGCCGACGTGCGCAAGCTGGCCCAGGACCTCGCCAAGCACGAGATGGTGCGCTGGGGCGACCGCACGCTGCCCTACCGCCTGGCCCACAGCCGCCACCGCGAGGCGCGAGCGGCCGCCGGTGTGGTGCTGCTGAAGCTCGGCGAGTCCCACGGCGCGCATGGGGGACCCGACGCCGCCGACGATGCCCCGCCCGCCGACTGGCTGCTCGCCGACGAGGTGTTCATGCTCGCGGAGAGCACCACCAAGTCCACCCGCGAGGTCGGCCTCACCCTCATCCGCCGCGGCTACGATCAAGTGGGCGGCGCGCAGCGCTTGGCCTGGCTGATGGAGAGCCCCGATCGCGAGGTGCGGCTGTTTGCGGTGCGCCTGCTGTGGGAGAAGCATCGGCCCGGGGCCTACGTGCGGCCGCCCAAGCCGGGGCAGCCAGCGTCGACGGCCGACCGCCGCTTCGACACCAACGAGGCGCTGCGCGAGTTCCTGCGCACGGTGATGTTCGGGCTGCCGCCCGGTCGCATGGAGCGACGCGAGCACACGGGCGACGAGCTGCCCGACCGCCCGCTGCCTGCTTCGGTCGCCAAGTCGCGGCTGGTCGCGGTGGTCCGCGACTTCTCGCTCGAGGATCGCGGCTTTGCCGAGCTCGCGCTGCCCGTGCTCGAGGCCTTCGCCCACTCCGAGGGCAAGAGCGAGCGCCACGGCTGCGTGGCCGCGCTGGCCAGCATCCGTCACGCGCACCCCGACCTCGCGGTCGATCTTCCCCCGAGCTCCACCCCCGTTCGAACCGGCCGCCGCCCTCGTCTCGGCGCCCTCGCCTCCTGACGGACGCCCATGACTCGCAAGTTCGCATCCCACGTCGAGCGCGTGCGGGCCGTCTCGGGCTCGCTCTCTGGCCGCCTGTTTGCCTACGCCGGAGTGCGGGACACCGAGGCGACGTCCGCGTCCTCCGTCCACGTGATGTCGGCCAGCAAGCTCACCGAGCAGGCCTCCGTCGCGATCGGCTCGGCCGCGGCCGCGCTGTGCTTCCTCGCCGACGATCTGCTCGTCGCTGGCGGCACCGATGGCGTGCTCTACGGGATCGAGGTGACCAGCGAGGGCGCCGCGCTGCGCTTCTCGGCGCCCAAGCTCTCGGGGCCGATCACCGCGCTCGCACGCGACGACGCCGGCCAGCGGCTGGTGGTCGCGACCGAGGATGGGCACGTCGCTGCATTCACCTTGGTGGTCGAGGCCGCCACGCCGCGGCTGCAGGCCCTCGGCACCCGTCGCGTCAGTGCCCGCCCGCTGCGAGCGATCACGGTGGAACCGGGCGGTCGTCGCGTGGTGTTCGGCGGCGACGACGGGAACCTGCGCGCGCTCCCCCTCGACGCGATCGCCGACGCCGAGCTCCGCGACATGCCGGGGAGCGAGGCCGTGCTCGCGGTGGTCACCACCGACGACGGGCGCGCCATCGCGGGCCTCGCCGACGGATCGATCCGCTTCTACTACCTCGATGGTGCGGTCGACGAGGAGAACCGCTCGGGCGACGCCGGCCATGCCGGGCCGGTGCGCGGCCTGGCGCTCGGCGCCCGCCTGCACGACGACGCAGGCCAGGAGCTCCCGCGCCGGATCTTCTCGGTCGGTGACGACGGCCAGCTGAAATCGTGGCAGCTCGACTCCAAGCGCAAGCCCAAGGCGGTCGAGGTCGGCAAGGCCGGCCTGCACGCGCTCGAGTGGCTGCCCGGCTCCTCTCGCGCCAAGGACGAGAAGCGCGGCGGGCTGCTGGTGGTGGCCGACAAGCACCGCCGCGTGTCGGTGCTGACGCTCGATCGCAGCAGCGACATCGCCGACGAGATCGATCGCATCGACGGGCGGCTCTCGCAGCTGCGCGAGGAGCTCAAGGCGCGCAGCCCCAAGGCCCGCGAGGCCGCGCTCGAGGCCCTCGAGGGGCTGCCCGAGGATGACGCGCGGCGCATGCTCGACAAGGCGCTCGCCAAGGACGACAAGCCCGAGGTCCGCACGCTCGCGGCGAACATCCTGGGGCGCTCGAGCCGTCGCCGCAGCCGCCCCGCCCTGCGCGAGGCGCTCAACGACAACCACAAGGACGTGCGTCACGCCGCGCTCGCGGCCCTCACCACGCTCGAGGCCGATGCCCCGCTCGCGCCGGCTCGCGCCGCGCTCGGCTCGCGCCACGTCGATCTGCGCATCGAAGCGCTGGCTCGCCTGCCGAAGCTGCGCGATGCCTCGCCGATGGTCCCCGGGATGATCGCGGACCGCCTGCGCGACGGTGATGCCAAGGTGCGCCACGCTGCGCTCGATGCCCTCGAGGCGCTCGAGCCCGCCGGCTCGCTCGAGCCGGCACGCGTGGCGCTGGCGCGCGGCCCCGCCGACGTGCGGGCGACCGCGCTGCTCCGCCTCGGTCGCCGCGGTCACGGCCGCGACGGCGAGGGCTATGCGCTGCTCGAGGAGGCGCTCGACGACGAGGACGGCGAGGTGCGTCGCGTGGCGTTCCTCGTCGCGGTCGCGGGGCGCCCGGTGCTCGCGCTGGCGCTGCGACGGGTCGACGGACCCACGCACGCCGCGATGGAGAAGCTCGAGGAAGGCGGTCCGCTCGCGCCCGCAGCCCCGGCTGCCGCCGCGGCAGAGCTCGGCGAGGACGATCGTGCGCCGCTGTTCGCCGCGCTCGTGTGCCGCAGCCCCGACACCGCGCTGCGCGGCGCCCGGGGCCTGGGCGTGCTCGGCGATCCGCGAGCCACCGGCGCGCTGCTGCAGCTCTCGCGCGAGGCCGACGCCAGCGTGCGTCGCGAGGTCGTCGCCGCGCTGCTGGCCACCGCCGTCGTGATGGCCGGCGACGAGCGCGTGCGCACCCGCCTGCGCTGGCTGCTCGACGACGCCGACGCCTCCGTGCGCGTCGCCGCCTACGAGGCGCTGTGGGCCCTGGCCGAGCCCGACGGTGAGCGCGGTGCCGTGGCGATGGCCGCGACCGCGCTCGGGGGTGGTCACGCCGACATTCGCAATCGTGCGCTGCAGATCCTCGTCAAGCTCGGCCCGGGCCAGGGCGGCAAGACCCGCGAAGACGCCGACACCCTGCTCGGCCACGCGCTCGACGACGAGGACCCGAGCGTCCGCGGCGAGGCCTTCCGCACGCTGTGGGCGTGGCACGAGAAGTCGCCGCAGACCGTGCTGCGCCGCGCCGTCGAGGCGCGCCACGCCGACATCCGCGAGCGCGTGGTGGGCGAGCTCGACCGCCAGAAGGACGACTGGGCCGATCAGCTGCTGCGCGAGCTCGTCTCCGATGCGGTGGCCTCGGTCGGCCTGGCGGCCTACCAGGCGCTGATCGACAGCAAGAACAACAAGGCGCGCAAGAAGGCCTTCGAGGCCGACGACGCGGTCCACCTGGCCGCGCTGCAGTCCCCGCGCCCCGCCGTGCGGGCGGCCGGCGCCGCGGGCAGCCGCAAGGGCACCGCCGCCGCGCTGCGCGTGCGCCTGGTCGAGCTGCTCGACGACGAAGATCCGCAGGTGCACATCGCCGCGATCGAGGCCCTCGATCACCTCGCGCCCAACGATCAGCAGAGCTTCGCCGTCGCGTTCGGCAGCAAGTTCTATGGCCTGCGCGTGCGCGCGGGCGAGCTGTGCGGCAAGCGTCGCGACGACCGAGCGATCGGGCCCATGCGCGGTCTGCTGGCGATCCCGGTCGGCGACATCAACCGCCCCTCCGACCCGCTGCGCCAGCGTGCCGCGCGAGCCATGGCCGACGTCGGCGACGTGGCGGCGATCCCCGACTACGTCACGCTGCTCGACGACGCCGACCCGCTGGTGCGGGAGATGGGCGCGCGCGGCCTGGCCGGCGCGGTGGTGCCCGGCAAGGAGCGTCCGCTCGTCACTGCGCTCTCGCACCCCGATCTCCCGGTGCGCAGCTGGGTGGCCGAGGGCCTCGCGCGCATGGGTGATGCCCGCGCCGTGCCCGTGCTCGCGGGCACCCTCAAGCACAAGCACCGCCCGATCCGCCTCGGCGCGATCCTCAGCTTCGTCGCGCTCGGTCCCGATGGGATCCGCGGGATCCTGCAGGGCCTCGAGGACGGCGATCGCGAGATCCAAGACCTCGTGTTCGCGGTGGTCGTGGCCCGCGATCTCGCGCTTGCCCGCGCTGGGTTCCCGCCCGATCTCCTGCTCGCCGCGATCGCCTCCTCGCACCCCGAGATCCGCCTCGTGGCTGCGCGTGCGCTCGAAGGCCGCGATGCCCAGGGCACGCTCGGCCCGCTCGCGCAGGAGCTGGTCGGGCCGCCCAAGCCCGAGCGCGTGGCCGACATGAAGACGTGGCCCGAAGAGAGCGCTCGCGGCCCGCTGCTCAACGTGCTCGTCTCCGTGCTCGCCAGCGATGATCCAGCGCAGCGCTACGCCGCCGCGCGCGTGCTCTCGCTGCGTCCGCAGCCCGAGGGGTTCTGGCGCGAGCTCAAGCGGCTGCGCGCGCCCACGATCGCCGATCAGCCCGATGCGCCCGCCACCAACTGGGAGGACGAGCGCTCGCAGCCGCGCCGCCGCGGCTGGATCCGCCGCTTGCTCGAGCAGGTGCGCGACGACGGCCCGCCCACGCTCACCCAGCGCGTGCTCGAGGTGCTGCGCTTCGTGGGCGGCCCACGACCCCAGTCGGCACCGCCGGCCACCGACGCCCCCGTCGACAGCGCTGCGATCGCAGCGCTGGTGTTCGGCACGTACGTCGGCCTGGTGCGCCAGGCTCCCACGCGCGGCGAGTCCGACGAGACCCACCGCGTGCGCCGTGACGCGCTCGCGCGCCTGGGTGGGCTCGCCCGCACCCCCGAGGTCGGCCGCGCCGCGGTGCTGCCGGTGCTGCGCCGCGCGCTCTCCGATCCGCATCACCTGGTGCGCAAGGCCGCGCTCACCACCCTGCAGGGCCTCTACGATCAAGGCGACACCACCCCGCTCGGGCTCGCGCTGCAATCGCAGGCCGCCGATGTCGGCCGCGGCGCGGTGGACGAGCTCGTGGCCATGGCGCTGCGCAACGACGGCGCCGCTGCGCCCGCCCGTGCGCTCGCGCTGCGAGCCGTCGATGCCCCCAACGCCGAGGTGCGTGGCTACGCGGTCACGATGATCCAGCGCCTGTTCGACAGCGGGAGCCTCGAGCCGTGGCTGGTCGCGCTCGGCAGCCGCCACACCGACGTGCGCCTCTCGGTCGTCGATCGCCTGGTCGACTCGAGCGACCCGCGCGTCGACGATGCGCTGCGACGCGCACTCGAGAGCGACCACGAAGATCTGCGCCTGCGCGCAGCCGAGGCGCTCGCGGCCCGGGGCGAGGCCCGCACCGTCGAGGTGCTCTCGGCGTTCCTGCACCGCGAGGACGCGCGCGTGGCCGCGCGGGCCCTGCAGGGGCTCGTTGCGCTCTCGCATGCGCGCAGCGAGGCCCCCGCGGCCGACCTCGCCGGGCGAGCCGCCGCGCTGGCCGTCGCCGCCCGCATCGAGGACGACCCCGACAAGAACGCCGACCGCATGGCGCTCATCGATGCGCTCTCCCGCATCGGCCACGTCGCCGGCGAAGCCGTGCTGAGCTCGCTGCTGCGCGACGAGCAGGGCCCGATCCGCGTGCGCGCCTTCGATGCACTGGTGAACCTGGCCCGCCATCCCACCGAGGGCGCGCGCCGCCTGCCGTCCGGCGGCACGCGAGCCCGCTACCTCGACGAGCGCGTGCTCGGCTACCTCGGCCAAGCCGCGTCCTCCACCGACGACGAGCTGCGCCGCCGCA
>JBFIJN010000257.1:0-12635 GCA_041600735.1 Nannocystaceae bacterium
ATTGCCACGTGAGTGGGGAACGCCGTCAGCGGGCCGCAGGCCAAGGCGCGAGGAGGGAGTTTGTCGGGTACAAGTGACTGACGAGCAACGCGGCAATGCGGCCCGGGGGCGGTGTTCACCGCTCGCGTGGCAACGAGGGACACCCCCTAGGTCGACCCCAGCGGCTGCCCACCCACGGGCGCCGGATCGGCGGCGCTCCCGTCGGCGTCCGGGGCGAGCACCGGGAGCTCGCGGAAGCTGCCGCGATCGGGGGCAAAGCAGCGCACCCCCAGCTCGGCGGCGGCCCGGCGCACCGCCGGCTCCGGCACACGCTCGCTCACCAGCCACAGCAGCGCCCCCTTGGCGCTGGCGTGGAGCTCCTTGAGCGAGTCCACGGTGGCCGGCTCGGCCGTCTTCGGACGCACCTCGACCAGCGCCCGATCGCGCTGACGCTGCAAGGTGACGTAGGCCAGCACCAGCAGGGCGACTCCCGCGAGCTCGGCCGCGTAGCCCAGCTGATGGGCGAGGTTGCGGGTGGCCGCGGCGATCTTGGGCATCCCCAGCATCGAGAGCACGAGGCCCGCGGTGAGCACCCAGAGCCCCGAGAAGGCGTAGGTGGCGGCACGCGAGGGGCGGGCGAACGATCCAGGCACCCAGGTGGTGTCGGTGGGATCGGCGATCAGCTCGTGGGGCACGACCGAGGTGGAGAGCCTGCGCTCGTCGCGGAGCCATTGGACCACCGTCGAGTGGAAGCCTCGGGTGATCACGACCCCACCTCCTCTTGGCCCAGCACATCGGCGATCGCGTCGAACGCCGCCTCGGCGTCGTCCCCCACGCACTCTACGGTGACCGCCTCGCCGGACATCACGCCCAGCAGCAGCAGCTCGAACAGGCTACGGGCATTGGCCCGCTGGCCCCGGCCGTCGTGCACGGTGGTCGAGGCGCTGAACCTGCGCGCCACCTGGGCGAGCCGCCGCGCGACCTGGGCATGGAGCCCACGCGCGGGTCGGACCGCAATGTTACCGGTAGAAGCTCTTGGTTGTTGATGTCTTCGATCTTGGTATCGTCGCATGAGGACAAGCTCCGCCGCCCCCGGCAGGCCATGCATGGCTGCGGGTGCGCCCATCGTCGTTCGTAGTGGTCGAGGAACTGAGGAGTTCAGGACACTACGAGCAACGGTGGGCCGCGCGGGGCTCCGGGGTTCCCTCTGCGACCGAGCGCCGGGGCAGCCAGTCGCTGCCCTTGCGACGAGCCCAGCCCCAACACGGGCACGGGCGGGAGCGCAGACGGTGCGTCGAGCAGGGCGTCGGGCGGCGTGGGACCCTGCGGATCCACCTCGCACTCGCTCCCCTCGTTCCCGGTCTCGCTGCCGGCCGCCTGGCGGCCCACGAGAGCCGGACCGGCCAGCGCCGCGACCTCGTCTGCGCGCGAGTCGACCGCCCGCACGCCAACCCACCCCGCGATGCACAGCACCGCGACGAGGAAGGCGACCAGGCGACGACCCAGCATGCGCACGCACAATAGCGCCAGTCGGGCGCAGGCGGTACCGAATTCTATTCGGGGCGAGCGCGCCCGCGGCGCAGGGAGGCGGCTCACTCTCCCCATCGGCTCGCGGAGTCGAGCCCGTGAGCGCGAGCGTCCGCACCGCGCTCGAAGTGCCCGTCTCCGCGCAGCGGAGTTTCGCGGTCTCGCGGTCTCGCGGTCTCGCGGTCTCGCGGTCTCGCTGTCTCGCTGCCCCGCGGTCTCGCTGCCCCGCTATCTCGCGGTATCGCGGTATCGCGGTATCGCGGTATCGCGGTATCGCGGTCTCGATGTCTCGATGCCTCGCTGTCTCGATGCCTCGCTATCTCGCGGTCTCGATGCCGCGATGACCGACTCGCTCGATTTCACACTCAGTGCATCGATGTCACGCGGCGAGTGTATCGAGCCAGTGCACATCCGTGGAATCAGATGCGCGTTTTCGATCGACGGGTTCGAGTCAGATCCCCTCGGAACGACGTCCAATATGGATTGACGCTGTATGCAAAACCCCTTATAGGTGCCCCCGCTCGACCTCGAAGATCACGACTGACTCATGCACTTGCCTCGGATCTCGGACACTCTGCTGGTCAACAACATCTGGCTAGTGGGTCTGCTGCTCGTCGCCATATTACTGATCGTATGGCTCGGGCTCGCGGGCGGGGCGGGGACCCTGCGCTGGTTGTTTCGCGCGGCCCGGATCGACTTCCTCGTCCGCCTGGGCGACCGACTGGCCCGACTGGCCCGGTCGATTGCGATGATCGTGTCCGCGCTCTCGGTGCTCGTGGCGATCACGGGGCTGAGCTACGCCGTCTGGAAGGAGGTCGACTTCCAGCCCTTGGCCGACCGCATGACGGGGAGCTGGACGAGCGAGGCCTTGTGGCCGCTGGCCAAGATCAGCGCGGTGTTGGTCGCCTTGGCGATCGGGGTCTCGTACCTCAAGAAGATCCGCACCCGGCACCTGCCCCAGCTCCAGGCGCGCCTGAGCCAGGTGAAGGTCCTCGATGGCCGCGCCGAGGTGCTCGCCCAGATCTTTGGCGAGCTCCCCGAGATCCTCAGCCTCATCGCGGCCTACGCCGTCGTCAATCTGCTGGGTCAGACGTTCGAGCTGCCCGAGTGGCTGCTGTGGGGCTTCGTCACGCTGAGCCTCATCGCGCTGGTCATCGGCGTGACGCGACTGCTCGTGAAGGTCGGGCGACTGGCGCTCGAGGTCTCCGAGGGCCTCACCAGCAGCTTGGTGCGGGAAGGCCCGGCTCGGCCCTACTACGACCGCGTGCAGCCGCTGATGCCGCTGGCGCGTCGCATGCTCGAAGCGGTGATCCACGTCGCGGGCGCCATCGTCATCATTCGCCGCTTCGACACGCTCGAGTCGTTCGCGCCCTATGGCTCGATGTTCATCGAGCTCATCGGGGTCTTCTTCGTCACGCGGGTGATCATCGAGGTCGTGGGCGTCCTGGTGTTCAAGGTGATGGTCCGCGAGAGCGAGCTCGGCGACCCGAGCGAGCGCAGCATCCAGGAGGAGATGGCGCTCGAGGAGACCCGCGCCCGCCGGATGACGCTCGCCAAGCTGGTCGAGAGCCTGTCCCGCTTCGTGCTCTACCTGGTGATGGGCATGGTCATGCTGCTGGTGATGGGGGTCGACCCGCTCCCGCTGCTCGCCGGCGCCGGCGTGGTGGGCTTCGCGGTGGGCCTGGGCTCGCAGAAGATCCTCGAGGACATCATCTGCGGGTTCTTCATGCTGCTCGAAGACCAGATGCTCATCGGCGACTACGTGAAGGTGGAGGACACCGAGGGCGTCGTCGAGGAGCTCCACCTGCGCGTCAGTCGGATCCGTGATCGCTTCGGTCGCGTCCACACCATCCGCAACAGCACCGTGGGCAACGTGATCAACTACAGCCGCGGCTGGACGCTGGCGGTGGTCGAGATGAGCGTGGCCTACGAGGCCGATCTCCCCGAGGTGCTGCGCGTGATGACCGACGTCGGCAAGGCGCTCTACGAGCGGTTCCCCGAGCAGGCGCTCGGCCCGGCCAAGGTCATGGGGCTCGAGGCGATGGACGACAGCTGCCTGCGCATTCGCACCGAGACGCGCGTGCGGCCCGGGTGCCACTACGACATCAAGCGCGAGCTCAATCGCATGCTGTTCGATGCCTTCGTCGCCCATGGGCTCGAGATCCCCTACCCCAAGGGCATCGAGTTCGAGGGCGGGCCGGCCACGCCGCCGCCGAGGGTGGCGCAGGCCGCCTCGGAGTGAGCGGCGCCGCAGTTCGGCGAGCTCGGGCGCGTTGAGCAAGCGGGCTGCGCAACTCGGGTGCACTGTTTGCCCAATCGGCGCTGGGCGAGCGGCTGGACCGCGCCCAAGGGCATGGAGTCGGGCTCCCGCGCGGCTGGCCCGGCTCTTGCGTACATGCTCGGACATGACCCCTCACCCCGTCGACATCCCCATGGCTCGGGCCCAGGCACACCTCGCGAACGCTTGCTTCCCGCAGGCCATCGGGGCGTTCCGTGCGGCGGTTGGCATCGACCCCTCGCGCGCCGGCGCCCACCTGGGGCTGGCGAGCGCCCTGGCGGCGCAGGGACGACGCTACGAGGCCGTGGAGGGCCTGGTCGAGGCCGCACAGGGGTTCGCGGCCCGCGAGGATCACGGGGGCGCGATCGAGCTGTTGGTGCACGGCCTGGGGCTCGATCCGAGCCGCGTGGAGCTGCACCTCGATCTGGCGCTGATGGAAGAGGCGCTGGGTCGGCACGAGGCCGCGGCCGCGCGCGTGGAGGGGCTGGCCGAGCTCTACCTCGAGCAGGGGCGCACCGAGGAGGCCGCGGAGATCCTGCGCTTCGCGAGCGCGTGGGGCGAGGCCGAAGCACCCGCGAGCCACGCGCCCGTCCACGCGGCGCTCATCACCGGCGCCACCGTGATCGCCCGCAATCCGCTGCTGTTCGCCTACGAGGCCGAGCCGCGGACGGTGGTGGCACGGGCCCCTTCGGCGCCGCTCGTGCTCGATGACATCGATGCGATCGAGACCATCGAGGCCATCGAGACCATCGAGGAGTTCGATCCCGACTCGGTCACTCGCATCGCGCCCACGCCGGTCCGCCAGTTCGCCCGGCGACCGGGCCCGCCGCCGGCTCCCCACGCGGCGAGCCGGCACGCCTCCGCCACCGACGACAACGCGCTGATCGAGCGCCTGCGCGCGCGGGCGGGGCTGCGGCCGACCCCCGGGGCCCCCCGCGACACCCTGGTGCGCCCCACCGAGCCGATCGCGATCCGTCGCTCGATCCGCGTGCAACCCATGCAGGAGGAAGACGTGACGGTCCGCTTCCGACGCCCGCAGCCGCTCCACGTGGCGAGCTGAGCCGCGTCGGCGCGGCCCTGCGCCGCGGCTCGTCAGCACGGTTACCATCCTCGGGTGCCCGCTGATGCTCCGCCCGCGGACCTCGTCGCACCCCGTGAGCCGCATGGGCTCGGGCTCGGGCTCGCGCACTGGCTCGGGCTCGCGCTGCTGCTGCTCACGCTCGCGGGGCTCTCGCTGCCGCATCACGTGCAAGCGGGTGATGCCGGTGAATTCGCCACGGTGATGCTCGCAGGCGGGGTGCCGCACCCCTCGGGCTACCCGTGGATGCGCATGCTGGGCCCGCTGGCCCAGGGCTTCGCCGCGCTCGGCCTGCCGCCGGCCACCGCCGCCGCGCTTCCCTGCGCGCTCGCTGGGGTCGCGGCCTGGCTGGTCCTGTGGCCGTTGCTCGCACGCTGGTCGGGCCGAGCGCCCGCCACCCTCGCCGTGGCGGTGCTCGCGACCGCCTCGCCCGTGCTCGTGCACGTGAGCGACAGCGAGGTGTGGGGCCTGCACCTGCTGGCGTGCGCGCTGCTGCTGCGCGCCGCGGCGAGCGACTCCCCGCGCCCGTGGCTCTTGGGGCTGCTGCTCGGGCTCGCCGTCAGCCACCACCTGAGCGCAGCGCTGATGCTGCCCGTGGTCGTGGGCGCGGCGTGGCCGCGACCGTTCGCGTGGCGCCGCCTGGCCCGCACCGCCGCACAGGGCGTGGGCGCGGGGCTCGTGGGCCTGCTGCCCTACGCCACGCTCGCGCTGGGCTCGGGCGGCGCGTGGCGCTGGGGCGACACGCAGTCGGCCTCGGGCCTGCTCCATCACGTGCTGCGCGCGGACTATGGCGTGCTCGCGCTCAGCCTCCATCCCGAAGATCCCGCGGTGCTCGATCAATGGGCGCGCGCGCTGGGCACGGTGGGCTCGGCGGTGAGCGGTGGCCTCACCAGCGCCACGCTGCCCGCGACGCTGGTGCTGGTGGGCGTGGGCGCGCTCGCGTGGCGCCGCCCCGCCGCCGCGACCCCGGGCGTGTGGTGGGGCCTCATGGGCTCGCTGCTGGCCTGTACGCTCGCGTTCCCGGCGGCCCACAACATCGACCCCACGCAGCCGTTCGGCGCATGGATCCTCGAGCGCTTCGATCTGCTCACGATCCTCTTGTGGGCCCCGCTCACGGCCGCAGCCGCGGCCCGCCTGCTCGTGATCGCCCCCTCGCGCCTCGGCCGAGCCGGGCTGGCGCTGGGCGCCGTGATGCTCCTCGCCACCCAGCTCGCCCGCAGCCACGCGCGCGGGCTGCCCTCGGCGGACCCAGGCGTGCAGCGCTACGCCGAGGATCTGCTGCGCACGCCCGAGCCCGGCGTGCTCTCGCTGGTGATCGGCACCGACGACCACCGCGTGTTCCCGATCCTCTTTGCGCAGCACGTGCTCCACCACGGCGAGCGCGTGGTCTACATCGATGCCTCGCTGCTCTCGCACCCGTGGTACCGCGAGCACTTGCGCGCGCGCTTTCCCGCGCTGCCCGAGGTCGACAAGCCGGTGGCGCTGGTCGGCGCGCTGTGGTCCGATCCCGCGCTGCGCGACACGCCGGTGTTCCTCGCCAACGTGTTCTCGCGCCCGGCCGCCACGCTGCCCGTGGTGCCCCAGGGTGTGCTGTGGCGCGTGCTCCCACCTCACCAGCCGCCGCCCAGCCCGGCCCAGATCGTCGAGGCCCACGTGCTCGCGATGCAGCGCTACGACCCGCCGTGGCCGCGCCAGCAGCACGCCGCCCAGCCATGGACCGATGACCTCGCGGCCGCCTACAATGAGGGCACCGAGCGGCTCGTCGCCGCTCTGCTCGCCGAGGGGCGCGACGCGGATGCCCGCGCGCTGCTCGATGCCCTCGGTCCCTGGCGTCCTGCGACTCGATGACCGCCCTACACGCGGAGCTGACCTTCACCCTCGATCTCGCACGCGAGTGCGGTGAGATCGCGATGCACTACTGGCGTCGCGGGCCGCGGGTGATGGCGCTGCGCGAGAAGCCGCTCGGCGGCGGGCCGATCACGCTGGCCGACACCGAGGTGAACGACCTCATCGTCGCCTCGCTGCGCGCGCGCTTCCCCGAGGACGGGATCTTGGCCGAGGAGAGCGACCACGACGGCACATGGCGGCAGGCCTCGCGCTGCTGGTACGTGGACCCGATCGACGGCACCCGCGAGTTCGCGCGCGGTCGCACCGGGTGGACGGTGCAGGTGGGCTTGTGCCTCGACGGACGACCGGTGCTCGGCGTGGTGCTCGAGCCCGCGGCCGGCCACGCGAGCTGGGCGCTGTGCACGGACGACGTCAGGCTGGCCCGCCGCCGCCTACCCTCGGGCGAAGAGCTCGAGCTCGGCCCGCGTCAGGCCCCGCTCGATGCGCTGGTGCTCATCGGCGGGCGCCTGTTCCCGTTCTCGCACCAGCACGACATCCGCCGAGCGCTCGGCGTCAGCGAGGCGCGGGCGCGCAGCGTGGGCAGCGTGGGCGTGCGCATGACCGCGGTGGCGCGCGGCGACGCCAATGTCTATGTGCAGGCGCCGGGACACACCAAGATGTGGGACACGTGTGCTCCCGCGGCCCTGTTGCTGGCGGCCGGCGCAGAGGTCACCGACATGCGCGGCCGCCCGCTCGACTACCGCGCCACGAGCGTCACCCACCCGAGCGGCGTGATCGCCTCGCCCCACGCCATGCACGCCTCGATCCTCGAGCGCATCACCCCCCTCGCCGACCGCTGGCTCTGACCCCCCGGAACACGAGCAAAGGCCCCCTGGGGCCACACGAGCAAGGCCCCCGGAGCCACACGAGCAAGGCCCCCGGAGCCACACGAGCAAAGGCCCCCGGAGCCACACGAGCAAAGGCCCCCTTGGGGGCCACCCTAGCGCCTGCTCGCAGCTCGTTGCCTGCGGGGGGCCAAACTAACTCCCGGCGACGGTCATCTCGTCGACGCGGAAGCTCGGCGCGGCGATGCTGGTCTTGAACTCCAGATCGTTGGCGATCTTGTCGATCCCGCGCAGTAGCTCGTCGAGGTTGCGCGACACGGTGACCTCGCTGACCGGGTGACCGAGCTCGCCGTTCTCGATGAGGAAGCCCTCGGCCCCACGGCTGAAGTTGCCGGTGGTGGCGTCGAAGCCGAAGCCCATCATGCGCGTGACGAACAAGCCGCGCTCGATGCCCTTTAGCAGCGCCTCGGGGCTCCCGCGGCCGGGCATGAGGTAGAAGTTGCTGGTGCTCGAGTGCGGCACGCCGCCGCCACCGCTGGCGCTGCCCGTGGGGCGTAGATCGAGCTTGCGGGCGCTGTACGTGTCGAGCAGGTAGCTGTTGAGCACGCCCTTCTTGCACACGGCGATCTTGCGCACCTTGCGACCCTCGCCGTCGAACGCCCGCGAGCCGGGGCCACGCGGGACGAGCGGGTCGTCGATGAAGCTCACGATCGGGCTCGCGATCGCGGTGCCGAGGCGCCCCGCCAGATAGCTGCGGTGCCGGTACACGGCGTCGCCCACCACACAGCTCGCCACGAGGCCCACGATGGCGCGAGCGGCGTGCTTGTCGAACACGATCGGATAGCGACCGGTCGGCATCTTGGTGGCGCCGAGCTGGGCCAAGGCGCGCCGGGCGGCCTCCTTGCCGATCTCGACGGGCGACTCGAGCTCGCCGAAGAAGCGCCCGCCGGTCCAGTGCACGCCCTTGCGCTTCTTGCCGCCCTCGTCGTCGGCCACCGCCTGCACCACGAGCGACTGATAGGTCCCCGCGCTGCGCCCGAGGAAGCCGCCGCTCGTCGCGAGCACCGAGCACCCGCTGCTGCGCCCAAAGCTGGCGCCCTCCGAGGTGGTGATGCGCGCGTCGGCCCGCAGCGCGGCCCGCTCGCCGGAGATCGCGAGCTTGATCGCTCGCGCGGCCCCGATGCGGTCGGTGGCGGGATCGAACAGATCGAGGTCGGGCCACTCCTTGACCAGCGCGCGCGGGCTCGGGGGCACCGCGAGCGCGTCGGGCTCGCTAACCTGGGCCATCTCGACCGCGCGCGCCAAGAAGACGGCGAGCGACTCGGGGCGAAAGTCGGTGGTGGAGCTCGTGGCCACGCGGCCGTCGTGCACGACCCGCACGCCGAGGCCGCTGCTCCCGGCTTCCTTGACGAGCTCGATCTCGCCTTGGCGCACGCCGACCTCGAGCTCGCTGCCGCTGCCGACGGCGATCTCGGCGTGGTCGACCCCCAGCGCGCGCAGCTGCTCGAGCGAGCGCGTCGCGATGTCGGCCAGGCGATCCAGGGTCTTCTCGATGGCGCGAGGTCTCGGCATCAGACCGCCGTGCCTCCCACGGTGAGCTGGTCGACCTTGACGGTAGGCATGCCCACGCCCACGGGGACGCTCTGACCGTCCTTGCCGCAGGTCCACATGCCGTCGGAGAGCACGAAGTCGTGACCCACCATGCTCACCGAGCGCAGCGCCGCGGGGCCGTTGCCGATGAGGTTCACCCCGCGCAGCGGGGCCCCCAGCTTGCCGTCCTCGATGAGGTAGCCCTCGGTCAGGCTGAACACGAAGTCGCCGTTGGAGATGTTGACCTGGCCGCCGCTGTACTTGACCGCGTAGATCCCCCGCTTCACCGAGCGGATGATGTCGATCGGGTCGTCTTGCCCGGCGGCCATGAGCGTGTTGGTCATGCGCGGCATGGTCACGTGGCGAAAGCTCTCGCGGCGACCGCTGCCGCTCGGCTTCATGCGGAAGAAGTCGGCGCTGATGCGATCGTGCATGTAGCCGCGCAGCGTGCCGCCCACGATCAATCGATGCTCGCGCGGGGTCACGCCCTCGTCGTCGACGTTGAGGCTGCCGCGGCTGCCCGCGATCCGCGGGTCATCGACCACCGTGACGAGCGGCGAGGCCACGCGCTTGCCGATCTGATCGGTGTAGTTCGAGGTTCGCTTGCGGTTGAAGTCGGCCTCGAGCCCGTGGCCGACCGCTTCGTGCAGCAAGATCCCCGAGTCGCCCGGGGCCAGCACCACCGGCATGGTGCCGGCGGGCGCGGGGCGGCTGTCGAGATTGATGAGCGCGACGCGGGCCGCCTCGATGCCGTGGGCCTCGGGGGTGATGCGATCGAAGTAGTCGATCCCATGGCGCCCGCCGCCGCCGCTGCTGCCCGACTCGGAGCGCTTGCCGCGACGCGCGACGGCCGAGACCGAGATGCGGATCATCGGGCGTACGTCGTGCACCATGACCCCGTCGCTGGTCACGACGAGGATCTCCTTGTGCACGGCGACGAGCGAGGCGTCGACGCGCTTGATCTTGCGATCGTGCCCGCGCGCGGCCTTGTCGGCGCGCCGCAGCAGCTCGACGCGAGCGGCCCCCTCGAGGTCGACCAGCGGGTGCTCGACCGGATAGACGCTCTTGCCCTTGCGACGCGGAGCGATCGCGACCGGGGCCACCGCGGCGCCGGCCCGCGCGATCTGGCTCGCGGTCTCGGCCGCGCGCATCATCTCGGCGGGGTCGAGGCTCTCGGCGTAGGCGTAGCCCATGGCCGTGCCGACCACGACGCGGACCCCCACCCCCATGTCGATCCCACCGCCAGCGGCGCGGACCAGGCCGTCCTCCATGGAGAGCGAGGCCGAGCGGCGATACTCGAAGTAGAGGTCGGCGAAGTCGCCGCCCTGGGCGAGCGCCCGGGACAACAGGCGCTGCGCCAGCTCGGGATCGATGGCCTGCGGCCCCGATACGAACGGCGCTTCACCCAGGGTCAGGGCGCTCTTGCGGGCCGCCACCAGGCGTCAGGCCTTCTTGGCGCGCCCGGCGTAGCGCCGACGGAACCGGTCGATACGGCCCTCGGCATCGACCTCGCGCGCGTGGCCCGTCCAGAACGGATGGCTGTGCGCGGAGATTTCGACCCGTACGACGGGCAGCTCTTGGCCGTCGATTTCCTTCTTCTCGTTCGGCGAGAGGGTCGAGAAGGAGGTCCACTCGTCGCCCGTGGACGAGTCGATGAACAGGACCTTGTGGTACTCGGGATGAACGCCCATCTTCATGGCGGTAGGCTCCTTACCAGCTCGACTTGGTGACGCCCGGCAGATCGCCGCGCAGAGCCAAGTCGCGCAGGACCACGCGACACAGACCGAACTTGCGGTAGACCGCCTTGCTGCGCCCGGTGAGCATGCAGCGACGAGTCTTGCGGGTGGGGCAAGAGTTGCGGGGCAGCTTGCCCAGCGCGGCCATGACCTCGAACTTCTCGTCGGGGTCGACCTCCGGATCCTTCAGCTTGGATCGGAGCTCGGCGCGGCGGGCCGCGTACTTTTCGATGAGCTTGTCGCGCTTTTCGTCGCGCAGGACCTGGGAGAGCTTGGCCATGACTTCTGACTTCCCTCTGTCGAGGCGGGCCTTCGTGCGAGGCACTGCCATGATCGCGGGGCGGTCCGAGGGAGACGCCGGCCTCGCGGGATGCGGAAGCTACATGGTCGAGGGGGTCACCGCAAGCCCTCCGCGGGCCCTCATCGCGAGCCGCGACCGCGTCCGGGCTTCGCTCGCGAAGAGGTCTTGGCGGCGGGCTTCCCGGAGGCCGGCTTCCTGGATGCGGGCTTCTTGGTCGCCGGCTTCTTGGAGGCGGGCTTCTTGGACGCCGGCTTGCCGGAGGCGGGCTTCTTGGACGCCGGCTTTGCCGTGGGCTTCGCAGCAGGCTTCTTGGGCGCTGGCTTCGCCATCTTGCCGCTCGCCTGGGCGCGGAGGTGGGCGATCTCGTCGTCGCGCAACTGCCGCCATTCTCCGTCGTCGAGCCCATCGGCGGTGATGCCCGCGAACGAGACGCGGATGAGCTTGAGCACCGGACGGCCCAGCGCGTCGCCCATGCGCCGCACCTGGCGATAGAGACCCTGGGCGACCGTGAGCTGGGCCCAGGTGTTGGTCTGCGTGTCCTTGATGACCGAGATCTCGGCCAGCGCTCGCGTCCGCGTGCCGTCCTCGAGCGTGACGCCCATCGAGAGCGCCTCGAGCTCGGCCTGCTGGAGCTGCCCCTGGAACTTCACGTGGTAGGTCTTCTGCACGTCGTGCCGCGGGTGCGTGAGCCAGGCCGCGAGCTCGCCATCGTTGGTGAGCAGCAGCACGCCGCGCGAGTGGAAGTCGAGGCGACCCACCGGGTAGACGCGCTCGGTGATGCCCTTCACCAACGAGACCACGGTGGGGCGCCCGCGCTCGTCGACCGAAGGCTCGGCCGAGCACACCACCCCGTCGGGCTTGTTCATCACCAGGTAGACCGGCGCCTCGAGCTGCACGATGCGACCGTCGACCGCGATCCGATCGACGTTGGGATCGACGCGCGCACCGAGCTCGGTCACGACCTCGTCGTTGACCGTGACGCGCCCCGCCAAGATGAGGGCCTCCCCGCCGCGGCGCGAAGAGGCGCCCGCACGCGAGAGCAGCTTCTGCAGGCGCAGCACGCCCCCGCCCCCGCTGGGCTCGGAGGCCAAGGGCTCGGCCGGGCTACCCGCGGGTGGGCGACGAGGCGCACGAGGGCTCACGAGGCGGCCTCCTCTGGATTCGAATCGGGGGAGGCGTCGTCGGAGTCTTGCAATGGCTGGGGCTCTCGTGAGGGCTCGGGGTCTGCGGGGGGCTCGAGCTCTTCGGCGGGCTCGTCTTCGGCGGGCTCGAGGTCTTCGGCGGACTCGAGATCGTCTTCGGAGGGCTCGAGATCGTCTTCGGAGGGCTCGAGCTCGTCTTCGGCGGACTCGAGCTCGTCTTCGGCGGACTCGAGCTCGTCTTCGGCGGACTCGAGCTCGTCTTCGGCGGACTCGAGCTCGTCTTCGGCGGACTCGAGCTCGTCTTCGGCGGACTCGATGTCTTCGGAGGGCTC
>JBFIJN010000258.1:0-12499 GCA_041600735.1 Nannocystaceae bacterium
CTTGTCCTTCTCGCTGTCGGCGTAGGGCCAGTACCAGAAATTCCACGGTATCAGGTGCTTGCGATCCTTGTCGCGCGCGCACCCGGTCTCCTCGAACAACGCGAAGATCGAGTACTTGCCGGTCTTGGCGTGCACGCTTGCGAAGAACAACCCGTTGCCTCGCTTGCCAGGGGGGATGTCGATGCGCACAGCACCGCTGACATCCGGGGTGTGAACCTTCCCGTGGGGGTCCAACACGCCGAGCATGTGATCGGGGGACTTGTGCTTGCTGCCAAAGCCCACCCGGAGTCGCCCGCCGAGATCCGACGAGACGAAGATCGTGTGCACTCCCGCGGTATTATCGAACGTCTGAGCCTTGCTCGACGACTCCATCAGCAGCAACACGTGCAGGACGTCGAGCTTGTTGGTGACATTCGCAGCAACTGTCCCAGTCATGGTGTGCTCTTCGGGTCATGGTAGCGGCGCGAGGGCCTGGACCAACGAGCCGTACTGCGGGTTGGGGAAGCGATGGTACACCATCCGTCGGCTCGATTTCACCTGATCATATCGTCTAAATTTCGCTGCGTTTGGCCCGTTCGGGCACTCCCAGGACTGCCCTGCAGAGCAACATCACCAACGCATGGCCCGTCCGTCATTGCGGCGGCTTCAGCCGCGTGATACCGGTCGATCTCCATGGCTTCGCTCGTGTTCGAGGGTCCTGCGGGTGGCTTCGTGCTTGTGCAGCGTCGCGCGCTCGTCACCGAGACCAACGAGCGGACGATGGCCGCATGGCTGCGTGAGAGCGCGACCTTTGGTGGGCAGGCCCCCGCGATCCTCGAGCTCGCTCGGGCACACTCGGGCCCAGGGCAGGACCTCGACCTCGAGCGCGCCATCGGGTTTCTCGCGCGGATGCTCGCCTGCGGTCAGCTCGTCGCGGTACGACTGGACGACGCACCCCGCCAGCTCGACGCCCCGAAGCACGTCTTGCTCAGCGATCTCGCGCCTGAGCCTCACGAACCGCCGATCTCGGCGCCAACGATCGCACGCGAGGCCGTGACGTGGTTCGAGGCTTGGCTCGTCGATGGGGCCGATGCGCCACTACCTGGGGTCGAGGTCACGCTCGAGCACGGAGGTGTGGAGCAGCGGTTGGTGAGCGACGCGAGCGGTCGCATCCGCATCGATCGCGTCACGAGCCGGGCGGCGACCCTGCGCATTCCGTATGGCGACACCCTCGCCGCGGCGCTCGACCGAGCATGGTCGGCTCCTACCGCCGTCGCCCCGCTCGTCGCCAGCGGGGACACGCTCGTCGTACACCCTCGCGGTCGCGACGTAGGCCCGATCGCGCTCGCGCCCGAGGTGCCACGGCGACTCAGCCTTCAGCCGTTCGTGGTGCTCGGCCGTCTCAGCGGAATGCTGTTCGACAGCGACCGCAGCTTCCCACTGCCGCTCTCGCACGCAGCGTTCGCCGAGATGAGGGTGCTCTACGAGCGCTGTGCGCCGTGTCGGCTGCTCGTCGTGGGTCACGCCGACCCCGAGGGCAAGGCTGCCTACAATGAGACCCTCTCGCTCGACCGTGCGCACAGCGTGATGCAGTACCTCACCGACGACGTCGAGGCATGGCTCGATCGTTTCACGCGTGATCCTCCCGCCGGCAAGCGCTGGGGTGATCGCGAGGTCCAGCACATGCTGCATGCGCTCCCCGATCTCGCGAGTCGCCCCAGCGGGCAGGATCTCGTGCGGTGGTTTCAGGAGACCCGCGGGCTGGTAGTCGATGGCATCGTGGGAGCGAACACGCGCCGCGCGCTCGTCACAGAGATCATGACGCGCGACGGAACCACCCTGCCGCCGGGCGTCGAGGCCCAGGCTCACGGCTGTGGCGAGGCCTTCCCGCTGGGCGAGGCGGACGGCCAGGGCGCGGATCGTCGCGTCGAGCTGTTCTTCTTTGGCGATCCGCTCGGCGTGCGGCCGTCGCCGCTCGCCTTCACCTCCGCCGTCGGATCGACCGAGTATCCTTCGTGGCTGTGGCGGGCCCACGAGACCTACGCGCGGGTGATCGGCGACCAGTCGCTCGAGATCCTGCTCCACGACGACGCGGGCGCCCCGATCCCCGACATCGAGTTCACGGTGACCTTGCCCGCGGGCGCGACGATCGAGGGCAAACTCGATGCACGGGGCCATGTCCGCCTCGACTCGCTACCCGCTGGCAACTGCCGAGTAGACTTCCCTACGCTGCGACAGGGCTTTGCGGTGCACAGCATCACGCCGCTCGGGGCCGGGGCGTAGCCGATCTCCCGCAATGACCACCGAACACGCCATCGCCTCCCTCGCCCTCGCCCTCGCCCTCGGCGGCTGCGCTAACGCGCCGGAGTGCCCGCCCGCCGCCGAGCCCGTCGCGCCAACGCCCGAGCTTCACGGCGCCGCTCGGGCGGCGCCCGCTTCGATCGCGATCTTCATCCGCCACGCCGAGAAGGCGGCCGATGCCGGCGCCGACCCGCCGCTCACCGATCGCGGCCAGCGGCGCGCGGACTGCCTCGCCACACTCCTCACCCCGTTCGAACCCGATCGCCTGCTCACCAGCGAGTATCAGCGCACGCGCGACACGCTCGCTCCGCTCGCACGCGCCACCGGGCTCACGCCCGCCGTGATCGACGCGGCCGATCTCGCGGGCTGGACGACCGCGCTGCGCGAGCTCCCGCCGGGCTCGCGCGTGGTGATCGCCGGGCACTCCAATACGATCCCCGCATGGGTCGCCACACTCGGGGTGCAGCTCGAGGGGCTCGACGCCGAAGGCAACATCGGTCACGACGAGTACGATCGCCTGATCGAAGTCGTGCTCGACGAGCATGGGCACGCGATCACCAGCGCCACGTTCGCCCAGTGCGTCGAGCCTGCACCGTAGCGCCCGCTCTGCTGCGGCCGCCCATGCCGCTCGGTCGTACGCGGCGCGAGACGACCACCCACCGCGCCTCGTCGCACCGCCCTCGGCGGTCGAGGACGGCGTCAGCGCCACGGGGCGCTCGCTAGTCGGCTCGCCGTGCCGTGTGGTAAGGTGATTTCACCGTCGAGCACCCGCTCGACCTCGTTCCTGCGGCGACCACCTTGGCTGTCCGGCAAGGTGGTTCCGGTTGGACAATCCAGATCCCGCAGCATCTCGTCGCTCGCTTCGCTCGTCGCATCGCTCGTCTCTGCGAAACGCGGTCCGCTCGTGACTTGCTACGCGGTGAAGCACCAAGAGGTGCGGATCGGCGAGCACGAGTACACGATCCGCTCGCTGCTCGATCGGCAGCAGTATCACGACCCCCACGGCCACGCCTCGGCGCGCGGGATCTCGTCGGCGAGCTGGGGACACTTCGGCCAGCTGTGGTCCTCGGGCCTGGTGCTGGCCGAGCACGTGAGCACGGTCGTGCTCGACGGGCAGCGCGTGCTGGAGATCGGCTGCGGGCTCGCGGTGCCGGGGATCGTGCTGCACCGTCGCGTGGCCGACATCGTGGTCAGCGACTGGCACCCCGAGTGCGCGGCGTTCTTGCGCGAGAACCTGCGGCTCAACCACCTGGGGCCGCTGCGGTACCGCGACGTGGACTGGTCCGGGGGAAGCCCGAGCCTCGGCCCGAAGCTCGGGAAGTTCGACCTCATCATCGGTAGTGACGTGCTCTACGAGCGCAGCCACCCGCGCCAGCTCGTCGAGTTCTTCGAGCGGCACGCCGAACGACGCGTCGATGTGCTCCTGGTCGATCCCCAGCGGGGTCAGGCCGGAGAGCTCGCGCGGCGCATGCTCGAGCGCGGCTTCTCGCGCTCTACGCCGCTTGTCCCGCCAGTCGCGGGGCATCGGATCACCCTCTATCGCCGAGAATAGACCGCGACCATGCCCTCCGAAGAGCCCAACTCCGAGCCCATCCGCGAGCCGGTCGTGAACTTCACCCCCGAGCTCGACGAGCGGATCCTCCGCGGCCTGGTCGAGGACGAGGTCGAGCTGCTGCGCGAGATGGGCGAGCACGGTCACCCGCCGCCGATCGTGCGAGCCCGCGCCGCGCACCTGGGCCTCACCGATCAGATCGTGCTGCGCTGCCGACTCGCAGGCACGTGTCCCTCGATGCGGGAGTGCCTGGCGTGCGAGCGGCGCTTCTTGTCGACGGGCGTCCAGCACCGCCTGTGCAAGCGCTGCCGGCCGATGCGCTGAGCTGACCGCGCGATCCATGCCGCGCGATCCATGCCGCGCGATCCATGCCGCGCGATCCATGCCGCGCGATCCATGCCGCGCGATCCAGCCGGTCTGGCGCTCACTCGGCGGCGCTCACGGCTCGCGGTCGCGTTCGCGCTCTTTCTTCTTGCGCGCACGATTCCACTTCCACAGGCCTAGCGCCCCCTGGGTCGCCGCGTCGCGCGCCCGACCGGAGAGGCTCTTGGGCGCCTTGCCCCGCTCCAGCGGACGCCGCGGCTGCTGCCCCGCCACGTGACCAACGTAGAGGCCGCCCGCGATGGCGAGCACGATGAGCAGCACGAGCAGGGCGGTCGGCATGGTCGCGCAAGAACCTTAGCACGGCCCAAGTGCGGCAACCTCGGGGCCGCCGGTGCCGTTGGATCGCGTGCACGCAAGCAGTACCATCCCCTCCGCGACGAGGAGACGCCCATGAACGACATCGCCCCCGGCCACGACGAAGCCACGCAGAACGAGCTCACCAGGCTCGTCCAGTCCGATCACGTGGTGCTGTTCATGAAGGGCAACCGCACCGCGCCCCAGTGCGGGTTCTCGGCCTCGGTGGTCGAGATCCTCGACCGCTACGTGCCCGAGTACACCACGGTCAACGTGCTCGCCGACCCGGCGATCCGCGAGGGCATCAAGAAGCTCAGCGACTGGCCGACGATCCCGCAGCTGTACGTGGCCGGTGAGTTCCTCGGCGGGGCCGACATCGTGCGCCAGATGGACGCCGACGGTGAGCTGGTGACGGTGCTGGGCAGCGCGGTGGCGAAGATCGAGCCGCCAGCGGTCACCATCACCGACGCCGCCGCCGCCGTGTTTCGCCAGGCCTCGGCCGAGGGGGATCGCGACGACGAGCTGCGCGTGACGATCGACGCCGCCTATCGCCACGACCTCTCGCTCGGGCCCAGCCAGCAGAACGATGTGGCGACGATCGCCAATGGCATCAAGCTGGTGTTCGACCCCGCCAGCGCGCGGCGGGCCTCGGGCCTCGTGATCGACTACCTCGAGGCCCCGCAGACGGGCTTCAAGATGGACAACCCCAACGCCCCCGCGCGCGTCGAGCAGACCTCGCCCTCGCAGGTGAAGGCCTGGCTCGATGCGGGCGAGCCCATGCGGCTGCTCGACGTGCGGACGCCGGCCGAGCACGCCACCGCCCACATCGAGGGCGCAACGTTGGTGACCGGCGACAACATCGACGAGCTGATGAAGCTCCCCAAGAACACCAAGCTGGTGTTCCACTGCCACCACGGCATGCGCAGCTTCCAGGCCGCGCAGCACTTCGCCCAGCAAGGGTTCCGCGACCTCCACAATCTGGAGGGCGGGATCGATGCCTGGTCGACCGAGGTGGACGAGACCGTGCCTCGGTACTGAGGCGCGAGCGGGCTCGAGCGACGCTCCACAGGAGCGCCGCTCGGCCTAGTCACACGCTGGCGCTACGCTGGGCCCCACGCCGGGCCCACGCCGCTCTAGAAGCGACCGCTCAGCACCGCGCCACCAAGCGTGGGGCTGAAGCGCACGCGAGCCTGGCGGGCATCCTCTTCCATGCGGACCCCGCGGCGATACACCACGCCGCCCACGACCGCCGCAATGGCGCCGGTGAGGAGCAGGGCGCCGCCAACGCGCGCTCCCGTGTCGGCCTTGTCGATCTTGTCTTGCGTGTCGACCAGCCGGGCCTCGTTCACGCTGCACGTGTTCGACGTGCGCATGGCGCAGTTGTCGAGGGCCAGCGCGTCGTCGAGCCTGATGAGCAGCGCCTCTTGTTGGTTGCCGCGCACGGTGAAGCCAATGCTGACGGCCAAGCCGGTGACCACCAGGCCACCGCCGCCAATGAGCGTGTAGAGGCCACCCAGGCGTAGCGCACGGGCCTTCCCCGAGTCGAACGGTCGCGTCTCCTCGACGGGAGGCGCGGGCGTGGGCTCGGGCGTGGTGATGACGGGCTCGGGCTCGGGCTCGGGTTCCGGCTCGGGCTCGGGCTCGGGCTCCGGCTCCGGCTCCGGCTCGGGCTCCGTCACGTCGGTCGGCTCGCCGTCGGTCGGCTCGCCGTCGGTCGGCTCGGCCTCGGTCGGCTCGGCCTCCTCGGGCTCGGCCTCGGGCAGCTCGGCCTCCTCGGGCTCGGCGGCGACGGGGGGAGCTTCCTTGGGAGCCTTGGTGGCCGGAGCCGCCCAGCCGGCGGTGGGCAGCAGCGCCAAGCCGCCCGCCAGGCTCGAGGCCAGCAAGCGAGTCATGCAGGGAGTGAAGAAGGACGAGATGCGCCGATGCATGGTCATTTTTCGCTCACTTGTAGGCTGGGGGTTCACCGACGAGCACGCAGAGACCCAACGCTTCCTCGCACTCGACGTCGAAGCTGGGATTGATGCCGTTGGCCGGGTCCTCGCAGTCCTCGTTGGTCCCGCAGTACACGGCGGGGAACACCCCAGTCACGTGGTAGTCGGCCTCGCAGCCGTCCTGCTCGAAGTGCATCTCGGCGACGAACTGCGTGCCCTGGGCGTCCGGGGTGACCAAGATGCGAGCGTCGGTCCACTCGTAGCGGATCGTGGTGGCCGGCTGCGCGGGGATCGACTCGTCTTCGTCGGGCGTCTCGGGGTCGTCCTCGACCGCGGGCACCTCGGGCAAGCTCAGCTGCGTGGCGGAGAAGCTCGGCGCCACGCAGAAGTCGTCGTCGGCCGGTCGGGGCGCCGCGAAATCACCCACCGACTGGACGCCATCGTTCATGGTCTCGTCGACCACGCCCTGCTCGGCCGCGTGGAACACCAGCGCGTTGAGGTAGAGCGGCTTGATCGCGACCGAGCCCCGCTCGAGGTCGGGGCGCGCGCCCCCGTTGGCGTAGTACGACTCGAGGCCGAGCTCGTCGCCCAGCAGCCCGCCGCACGCCGACGCAGGATCGCCGCTCACGAGCTCGTACTTGGCGGCAAAGTAGCCGTGGGCGCTACCGCAGTTGGGAATCGGCTGCTGGCAGCCGGCGCTGGCGAGCAGCCCCAGCAGCAGCGAGCCGGTGGCCACGGCCCAAGTGTGATGCAGGTGCAGATGGAATGTCATGATCGACTCTCCTCTTGGGCTAGAACTCGAAGCGGGCACCAAAGCGGAACGTCCGCGGGCGCTGGTAGGCGACCGGGCGCCCGAAGTTGGGGTTTTGCACGACCGGCATGCCGTCGATGTCGTTGAGGCTGGCCAGATCGCTCATCGAGCCGCCCTTGATCGGGTTCACGTCCGAGTTGGTGTAGGTCTCGTCGACCGCGATCACCGACTGGAAGTTGAGCACGTTGAACACGTCCATCGTGATCGACAGCGCGAGGTCCTTGCTGAACTGATGGCGGAAGCCCACCTGCGGGTCGACCGAGAAGTTCCAGGGCAGGCGCTCGCCGGATCCGCGCGGCAAGATGAACGACTCGTCACCGCCGTAGAGGCTGTGGGAGCCGAGCACGTTGGTCGGACCACCCGAGCGCATGCGGACGGCGCCGCCGGCGAGCACGTAGTTGTCGCCCGGCAGCGGGATCTCGCCGGCTCCGAACAGCTTGATGTCGTGTCGATGGTCGCCGGGCAGCGGGCCGAGGCGGTTGTCGAGCAGCGAGATCAGGTCGAAGTCGGAGTTGATGTTGGGATCGAGCTGACCCGTCTCGGGGCGGAACAGACCCGCGATGTTGCCGCGCAGGAACGACACCGTGTAGCTGGCCGAGGCCAGCCAGTGATCGGCGAAGCGCTTGTGCAGGTAGAGGATGATCGCGTCGTAGTTGCGGCGCGCCTTGGGGAAGTCCTTGGCGATGCCGAAGCCCGGGTTGCCGATGAAGTAGGTATAGGCCTCGTCGCGGCTCATGTCCTCGATGGCATGATTGAGCCAGCGCCGCGTATAGGACAGGCCGAGGCGGCCGTTGGCGAAGATCTCGTACTCGCCGCCGAACACCAGCTCGTCGCTCGACTGCGGCTTGAGCTTGTTGTCCACCGGGGTCTTGCCCGCACCGTACCCGTACCAGAGCTGGTCGTTGTCGGTGGGACCACCGATCGGGAGGCGATTGGCGTCGCTGCGGCACGCACCACCCTCTTGGCTCTGGGCCGGATCGGTGGGATCGCAGGTCGCGGCGTCGTGCACCGACACCAGGCCCGGATCACCCGAGCCCGCGCGGTCGGCGATGTCGAGCGGCACGCTCTGATAGAAGCGCGCGTAGTTGGCGAAGATCTTGGCCTTGCCGGCGTAGGTCGGGTCCCAGATCAGGCCCACGCGCGGCGAGAGCTGGTTGGGCAGCGCCAGCGCGAGCGTGCGGTCGTTGGCGAACAAGAACTGGGAGTCATAGCGAAGGCCCGCATTGAGCGTGACCCGGTCCATGATGCTCCAGCTGTCCTGCAAGAACGCGCCGCCGGTGACCTGATAGGTGGTCCACTGGAGCGAGTTGAGGATCACCGCCTGGTCGGGACCGGTGAGGAAGCCTTGCTGGCGGTAGTCCGAGAACGAGGTGCCGCGGGTCGACTCGCGATAGAGCGTGGCGCCCGAGTAGCCGCGCAGGTTGGTGTACTGCGAGTAGTCGACGTCGATGCCACCCTTGATGGTGTGGTGGCCCGCGCCCTCGGCCCAGCGGGTGATCATGTGACGACCCTGGATGCGCTCCAGCTGGCGGTCGAACATGAAGCCGGGGCCACCCGTGGCGTAGGAGACCACGGGGCAGGTCTCGGTGCGGATGGTGGCCGTGGCGTCGGCGGGATCCGGGATCTCCACCGCGTCGCAGGCGTTGGGGTTGGCCCCGGCCGGCAGGCTCTCGAAGTCGAGGATCGAGTGGGGCCCGGGGTTGTTGCGGCGATAGATCACGCCGGGGATCGTGGCGAGGCCCGTGGCATCACCGATCTTCGAGCCGTCGGACGGCAGCCGAGCCTCGCGCTGATGGTGCCAGCCCACGAAGGTGTCGAAGGTCCACTTCTTGTCGTCGGTCGTGGCCGTCCACTTGAAGTTCACGTCGCCCGCGTCGCTGCGGAAGCGGTTGGCGAGCGCAGAGTACTCGCCGAGCGCGCTGACCACCTGCGGCTGCCCGGTGTCGGGGTTGAGGCCGTAGGTGTTGTTGCCGCCCGAGACCGTGGGAATGTAGATGCCCAGCAGGTCGAAGCTGTGGTTCTTGGTCGCGCGGAAGGTGAGCTTGCCGAGCACCTGCAGCGAGGTGGCCTGCGAGATGCGATGCGACTCGGTCCCGGGGATCCGCTGCGTGCGCGTGTAGCCGGTGCTGGCGTCGACGAGCGGCTCGGCCGTGTCGGGGTCGACCAGCGTGCGCTGCCAGACCGTGTCGAAATTGTAGACCGAGCGCGAGGCCTGGAAGCCGCCGTAGAACCACAGGCGATCCTTGATGATCGGACCGCCGATGTCGAAGCCGGTGTCGCCGATCCAGCCGAGCGAGGTCGTGGGCGCGATGGCCGAGCCCTCGCTGAGCACCTGGGTGCGGCGCCCCTCGAGCTGGCCGGGCGTGTAGTAGCCCCACACGCTGCCGTGCAGCTTGTTGCTGCCGCTCTGGGTCACCGCGTTGACGATGCCGCCCGTCGCACGACCGTACTCCGGCATGTAGCCGCCGGTCTCGACGTTGACCTCCTCGATGAACTCCACCGACAGCGAGCTGCCGTTGATGCCGTACGCGGGGTTGTTCACCGTGATCCCGTCGATCACGTAGTTGTTCTCGGGCGAGGTGGTGCCGGAGATCGAGGTGCCGTAGAGGTCGTTGCGCGCGCCCGGGGTGGCCTCGGCCACCGACTCGAAGCTGCGGTTGGCCGCGCCCTTGCCCCCGGGGACGGCCACCGGAACTCGCTTGGAGAACTCGGAGTCGATGCTCATCCCGGTGGCGGCGCTGCCCACGTTGATGGTGGGCGCGGGCACGATGAGGGTACGGGTGCTCTCGTCCTCGGCGGGCCGCAGTCGGGTGTCGATGCGGACGGTGGTGTTGGCCTGGATGCGAATCCCCGGGCGCGTCACCAGCTCGTAGCCGATGCGGGCGATCTGCAGCTCGTACTCGCCGGGCGGCAGGTTCGGCAGGCGGAAGATGCCCCCCTTGTCGGTGACCACCGCTTGTTCGCCCTGAAGATGCTCACCGGTCACTGAAACCGAGGCCTCGGCGATCGGGTCTCCAGTCTGGGCGTCACGGACGATGCCGATGATCACCGCCTCTCCTGGATCCGCTTTCGCAGACTGAACCACCGCAACTTGAGCGGCGAGGGCGCCCATGGCCCAGATCCAAGCGTTCGTGCGCATAGAGAGATGTCCCGTAGTTCCTATTGTCGGCCAGCGACCGCAGGAGTGTGGGTGAGAGAAGCGAGAAGCCGCAGCAACTCGCCACCGTGCAATTGCACGGAGTGGTGAAGAGTCGAGCGGTGAGTGCTCTGGTCGAAGACCAGAAGGAGTGGACGAGTCGCCACAGTGGACCTCGGGAGAACCCCGAGGTTGACGATTGGTCACTCCGATAGCAGTCCGACGAAAACCTAGTCAACGCCAAATGTGGTGGGTCGGCTTTCGTCTAGTTCCGAACCAGATCATGAACGGCGGGACTGCAAGCGGCGTCACGTGGTGATCGATCGGTCGTGCAACTCGAGCGGGTACGCATGGCTCGAATAGCCCGGCGTGGGGGATAACCTTCAAGGAACGTTGTACCTAGGCGTCTTTGCCCGAGCTTGGCACGGCGCTCGAGGGGCGCGAATCCGACCGCACGAGCGCGGGATCGGGCCTCACCGCGCTCGCGAGCGTGGACTCTACGAACGTTCAGGATCCGCCCGGACGAGAGAATTCTTCTGAGGTGATCTGCCCGATCGACCCATTTCTTCGGGCGATCGAGGGCCACTGCTACGGTACTGGCATGCCGCCGCAGCGTCCCAGCAGGAGCCCATCTTCACCGCCGTTGCCCCGCCGAGGTCGCCACGAGCTGGGCTTGGCCAAGATCCCGCTGCGGCGCGTGGTCGTGGGCCGAGCGGGCCGAAGCCCGGCGTTCACCGAGCGGAATGGCCCACGCGTCGATCGTCGTCGCGAGCAGCTCTCACTGCCGCCAGGGTTCAGCGAGCGTCGACGCTCGCTCGCCTGAGCAACCCGCCAGCTCGAGGATCACTCGACCACGACGGTGACGGCCGCAGCCGCGATGAGGCTGACCGAGATCGTCTGGTCGTCCTCATCGATCACCCGGTCGGGCAGATAGTCCCAGCCGAGCTCGCGGTGGGTCACCATCATCAGATCGCCGGGCTCCCGCTCGCCCAAGACCTCGTCGTCGTAGTCGAAGACGAGCTCGGTGGGGTACTGGAACGTGAGGCCGAGCGGCTGGATCACGTAGACGGGCGCCACGGGGCTGGCCGTGCCACCGGTGATCTCGATGCTGATCTCGACGGGCTCGTCGAGGGCCCCGGGGGGAATCTCGAGCGAGAGACGGCCATCGGGCGAGACCACCACGCCACCCTCTGCGCCGATCCCATCCGCGTTCCACGCATCGCAGCCCGTGGCGGCGAAGGAGGCGAGGAGAGCGGCAAGAGCGGTGCGGTGGGGCATGGCGACCTCGAATCCGCCACTATCTTGCACTAAGACCTACACGTAGCACAAGGTGATTCTGAGCATACGTGTAACCAGGCCTAGCCTTTCGGCTCGCGCAGATCGCGGGATTGGCCGGTCCAGCCCCACCACGCGCCCAGCTGCACCAGCTCGCCCACGACCAGGGCCACCGGGGACGAGAGCACGCCGTACCAGAGCGCGCCCCCGACCAACACGACCGTGCGCAGGGCCAAGCCGCCCACGTCCCACTTCCATAGGCCGCGCGGGTCCTCGGCCACGCGAGCCTGTCGGCCCACGGTGTTGGCCAGGCGCAGCGCAGCAAAGGGGACCGAGGCGAGCACGATCGGGCGGATGCCCTCGGTGATGGCCCAGCCGGCCGCGGCGTCGATGCGGTGCTCCACCGGGCCCCACGCCAGCAGCCACCAGACCACCAACACGGCGGCTCCGACCAGCAGCCCGGCGAGCGGGGCCCAGCGGCGCAGGATCCTTCGCCCGCGCTCGGGGTCGGCCGCCAGCCGCAGCGCCACCACGGTGGCCGCGGCCGTGGGCACCGCGAGCGCCGCGTTGACGAAGAGATAGCCGTAGTTCAGCAGCGCGAACCCACCCTCGTCGAAGATGTGCGGCGAGAGGCTGGCGTCGAGCAGGCCGAGGTTCACGTAGAGGAGCGTGTCGAGCAGCAGCCACTTGGTGCGGCCCGGGTCGTAGCTCGCGCTCGCGCTGCCGCTGGCCGCTCGCTGGAGGAACACCGAGGGCACGAGCGCCAGCAGCCCGGCGAGCAGTCCCGCGGTCATGCCGAGCACTGGGCCGAGCGGGCCGCGGCCCACGACCAAGGC
>JBFIJN010000259.1:0-12458 GCA_041600735.1 Nannocystaceae bacterium
AGAAGTAGCTACCGCGAGGGCGGGCAAGCGCGGCGGACTAGCGCGGTCCCGCCTTGCGCAGGGAGGCGAGCACCTCGGCGGCCAGCGTCTCCCCGAGCTTGCGACGCGCGGCGGCGTCGGCTCGCTCGTCGCTCACGTCGTCGGCCTCGACCTTGGCGTGGGCGCGGGCGCGTACCTCCCCGGTCCACGCGTCGCGCGCTTCGAGGGTGCCTTCGGCCTCGTACCACATGCGGCCGCCACCCTTGCGACCGGCGAAGTGCGTCTCGTAGGTCAGCATGAGCAGGAGATCGAGGCGGCCCGACATGCCATCGGCGACCGCGGCCAGCCGCGGAGCGATACGCTCGGCCGGGGCGTTACGGAGGGCCTCCGCGTCGCGTGGGGCGAGGGGCCGGGCCTCGCCGAGACCCGACGCTCGCAGCCGCGCCTCCACGACCGTGGCGACCGCATCGTTAGCCCCGGTCCCGCCGCGGCCGACCAGCAACGCCCAGCGACCGAGCGCCACCGTGCGCGGCTCGAGGCGGAGCTCGGTGCGAGGCGCCGCATCGCGGTAGGGGCCGAGCATGGCCTCGCCGTCGATCACGAGCCGCAGCGAGGCCATCGGAACGCCACTCGCGAGCGTCACCCGAGCTTGCCCATGGGCATCGCTCACGAGGTGATCGAGCGCGAGCGCATCGGCTCGATCGGCCTCCACGCGCAGCGGAAGACCAGCCAAGGGCACGCCACGCCAGACCACGAACACGGCGGGCTCTCGCAGCGCGCGGCCGTTCGCATCCACGGGCACGCCATCGGGGTAGGCGGCCACGAACGCGAGACCTTGCCCCAGCTCGGCGAGCGCCGCATCGACCTCGTCGGTGGGGCTTGGCTCACAGGTAGCCTGAAACAGCTGCTGGCGCCGCAGGCACGCCTCGGCGGCTGCGTGGGCGCGAAGGTAGGCGATGATCGGTTCCTGCCACACGAGCGGACCGTTGAGCTCGGGCTCGGCATTCTCGAGCTCTTGCACGATCGACGAGACTCGCTCGCGCGGGAGGCCGAGAGCAACCTCCACCCCGCCAGCGATCGGTGTCACCCGCTGGGGATCGACCTGCCGCCGGTGGAGATCCACGGCGACGAGCTCGGTCCACGCGGCATCGCCCAGCACGATCTCGGCGAGCGCGACGCGGGCCGCGGCGTAGGCTTCGTCTTCGCTCGCGCCGCGGCCGGTGGCCTGCACGAGCACCTCGACCGCGAACGCCGGAGTGGTGGTGCTCGCTCGACCCCCATCTCCGGGCGAGGTCGTCGGAGGCGGGGCTGCGCCCGGAGAGCAGCCTGCGCAGAGCAGCGCGCCGCCCAGCATGAGACCCTTGCCGCGCATCATTGGCTCACCTGCTGCGTAATCGTGGCCCAGTCGATGTCTTTTTCACCCAGCGCTTCGCGCAGGACGGCCAAGCCCCGCGTGTAGGCGTCCTCGGGGGTGCGGCCGCTCCAGTTGGTATCCAAGCCATCACGGAGCCCAGGCTCGAACGCGAGCTCTTCCAGCAGCATCCGCACCGCGCCCACCAGCGCCTCGGAGAAGCGGCTCTCGCCCATGCGCCTCCACTGCACGCGCTGGAACAGCTGGCGTAGGTCGTCGAACACCGGGCCGGTCTCACCCTGCGCGCGGGCCAGCCGCACGCGTGTGCGCATGGCGGAGCCCATCAGGGACACGTACGCATCGACCTGCTCGTCGAGCGTTCCGTCGCGCAACTCGTCGCCGTAGCCGAGCTGCAGCACGTGGGGCACCCGCATCTTTGCGTCGTCGAGGATGAGGTCGAGCGTGGGCGTCGCCTGTGCGGTCACGGCGGGCACCCCTTCATCGGACGCCGCGGCCAAGCGGCGATGGAGCCCGCGCACGACGGCCCGCACCAGGTAGCCACGGAAGGCCGCATCCTCGAGACGCCGCGTGGAGGAGCTCCTGTCCTCGCCGCGGTAGATCGCGTTCAGCTCGGGGTCGAAGGCCTCGACGATCACCTCCGCGAGGAACTCCGGATCTGCGCGCGAGAGCAGCGCTCCGGTCATCACCTTGGCATTGCGATCGCCTTCGGTCATCGAGCGTGCCACCACGTCGAACACCTGGATCTCCGAGTGCTTGCGCTGCTCATCGACGATCTCGGTCTGGACCTCGATGATCTCGTTCTGCTTCATGACCAGCCAGATCTGGATCGCGGGCACCGCGGCCCCGAGGATCGCGAAGGCCAGCAGGATCGTGCGGCGGCGGATCGCGAAGCGAGCCATCGACTCGAGGAAGGTGCGCGCGTCGAGGATCACCTGGTCGCGCGTGGGCCACTGCTCGCGGGCGCCGGTGAAGCCGCTGACGGTCTCGGCGAGCTTGCCGAACGAGCGTGCGACCTTCTGGCGATCGAGCAGCGGGATCAGCAGCCGGCCCACGCCGCGTATCACCTGTACGCGGCGCTCCGACGCGACCTGCTGCTGCTGCGCGAGGCGCTGCAGCTCTAGCCGCATCGCGTGGTTCTCGGCCTGCAGCTGGTAGAGCTGCTGCTGGAGCAGCGCGATCTCTTCGGGCGTCACGGGGCCGCAGTCTATCCCGCTTATGATCGGTGGAACACGCGCGATACGCGCAGAGACTGCGCTCTGCTAGATTGAAGGCGGATCACAGCCGGGCATGGAGGAACTGAACCTACGCGAGTTGCTCGCTCGCGAGAGCGAGCAGGTCGAATGGAAGGAGAACGTCGCCGACGTCGACAACGTGGTCGCGACCCTGTCCGCGTTTGCCAATGACTGGGCCAACCTCGGGGGAGGCTACGTCGTGTGCGGCGCCGCGGAGGGGCGGGACGAGCACGGTTTCGCGGTCGTGCGCACCCCGGGTCTCACGGCGGCTCGCTTCAAGGAAGTGGAAGGGCAAGTGATGACGCGCTGCCGCGAGCGGGTCACCCCACCGATCGTTCCCCTCGTGCACGAGCTTCCCGCCGACGAGCCCAGCCGTAGGGTGCTGGTCTTCGTGATGCCAGCGACACGGCATGCACACGTGTTCCGTCGCAAGACCGACAGCGGCATGTACTACGTGCGCCAGAGCCGGAGCACGGTGCAGGCCCGCAACGGCCTGTTTCGCGAGCTGATGGTCCGCAAGGGCGACCTCGAGCCTTGGGATCACCGCCCCAACCCCGAGGCCCGCGTCGAGGACATCGATCTGGTCGTGCTTCGCGACACGCTTCAGCGCATGAGTGTGTGGGATCAGAGCACGCCGATCGACGAGTACCTCCGCGTGGACCACCGCATCTTTGCGCTGGTGCCTTCGCTGTGTGCCAAGGAGCCGCTCACGAGCACCGTTCGTCCGCGCAACTTCACGCTCCTGCTGTTTGGTCGCGACGTGCCGCGCTTCGTGCCCGGAGCGCACGTGGTGTTCTCGAGCTATCCCGGCTTCGACCGCTCCGAGCCGCACAGTGAGGCTCACTTCGTGTATGGGCCGCTGTTCGAGCAGATCCGCGGGCTCAAGGAGCGGCTCGCCAAGCACGTGCCGATGCTGATCGACAAGGAGGATCCCATCGCACCGAACGCGGTGAAGTATCCGCTGCGGGCGCTCGAGGAGGCTGTGGTCAACGCGCTGGTCCACCGCGACTACGCGGTCCATGATCCAGTTCACGTCACGGTGTTCGCCGATCGGGTGGAGATCGTGTCTCCCGGCGGGCTGCCGTCGCGCGTGGACGAGGCCGCATTCCGCGAGGGGAAGGCGGCTCCGGTGTGGCGCAACCAGGTGCTCGCCTGGTTCTGCCGCGAGCTCAGCGTGGCCCAGGCGCTGGGGCAAGGCGTCGTGACGATCTTTCGCACGATGCGGGATGCAGGGTGTCCGCCGCCCGAGTACGCGCTTGGCCCGCTGAGCGTGTCCTGCGTGCTCCGAGCGCACCCTCGCGCGACGCGGGCCGCCGTGATGGTGAGGTTCGACAGCAGCTTTCGATCCGCAACGAGCGTGGGTTTCTCCGCCGGGTTCGAAATCCCCAACCCAGACTCCGAGCTCGACTGGGCGCGGCTGCGCTCGACCCCGGTCGATGCACCGATCTGGCGCGCGGCCATGGACGAGATCGATCGCGGGCTGGAGCGGGTGCTCGAGGCGACGCGCGGCGAGCTGCACGTGTTTGCTTCCGTGGTGGCTGCGATCGCGGTGTACTTGGGACGTCGTCTCTCGATGGTTGCCGGAACGCGAGCGATCGTCATTCACCAGCCCGTGCGTGATACGGGGGCGTGGGAGTCGATCCCACCGCTCGACGACGAGCCTCCGAGCGGCGGTGGGTACTTCGAGCCACTCGGGGTACCGCAGGAGCCCCAGGACGCGAGCGCGGTGCTCTTGGTGATCGATTGTTCGAGCACGATCCCCGCGGAGCGCATCGACGACACCGCGCACGCACTCGGTGCGGCCGCCCATGTCCTCCGTGGTCGAGCTCAGGTGCCGCTAGACGCGGCGCAGCTCTCCGCTGCCGTGTTTGGCCTGCGAGAGGCGCTCGAGACGATCGCCGAGCGTCACCCGCGGGCTCCGCTGCACCTCGTGATGCACGGACCCGCGGCGCTGTTCGTCGAGCTTGGGAGGCTACTGTCGCCCACGGTCTTCCCCCGCGTCGTCGCCTACCACTACGTCCGCGGGCCTGTTTCCGGCGCGTCGTTCGTGCCCGCGATCGACGTGATCCAGCGCCGGGTCGTCGCGAGCTGCGCTACTCCACCGTGACCGACTTGGCCAGGTTGCGCGGCTGGTCCACGTCGGTGCCCTTGAGCACCGCAATGTGATACGCGAGCAGCTGGAGCGGGATCGTGGCGAGGATCGGCTGGAGCACCTCGTCGACGTTGGGCAGGAGGACCACGTCGTCGGCGAGGCCGGCGATGTGGCTGTCGCCCACCGTGGCGAGCGCGATGATCTTGCCGCCGCGCGCCCGCACCTCCTCGAGGTTGCTGACCACCTTGTCGTAGCCGGGGCCGGCGAGCGCGATGCCCACCACGGGCAGGTGCTCGTCGACCAGCGCGATGGGGCCGTGCTTGAGCTCGCCGCTGGCGTAGCCCTCGGCGTGCACGTAGGAGATCTCCTTGAGCTTGAGCGCGCCCTCGAGCGCGACGGGGAAGCCCAAGCCACGGCCGAGGTAGAGGAAGTCGCGCGCGTGCATGTAGCGGCGCGCGACCACCTGCATGGCGGCGAGCTGACCCAGCACGTTGGTCGCGTGCTCGGGCAGCGCCGAGAGGCCCTCGAGCAGCTTGCGGATGCGCGGCTCGGCCAGGTGCCCGGTGCGCTTGCCGAGATGGATCGCGAGCAGCGTGAGCATGGTGAGCTGGCTGGTGAACGCCTTGGTGCTCGCCACGCTGATCTCGGGGCCGGCGTGGGTGTAGATCACGTTCTCGGCCGCCCGCGCGATCGAAGAGCCCACCACGTTGCAGATCGCGAGGGTGCGCGCGCCGAGCCTGCGCGCCTCTTGCAGCGCGGCCAGCGTGTCGGCGGTCTCGCCCGACTGTGAGATCGCCAGCATGAAGTCGCCCGGCTTCACGATCGGATCGCGATAGCGAAACTCCGAGGCGAGGTCGACCTCGACGGGGATGCGGGCCAGCTTCTCGATCATATACTTGCCGGCGAGGCCCGCGTGCCACGAGGTGCCGCAGGCGAGGATCGTCAGCTTGTTCATCGCACCGACATCGAGATCGAGGCCGTCGAGGTTGACGTCGGCCTCCTCCATCTGCACGCGCCCGGCCAGCGTGTCGCCGATGACGCGCGGCTGCTCGTGGATCTCCTTGAGCATGAAGTGGCGGTAGCCCTGCTTCTCGGCCGCCACCGGGCTCCAGTCGATCCAGCGCTCGGGTCGCTGCACGGGCTTGCCGGTGCCGTCGAACACCGCGATGCCGCGGCGGGTGACCGAGGCGGTATCGCCGTCGTCGAGGTCGACTACGCGCCGGGTGTGGCTGAGCATGGCCGAGACGTCGGAGGCCACGAAGTTCTCGCCGGGGCCATCGCCGTTGGGCCCCCCGTTCTCACCGAGCCCGAGCAGCAGCGGCGCGTTGTTGCGGGCCGCGACGATCTCGTCGGGGTGATCGTCGTGCATCACGCAGATCGCCCAGGTGCCCTTCACCCCCTCGAGCGCGCAGGCCACCGCGGCACGCAGGTCGTTGCCGTTGTGCAACACCTGCTGGTCGATCAAGTGCGCGAAGATCTCGCTGTCGGTGTCGCTGGCGAAGCTGCGGCCGCTCTCGCTGAGGCGCGCACGCAGCTGGAGATGGTTCTCGATGATGCCGTTGTGCACCACGCTCACCTTGCCCTCGCGGTGCGGGTGGGCGTTGTGCTCGGAGGGCCGCCCGTGGGTGGCCCAGCGGGTGTGGCCGATGCCGCACGTTCCGCTGACCGGGCTCTTGGCGAGCACCTCCACGAGCCGCGCGAGCTTCCCCTGCGCCCGCGCGATGCGGGTGGTCTGACCGTCGTGGACGGCGACGCCCGCCGAGTCGTAGCCGCGGTATTCGAGGCGCGCGAGGCCCTCGAGCAAGAGAGGGGCCGCCTCGAGATGACCGGTGTAGCCGACGATTCCGCACATGAGCTTGCTGCCCGGATGATAGGCGAAAGACCTCGCCTACGCATCCGCGGCAGCCCCGCCGCTCGCCCCCCGCGAGGTGCCGGCGGCCGTGCGTCAGCCGGTGGGAATACCGACCGAGCTGAGCGCGAACCCGGTCATGTCGCTGTACGTATACGCGCCCACGAGGCCGGTGAAGGTGTCGACCGTCCCGGTCACCGGATCGATGCGGTAGGCATCGCTGCCGCCAAACTGCACGCCCCACACGTTGCCGTCGAAGTCGATGCTCACCCCGTGGACATAGGCCGGGATCGGGATCGTCTCGACGACGGTGAGCGTCTCGGTGTCGATGCCGACCATCATGGCGTTGGGGTAGCGGCTGTGCCACAGGATCCCCTGGTCGTCGGTCATGCAGCCACCGAGCGCGCTGCCGCCGTTGGCCGGGGGGAGGTGGGCCCACGTGGCGGTGGCGGGATCGAAGCGCGAGGCGCCCCCGTTGCCGCACAGCCAGGCGCGGCCCTGCGGATCGACGGCCAGGCCGTAGTGCACCTGCCCGACCACGGGCCAGGTCGAGACCGCGAGCGTGTTTCGATCGACGCGCACGAGCGTGCTGGGGCCGTCCCAGTTGTGATCGACGGTCCAGAAGTTGCCGTTGCCGTCGACCGCCCCGCCGTAGAGACCGGCCCAGCCGATCACGTTGGGGACCACCGCGGTGCCCTCGACCACGCCGGTCTCGCCATCGAGCAGCAGCACGTCGGCATTGCCGGCGCCCTGGCGGCCCGAGGTCCACAGCTTCTCGTTCTCGTAGGCGCAGGTGGCCGGGTTCAGCGTGCCCTGGGCCCACGCGAGCGGGCGCTGCGTTTGGTAGCCGAACGGCGTGTACCAGGCGCGGCACTCCTCGACGTCCCAGGCCAGCAGATCGCCGCCGCCCGACGAGGTCTGGATCCCGGGCATGCCGTTGGTGTCTTGGCAGTCGTCGGTGTTCGAATAGATCTTCACCACGCCGCCGGCTCGGTTGGCCACGGCCACGTCGCCCGAGAGCGCGACCGAGGTGCGCGAGGGGTTGCCCGCGGAGTCGGGACGCACGCGATAGCGACCCTCCTCGATCATCGTCTGGGTGTTGATCTTCGAGACGGTGCCCTGCGAGGAGTTGGCGATCCAGATGAACGAGTGGGTCTCGCCGTCACCCGTGTCGCCGCAGTTCATGCCGGCGTCGGGGATCGACAGGTCGAACTTTGGCGAGGGGCCCGAGTCGGCGTCGGGGTCGTCGGCCGAGCCCATGGTGGCGCTGCCCATGGTGGCGCTGCCCATCGTGCCCGCCGAGGTCTGGCCGTCGGTGGCATCGTCGGTGGCGGAGGCGCTGGCCGAGGCGCTGACGGTGAGGGGGGGCAGGTCGTCGCCCGCATCCTCGCCGCGGCCTTCACCGCCGCCGCCACACGCCGAGGCGAGCAGCACCGCTGCGGCACAATACAGGAAGTTACGCGCGTTCATGGCCATGTCCCTTCGCAATAGACCTCCAGGGTCGCAAGGCGGACTGCGGATGTCGAGCCCCGATGCGCGCGCAGCGGGTGAGCGAGCAGGGGTGAGCGAGCAGGGTGAGCGAGCAGGCATGAACGCACAGCGGGTGGGCGCACAGGCATGTGCGCACAGCGGGTGAGCGTCGAGGTGGGGACCGGGGCCCCCAGGTTTCCCCGAGGTTGCCCCGAAGTGGGCGCACGTCGTGTGCGTGGCGCACCCGCCCGCGGACATCGAGTACAACGACAGAGCCGTGCTGCTGTCTCTCCTGGACTTCTTCCAGCCGCCTGCGCGACTCGCCGCGATCGCACAGCTCGCCGATCGGCTCGGCTTCCATCGCTTCTGGATCGGCGAGCATCACTCGGCGCTGCAGTGCCCCAATCCGCTGCTGGCGTGTGGGGTGTTTGCCGGGCTCACGCGGCGCATTCGCCTGGGCACCGGCGCGGTGTTGCTCCACCAGCGCAAGCCCTACGAGGTGGCCCAGGACGCGCGCATGCTGACGCAGCTCTACGGCGATCGGCTCGACCTCGGCGTGACGGGGGTCGGCCGGCGCGGCCCTCACGGCTGGCACTGGCACTCGAGTGAGGAGGCCCCGCAGGATTCCGAGCGCTCGGTCGTCGAGCTCTTGCACGGCTACCTGCACGGCGAGCCACCGTCACCGGCGGACGCGCGCGCGGGGGCGTCGCTGGTGTGGACCGATGTCGCCCCGCGCCTGTGGCTGCTCGGCACGAGCCTCGCGGGCGCACAGCTGGCCGGGCAGCTCGGGCTGGGCTACTGCACGTCGCATCATCACGCGGGATCGCTGCAGACGCTGCGCGAGTGCATCGCCGCCTATCGCGATGCCTTCGTGCCGGGGTCGTTCGCCGCACCGAGCGTGGTCGCGGTGCGCAGCGGCGTCTGTGCGACGCGCCGAGCGGCCCTCGAGGAGCTGGTCGGTCGCGTGAGCGCCACACCCGTCGATCCCTTCTTGGGCTACTTCGAGCGCACCGATCTGTTGGCCGGGCTCCCTCGCGAGCTCGCCGACCAACTCTCCACATTTGGCGAGGCGCTCGGGGTCGACGAGGTCATGTTCCTTCCGCTCAACTACCATCACTCGAGCGAGGAGATGCTGGGCTCGATCGAAGGTCTCGCGAGCGAAGCGGGGCTCGAAGCCGAGCTCGAAGATGCGCCATAACGGGCATTTTCGCGCGTTCTGAGCCGATCTGCGAGAGACGCGCGTGCTTGACGCCAGGTGAACGGACAAGTAGGGTGGCCCACTATGAACCCCGTCAAGCGCCCCAAGAAACTGGTCCTCAACAAGGAAACGATTCGTACCCTCAGCGACGACTCGCTCAATGGCGTTCGTGGTGGTGAGGCCATCTTGAGCATCACCGGCTGTCCCGGAAAGTGCAGCGGAGCCGCCTCGTGCCGGCAGAACAGCGGCTGCCCCTGCAACGTAGAGTGATCGCGGGTCCTAGGCGTGGTCACGGTGATGCCAGATCGAGACATGGCTCTCGTGCCCACGCCGCGGTGGGTGCCCCTCGAGTGTGACGAAGAGCTGCGAGCCGCCGCGATTGCCGTGCTGATGGAGATCGCGGCGGCGCTCGAGCGTCCGGTGTCGCGGACGCGCGGCAGGGACGACACCAGCTGGGCCTTCGATCTGCTCAATGGGAGCGCAGGAACGGCGCTGTTGTTCGCCTATCTGCGGCGCGCCAGCCTTCGCGATCCTGTGTTCGGTGACCCCGAGCGCTGGGCGACGCTGGCCTCGGATCACCTCGATCACGCCATCGAGGGGGTCTCGAGCCTCGCCATGCCGCCCTCCCTCGGCAACGGGTTCACGGGTGTGGCCTGGTCGATGGCCCACCTCGGCGAGCTCCTCGACCTGGAGATCGAGATCCCCGAGTCGATCGACACCGCGCTGGTCGAGCTGGTCTCCGCCCCGTGGACGGGCAACTTCGACCTCATCGTGGGGCTGACCGGGTTGGGGGTGTACTTCCTCGACCGCCTGCCGGATCCCCAGGCCGTGCGCGGGCTGGAGGAGATCGTCGAGCGCCTCGACGAGCTCGCCCACCGCGATGAGCACGGGGTTGCGTGGTTCACTCCTCCGTCGCGGGTGCCCGAGTGGCAGCGTGCGCAGTGCCCCGAGGGGTACTTCGATCTGGGGGTCGCGCACGGGCTCGCGGGCGTGGTGGGGCTGCTGGTGAGCGTAGATGCGGCCGGCATCGCAAAGGCACGGGCGCGCGAGCTGCTCGAGGCTGCGATGTCGTGGTTGCTCGCGCACTCGCTCGGGCCCGCGGAAGAGGCCGGCTTCCCCTGGGCTCACCTCGCGGGGGCGGAGCCGGTCGTGGCTCGCTCCGCCTGGTGTTATGGCGATCCGGGGATCGCGACGGTGCTGGCGCGCGCGGGGGCGTGGCTCGAGCGACCCGAGTGGACGCGGCGTGCCCATGCGCTGCTGCGGGCCGCGGCCGCTCACCCGCGGGGGATCGTCGATGCGTGCGTGTGTCACGGGAGCGCTGGCTTCTTGTTGATGCTGCAGCGCGCGTGGCAGCGCGACCGCTCCGATCCCGTGCTCGCGCAGGCGCTGCGCGAGTGGCTCGCGTGGACGCTCGAGTCGCGCGTGCCGGGTGAGGGCGTGGCCGGGTTCCGCACGGCGATCTACGAGAACGGCGAGACCGTGTGGATCACCGAGCATGGCGTGCTCGAGGGGGCCGCGGGGGTGGCCCTGGCGTTGCTGGCGCTGGTCAGCGAGGTGGCGCCCGACTGGGATCGCATCCTCTCGTTGTCCGGCGTGGAGACGGCGAAGCGATGAGTCGCCCGGCGGGGCTGCGACTGCGGGCCAACCAGCGCTTCGTGCTACGCACGCCGCTGCTCCCCTTCGATGCGCTGCTCGAGTGGAGCCACGGCGTGACGGGCTCGCTCGCCGAGCAGCGCGCCGAGCTGCGGGCCCGGCTACGTCGGGCGCTCGAGCGGCCCGAGCTGAGAGAGGCACTGTTCCTGGCCTCGCCCAAGCTCCTCGACAGCTTGCCGCAGTGGGAGCGCGATCCCGACAGCCGGGGGGGCCAGCAGCTCGAGCGCGCGCTGGTCCGCTACTTCCAGCGCATGGCCGGGCGCGCCACGCCGTTTGGCTTGTTCGCCGGGATCTCCGTGGGCCGGCTCGATGGGCACACATCGCTCGCCCTCGCGGCGCGGCGCGAGTACGGGCGCAGCACACGGCTCGACAACGACTACCTGTTCGCGCTCGCCGAGGCCTTGCGGCGTGACCCCCAGCTGCGGGCCAAGCTGCGCTGGCGGCCCAATTCGAGCATTCATGCGCTGGGCGGGCGCCTGCGCTACGCCGAGGCGCGCCTCGACGGCAAGCAGCGCTCGCATCACCTCGTCGCCGTCGAGACCAACGAGTTCATCGAGGCGATCCTCGCTCGCGCACGCGATGGCGCCACGATCGACGAGCTCGCGCAGACGATCGTCGAGGCCGACCCCGAGATCGCGCTCGACGAGGCCCGCGAGTTCATCCACGAGCTCATCGACAACCAGCTGCTCGAGAGCGAGCTCGCGCCCACGATGACCGGGCGGGAGCCCCTCGAGCACATGATCGAGGTGCTCCGCGCCGCGGGGGCGGCGAGCGAGGCGAGCGAGCCGCTGGCGCAGGCGGCCTCTGCGTTGGCGGCGCTCGACGAGCGCGGGGTGGGCTGCTCGCCCGAGTCCTACCTCGAGATCGCGACGGGCCTGCGTGCGCTCCCCGGCGAGCCCGATCTCGCGCGCCTGTTCCAGGTGGATCTGGTCAAGCCGGGGGCCGAGCTGGCGCTCGATCGCAAGGTGGTCGCGGAGCTCGAGCGCGGCCTGGGCGTGCTGCACCGGCTCGAGCGCGCGCGCACCGATGGCGCCATGGCCCGCTTCGCACGCGAGTTCGAAAGCCGCTACGAGGGGCGCGAGGTGCCGCTGCTCGAGGCGCTCGACGAGGAATCGGGCCTCGGCTTCGAGGCCGCCGGGACCCCGGTCGCGGTGGCGGGGCCGCTGCTGCGGGGGCTGCGGTTCCCTCCGGGTCCCGAGCGCCACCAGGCTCGCTTCGGGCCGTGGGAGGGCCTGCTGCTGCAGGAGCTGCAGGGGGTGTGGGCCCGGGGCGAGCGCGAGCTGGTGCTGCGGGACGAGCTGCTCGAGCCCGTGGTGGGCGAGCACCGCGTGCCGCATCCCGATGCGCTGTCGGTACAGATCGCGATCGCGGCGAGCTCCCCCGAGGCGATGGCCGCGGGTGAGCTCGAGGTGGTGCTGTCGAGCCTCGGGGGTCCCTCGGGCGCGGAGCTGCTCGGGCGCTTCTGCCACGCCTCGCCCGAGCTACGCGCGATGGTCGACGAGCAGCTGCGGGCCGAGGAGGCCCTGCGCCCCGAGGCGGTGTTCGCCGAGGTCGTGCACCTGAGCCAGGGGCGGGTCGGCAACATCCTGTGCCGGCCCGTGCTGCGTGCGCAC
>JBFIJN010000260.1:0-12329 GCA_041600735.1 Nannocystaceae bacterium
CGGCATGGCCCCGGTGCCGTGCCTGGTGAGCGACGAGTACGACATGTTCCAGCTCGTCTCGGTGCTGCGAAACTGTGCGTACATGGTGAGCTCGCGCTTTCATGCGATCGTGACCTCGATGCCCGGGCTCGTGCCCTCGGCCGGGGTCACCATGGACGAGCGCATCCGCAACCTCATGAACGATCGCGGTCACCCCGATCTGTTCCTCGAGGTCGACGAGGACGATCTCGGCGAGAAAGTGCTGCGCATCCTGCTGCGACTCGAGCGCGAGGCCGAGCAGATCTCCGCCGACATCGGTCGCGTCATCCCCCAGCAGCTCGCGCTGATGGGGCAGATGGGCATCGACTTCATGGACGAGGTGTGCCGGGTCTACCCCGAGCTGCCGCGTCGCGAGCTGCCGCGCACCTGGGAGGCTCACCTGCCCTCGCTGTCGCCCGCGCTGCAACGGATCATGGAGCAGTACGCATGAGCTTCCTCGAGCGCATCTTCGACAACCTGCGCGAGCAGCCCGAGCGCACCAAGCTCATCGAGGTGCGCGGCACCTCGCTGCAGGGCACCGACGGCGCGGGGATCCTCGAGCTGGTAGGGCGTGCACGCGCGAGCATCGAGCAGGCCGGGCTCGCGCCCGGCGATCGCGTGGCGCTGCTGGCCCCCAACTCCACCCGCTGGGTCGCGGCCGATCTCGCGGCCCTGGCCGCCGGGGCGATCGTGGTCCCGCTCTACGACCGGCAGGATCCCAAGGAGCTCGCGGTCATGCTGCGCTCGGCCGAGCCCAAGCTGCTGCTCGCGGCCACCAAGGAGCTGGCCGCGCCGGTGATCGAGGCGTGGGCGCAGGGCAAGGGCGCCGAGTCGGTGGGCTGCACGGTCATCGACTTCGAGGCGCTGTTCGAGCCCGCCCCCTCGACTCAGGGGCTGCACCCGCGCGCCGAGGACGACTGCGTCGCGATCATCTACACCTCGGGCACGAGCGGCGAGCCCAAGGGCGTGATGCTCTCGCGGGCCAACGTCGACTACATGATCCCGCAGACCATCGCTCGCATCGCGCGGGCCGTGGGCGAGCGCGCCGGGCCCGATCGCGTGTTCCACTTCTTGCCGTTCTGCTTCGCGGCCTCGCGCATGATGCTGTGGACGCAGATGTCGCGGCCCAACCCGCTGATGATGTCGACCGATCTCGGCAACCTCGTCATCGAGATGGCGGTCGCCAAGCCCAACTACTTCCTCAACGTGCCGGCGGTGCTCGAGCGCATTCGCAACGGCGTGGGGGCCAAGCTCGAGGAGCGGGGCGGGGTGGCGCTCGCGATCTGGCGGCGCGCGCAGGCGGCCTACGCCAAGAGCCTCGCCGGTACCGCCGGCCTGCTCGACGCGGCCGCGCTCGAGCTCGGGCGCCGCGTGGTGTTCACCAAGATCAAGCAGCAGATCGGGCCCAACCTCGAGTTCCTGATCTCGGGCTCGGCCCCGCTCTCGGCCGACACCCAGCGCTGGTTCCAGATGCTCGGCATCCCCGTCTACCAGGCCTACGGCCTCACCGAGACCACCGGCATCGTCTCGCTCGACGACCCCGACAAGGTCGAGGCCGGCAAGGTGGGCGTGCCGCTCGAGGGGCAGACGCTGAAGGTCAGCGAAGAGGGCGAGCTCTTGGTGAAGGGCCCGAACATCTTCTCGGGCTACTGGCGCAAGCCCGAGGAGACGGCCGAGGCGATCCGCGACGGCTGGTTCCACACCGGCGATCAGGTGGAGATCGAGGGCGCGAACCTTCGCATCGTCGGGCGCATCAAGAACCTCATCATCCCCGAGTCGGGCCACAACATCTCGCCCGAGCCCATCGAAGAGAAGTTCATGGCCGCGTGCCCGCCCGCGGAGCAGTGCATGCTGATCGGGCACGGGCGCGCCCACGTGGCGATCATCGTGACCGGCAAGCCCCCGCAGGAGGCGATCGATCGCGCGGTCGAGGCGGTCAACGCCGAGCTGCCGTTCTACAAGCGGATCCGCGCGGTGCTGCGCGCCGACGAGACGTTCACGATCGAGAACGGGCTGCTCACCGCCAACCAAAAGCTGCGGCGGCGCGTGATCGAGGCCCACTTCGAGAAGCAGATCGATGCCATCTACGTCGAGGCCGCCAAGGCGGCCAAGACCAAGGGCAAGGGCGAAGAGAAGGGCTAGAGCGGGCACGCGATGATCGAGTGGGCGCTCACCGAAGGAGTCTACGAGCTGCGGCTCGGCGAGGAGCCGTGCAACGAGATCGGCACGACGATGCTGAGCGCGCTCGAGCGCTTCCTCGATCAGGTCGACACCGAGTCGGCGCACGCGGTGGTCATCCGCAGCACCGTGCGCGGCGGGTTCTCGGCCGGCGCCGATCTGCGCGAGCTCTACCAGGGCCTGAAGGACCGCCCCGAGCGCGAGCACGAGCCGCTGATGCGCGAGTTCCTCGACCGCATCCACTCGGTGATGAACCGCCTCGACATGCTGCCGCTCACCACCATCGGCGTGATCCATGGGATCTGCTTCGGCGGAGGCTTCGAACTCGCGCTCACCTGCGACATCCTCATCGCCGAGCGCAGCGCTCGCTTTGGCTTCCCCGAGCTGCGCCTGGGCATCATTCCTGGCTTCGGCGGGATCCCGCGGCTGCGCCGCGACGTGAGCAACGCGGTCGTGCGCGACCTGCTGCTCACCGGCCGCAGCATCAACGCCAAGAAGGCGCAGACGATCGGCCTCGTGAGCCAGATGGTGCCCGTGGGCGAGGGCCTGCGGGCGGCCATGGCCACCGCGCGCCAGGCCACCAAGTTCGACCGCGAGGCGGCCAAGACCTGCAAGCGCTTCATGAAGCCGCTCCCGCTCGAGGAGCTCGCGCAGGAGAAGGAGCACTTCCTGCGCCTCGCGCAGCGACCCGTGCTCAAGCTCGCGCTCGAGAAGTTCGTCGAGAGCAACGATCCGCGGCCCTACCTGCCGTAGCGATCACCCGGAGCCACGCGATGAGCGAGCTAGGTCGCCAGCGGATCGAAGTACACGTCGTCGACCGACACGCGGATGCCATGCAAGCTCTCGAGCTCGATCGCTTGACCCGCATGGAAGCTCAGCTGCGTCCAGTCCGTGGCGGTGCGCCGCCACAGGTCGACGCGCCGCTCGTCGTGGGCCACCAGCATGACCTCGCGCAGCGAGGGGATGCGCTTGTAGTGCGCGAGCTTCTCCCCGCGGTCGTAAGCCTCGGTGGAGGGGCTGAGCACCTCCACCAGCAGCGTGGGGTTGATGGCGGTGTGGCCCTTGCGGTCTTCGGGATCGAGCTCCACGCGGTTGCAGATCACGGAGACATCGGGGTAGGTCGCGAGCCCGGTCTCCTTGACGCGGATGCGCATGTCCGAGGAGAACACCTCCCAAGGATGAGGACCGAGGGCCTGTCCAAGCAGTCTCCCCACTCTCATGGCCATCGCGGCGTGTCTCGGGCTGCCGCCGGCCATCGCCCAGACGTTGCCGTCGAGGAACTCGTGCTTGACGTCGATCGACGCCTCGAGCTCGACGTATTCGTCGAAGTCGTAGGGTTGCCTGGCGAGCAGCGCCATGGCAGTAGCATAGCAACCAGGCATTGGCGCAATTCGCGCAATCTCCATGGAGGAGCAAAGCTCAGGCATCCTGCCCCGCTTGGCTCCCGCCTCGCCGCCGGCCTTCCCAGCCAAGGAACCCACCATGAGTGACGCCCTGGACCGACTGATTCGTCTCGCTGCCAAGAAGTACGGCGCCGATGCCACCGTGCTGAAGGCCGAGGATGACGTGTTCGAAACCCTCGGTATCGACAGCTTCCAAGCGGCCGAGCTCATGTCCGAGCTCGAGCTGGATTTCGACGTGGAGATCCCGGACTACGAGCTGCAGGGGGTGAAGACCTTCGGGGCGCTCGCGGCCGTGATCGACAAGAGGCGCTGATGCTGCATCTATCCCGCATCCACTCGGTGGGCGAAGCGATCCGCGACGCCACGGTCACCTACAAGTCCAACGAGGCGCTGATCGAGGCCGAGCGACACCGTGAGAACGGGCGCTGGACCTACGTGCAGCTGCGCGCCGAGGCCGAGCGCTTCGCGGCGCTGCTGCAGAGCCAGGGGTTCGCGCCCGACGATCGCTGTGCGATCGTCATGCAGAACCAGAGCAAGTGGATCTTCAGCGGGCTCGGAGCCTTCTGGGCGGGCGCCGTGCTGGTGCCGATCGACTACAAGCTCACCCCGCGCGAGCAGCTCGAGTTGGTGGCGCACTGCAAGCCGCGGGTGCTGGTGACCGAGTACGGCAGCTGGCTCAAGCTCCAGCGCGAGCCTGGCTTGGCCGCGCTCGAGCACGTGCGGGTGCTGGTCACCGAGGCGCCCGAGGGCGCCGCGCTCGGGGCCGCCGAGCGCTGGGAGCAGGCCCCGAGCGCCGGGTTCCGCTACTGCGAGCGCACGCGCGAGGACGTCGCGTGCATCGTGTACTCGTCGGGCACCTCGGGCACGCCCAAGGGCTGCATGCTCACCCACGCCAACTACCTGGCGCAGGCGGAGATCCTCGGCAACCTCTACCCGCTGGCCGAGGACGAGCGCTTCTTCTCGGTGCTCCCCACCAACCACGCGATCGACTTCATGGTCGGGTTCATCGTGCCGTTGTTGATGGGCGGCGGAATCGTGCACCAGCGAACGCTGCGTCCGCAGTTCCTGCGGGCCACGATGAAGAAGTACGGGATCACCCACATCGCGCTGGTCCCCACGATCCTCAAGAACCTCGAGAAGCGGATCCGCGAGCGCCTCGACGAGCTCCCCGGCTGGCAGCGCCAGGTGATCGACGGCCTGCGCCGGGCCAACGAGATCGTCACGCGCAAGGAGCCCAACCATCGGCTCTCGAGCACCTTGTTGAAGCCGATCCACGACTCGCTCGGCGGCAAGCTGAAGCTGATGTTCGCGGGCGGCACGTTCGTCGACCGCAAGATCGCCGAGTTCTTCTACGAGCTGGGGATCCCGGTGGTGATCGGCTACGGGCTCACCGAGGCGAGCACCGTGATCACCGTCAACGACCTCAAGCCGTTCCGCGCCGACACCGTCGGCAAGGCGGTCGAGGGCGTGGAGGTGGAGATCCGCGGCGCCAACGAAGCCGGCGTGGGCGAGGTGTGGGTGCGAGGGCCCACCGTGATGAAGGGCTACCTCGACGCGCCCGAGCTCACGGCCGAGGCGATCGTGGATGGCTGGCTCCGCACCGGCGATCTCGGCTCGATGGACATCAGCGGCCACCTCAAGCTGGTGGGTCGCGCGAAGAACATGATCGTCACCGAGGGCGGCAAGAACATCTACCCCGAGGACATCGAGGCCCAGTTCGGTGGGCTGCCGGGGATCGAGGAATTCTGCGTGTTCGCGGCCGACTACGTGTGGCCGCGAGGCTCGATGACGGGCGAGCAGCTCGTGATCGTGCTGCGACCCGAGGGTAGCTGGCCGAGCGACGAGTGCCTCGCCGAGCTGCGCGAGCGCAACCGCAAGCTGGCCGACTACAAGCGGATCTCCGCGTTCGTGGTCGAGACCAAGGAGTTCCCCGCGACGGCCTCGCTGAAGGTGAAGCGGGCGGAGCTGGCCGAGGTGCTGCGGGTGCGCGAGCGGGGCGAGGCGGTGCGAGCGTTGGAGGAGTAGGGGTCGGCGGTTACTCGTCGATCATGAGCTCGTGGGCGACCTCGGCAAAGGGGCGCTTGCGGGCAGCCTCGTCGTTCGTGACGAGCCACTCGGCAAAGCGGAAGCGCCAGTCCGCCTTGTCGCGCCACAGAGCGAGCGTCGGTGCGAGGTCGATCGCGTAGCGCTCGAACCACCCGCAGCAGAGTCCGGTCACCAGGGGGCCGAGGGAGAGACCCAGCGCCACTATTCCGGCCTCTTGCTCGGGGTCGGTCCGAGCGAGCTCGGTCAGTGAAAGCGGTCCCATGGGGCATCCATTCATGAGGTGCTCCCAGTCGATGCGGTCCGGGAAGTCCCGAAACCACCGCTGCAACGCGAGGCGGAGACTGACTTCGACCGAGTCGTGGGCGCGGGCCAGGAGCATGACGAGATCGTTCTGCACCTGGAACGCAGCCGCCGGTGAGAACGCCATGGTCAAGACCAACTCGAGCAGGCGATCGACCAGCCCATCGATCTGCCGCCGGCTCGAGCCTGGCGATTCCTTCAGCAGCCCGATGAGCAAGCTCGGGTACTTCGCGTCGTATCGCCCCGAGCGTCGAGACTTCGCGAGCACTGCCTCCACCAGCGCATCGAGGCTCTCCAGCCGCCCCTCGATCACCCCGAGCTGCCCCGCGCAGAACAGCACGATCTCTCGCCACTCGGCCCGGAATGGAGCCGCGAGCAGCTCGCTCCAGCGCTCGGGGTCGCGCTCGACCTCGACCCCGGCGAAGTACTCGGCGATCGAGCTGTGCACGAAGCTCCACCGTCGATCGGGGAGAGGCACCAGCAATGCCGTGTCGGCCCGCAATAGCTCGAGTAGCGCACTCGCGCGTCGGGCAGCCTCGGCGGGCTCTTCGCGGAGCCCCTCGATGCGCTCGAGCTCTCGCGACAGCGCCGCCTCGGGCACCGCGCCGCCGCCCTGCTCCACCGTCCACCACGCCAGCGGCCCCAGCACGCGCATCGCATCGGCCCGGGTGGGACGCTCATTGGGTCGTGTGCTCGTTCCGAGCCTGCGTGTACGCGTCCACCGCTCGACCAGCATCTCCCCGAGGCGGTAGTAGATCTCGATCCGGCGATCCGGCAGCCGCCCCTCGAGCTCGTCGAGGATCGCCATGAAGGCGAGCATGAGCGGGGTCTGGGCCAGCCCACCGAGGTCATCGTCCTGCTCTATTCGGCGCAAGAGATCGTCCGCGGCTGCTGCATCGCCGCGTCGTAGCTCGACGAACTTGGTCAAGAACCTACGAATCTGATCCTGCGTGGGCGGTCGGGTCGACGCGATCCGCAGCGTCGCCTCGTCCTGGCGGAGCTCGTCCACCAAGAAGCTCCGACCGGTCACGACCACGCCGCCGACTCGTCCCTCGCGCAAGAGCGTGCTCACCTCCACGAGCACCGAGCGGCGAGCCGGTGCGGCTCGGATCTCGTCGAGGCCGTCGAGCAGCAGCAGCACCTCGGGCAGGTGGTGCTCCAGCGAGCCCGCATGCGCGATCCCTTGCGCTTGGAGCCAGCCGGGCAAGAAGTCGACCAGGCTACGCACCCGGTCGTGCTCGCGCTCGTAGCCATAATCGGAGAGGGAGAGCAGCAGCGGAACCTTGGCGCCGAGCTCGAGCGGATCGCCCTCGCCGCGCGAGTAGACCCATGCCAGGTGTCTCGCGAATGTGGTCTTCCCCGTGCCGGGATGACCGAGAACGAGCAGGCCGCTCGCGTCGCCGCCCGAGCCCGATTGCACGATTCGTAGCTCGACCAGCGGCTGATAGAGCTCCGCGAGCGGCAATTTGCGTTGTTCGACATGTGCGGGCAGCAACCCCGTGAAGTCGAGCACACCATGGCGCTCCTCCATCAGCGCCCGCAGCTGCTCGCGACAGCTCGACCAATCCGGCACATTCTCCGTCTCGGGCCGCAGCTCCACGAAGAGATCGATCGCCGAGGTGAGGTCGGGTGCCGTCTTGCGCAGGAACCTGACATCGGCGGCAGAGGCCGCCAACAACCAGATCAAGCGCTTGTCTCGCAGCAATGTGTCGCGGGCTTGGTTGATGCCGCGCAGCTGCTCCTCGCCGGTCTCGTCGCGCAGCACGGACCATCGCACGACCTGTGAAGCGGCAATCCGAGCGCCCTCCAGCGCTTGCGTGCACGCTTCCTCGGCCTGCTGCCGCAGCCCCGGCGGCGCGATCACGATCGCGACGACCGCACGCCAGTCGATGAGGGTCAGCGCTTGCCCGAGTCGCTCGCCGAGCTCGCCGACCGTGACCAAGAGGCTCGGGCCCGGCTCGGCCTTCGGACTCATGGCTTCGCTCGCTGCAGTGCGATGAAGTCCACGATGATCTCGTGGGGGCGAAACCAGATGTCGCCGTTGTGGTAGCAGGCGATGAAGTTCTCGAACAGCAGTGTGTCGGCCTCGGCCGATCCGGGCAGGGTGCCCTTGTCGAGCACGCGCTCGAGGATCGCGATCTCCTGCTCGTCGAGGTACCCCTCCATCTCCAGCCGCCGCGCCTTGATCGCAGCCTCGAGATCCGCTTCCCCGACCGCTCGCTCCCCTCGCCCGAGTGCGTTCTTGCCCGCCTCGTGCAGCAATCCCAGGAAGTCCCGCACGATCCCCGCACAGCTATGCGCGGCGCGCTCTACCAACTGCACGCCGAACAGCTCCTTGGGGATTCCGGCCTCCTCGCGGCGCTGCTCGAAGAGATCACGCAGCACGCCAACTCCATCGGGGGCCGCTTCTACCGCCCCAAGGTCGTCGCGGTGCCAGATCGGTACGTTGTAGAGCAGCGACAGCCTGAAATTGCCCGGGACTGCACGGAACCGCGGATCGTGCCGCAGGTTCACCGGTCCGGTGAGCACGAGCGGCGCCTGGAGGTCGCGTAGCAGATACTCGTCTTCCAGCGCCCGCGCGACCTCGTCGAGCTTGGTGCGCTTGTCGAGCCCATCGGCGAGCAGCAGCGGCGGTCGTCCGGCCAGGGCTTCGAGCTCGGCGAGGATCTCGTTGACGACCCCGACGACCGCCTGCGCATCGTCGCGCTGCTCGACCTTCAAGCGACCTCCCAGCGGGCCCTTTGCGAGATCGATGCGAAGCTTGCTGGTCGCGCTAGCCGTGGCGGTCGCGGTCTTTGCTGCCCCGCTCGCAGTGCCGAGCGCGGTGGCGGTCGCGGGCTCGAAGAACATCACGATCCCGGCGACACCATCGACGAGATCGGTCACCAGCGGAGCCCCCTCGCCGAACCGCTCGAGTGCCGCCTGCAGCCGCTCCAAGCCGCGGCTCACCGTGCCGGCCTTGCGCTTGACCAGCGCCGTGGTCTCCGCGTCGGGCTCCGACCACGACTTGATCGCGTGCAGCGCCGCGACCCCCAAGAGCGTGACGACTGCGAGCGTGCTCGCTTCGTCGGGGAGACCCACGCCCAGGTCGGTCTGCACCACGCAGAAGTGCTGCTTCACGTCGTGCGCGAGCCGAGTGAGCTCGGTGGTCTTGCCCGAGCCCCGTGCGCCGCACAGGAGCACCTTCACCTCGGCCGGTCGCTCGGCCACCAGGAGATCGGTCGCCAGCCGCCGATAGGGCGCACCCTCGCGCTCGGCATAGAGCTCATGGATCTCCTCGATGTGCACCGTTCGCCACGGGTCGAGCGCCCGCAGCTTGGGTCGCCACCAGTCGATCAGCTCCTTGCTCGGCAGAGTCATGGCGCGGTCGCTCGCTTCAGTCTGCCACAGGGCTCCCTCGGGCGGCCAAGACCCGCCCCGCGCTCGCGCCCCGCGTCCTGGCGCCACCGGCTTCGTTCGGGCAGACTCGCCAGGCCGGATGAACGACGACGCCTACCTCGCCGTGATCAACCCCGCCGCGGGCGGTGGCCGCTGCGGCAAGCGCTTTCCTGCCGCGCTCGAGCGCCTGCGTGCGGCCGGGCTCACGGTCGACACGGCCGAGACCTCGGCGGCCGGGCAGGCCACCGAGATCGCCCGCAAGGCGTGGGCGGAGGGGCGGCGCAAGTTCATCGCGGTGGGCGGCGACGGCACGGGCTACGAGCTGGTCAATGGGCTGTTTCCGGCGGCGACCGAGAGCGGCGAGCGCCCGGTGCTGGGCTTCCTGCCGCTCGGCACGGGCAATTCGTTCCTGCGCGACTTCACCGAGAAGGGGGCCGAGCACACGATCGAGGCGCTCGCCAGCGGGGCGCGGCGCCCGTGCGATGTGATCCGCCTCGTGCACGCGGACGGCGTGCTCCACTACATCAACCTGCTGTCGATCGGGTTCGTGGCCGACGTGAACGGGCTGCGTGCGCGCCGCTTCAAGCGCTGGGGCGAGTTCGGCTACGTGCTCGCGGTGATCACCGCGGTGGCGAGCTTGCGCGCGCGCGGCTACCCCATGCGAGTCGACGAGGGCGAGCTCGACGAGGGCGCGCAAGTGTTCGCCTCGTTCAACAACAGCAAGTTCACGGGGGGCAAGATGATGATGGCGCCCCACGCCGACACGGCCGATGGCAAGATCGCAGTGGTGCGCGTGGGTGAGATGGGGCGCCTCGCGCTCCTGGCCACGTTCCCCAAGATCTTCCAGGGCACCCACGTGAACCACCCCGCCGTCACCACCTGCCAGGCCGCGCGGGTAGAGCTGCGCCTGACCGAGCCGATCGACGTGATGGTGGACGGCGAAGCCCTTCAGGTGGTGCCGCAGCTGCTCGATGTGCTGCCCGCCGCGCTCGACGTGGTGGTGTAGCCACGAGAGCGCTAAGCTGGGGTCCTCCATGATGACGCGTTCGATCTTGGTAGGCTGGCTGGCGGTCTCGAGCTCGCTGCTGGGCGGCTGTGTGTTCGAAGAGCCGATGATCGTCGATGCCGACGCCTCGGGCACCGAGGGCTCCACGGTGGGCACCACCACCGCACCGACCACCGAGACCTCGACCACCGGCCCCACGACCACGGTGGGGCCCACGACCGACCCCACCGTGGCCGATTCCACCACCACCGAGGGGCCGCTCGATACGACGGCGGAGAACACCTCCGACGTAACGGCGACGAGCGACACGTCCACGACGAGCACCACCGGCGACCCCTGCGTGGCCGCGTGCGAGGGGCTCGCGTGCGGGACCACGGATGACTGCGAGTGCGGCGAGTGCAGCGGGATGAACCAGTGCGCCGCCGACCAGACCTACTGCGCCCAGCGCGTGGGCTTCTTCAACGACTTCGGCTTCAGCTCCACCGTCGGCGGCCAGCTCCAGCTCGGCTTTCGCTTCACTGTGGCCGCGCCGACCAACGTGCGACGCTTGGGCCTGATCGCCTGGGGCGCGGGCGCCAACGTACGCATGGCGGTCTACGAGCACGACGGCGCCGGCCCGCAGAGCCGCGTGGTGCAGACCGCCGTGGTCCAGCTCTACGCCAACGGGGTCAATGAATTCGACGTGCCGCCCACGCCCATCGCACCGGGCGACTACTGGGTGATGCTCCACACCGAGACCAGCACGCCGCTGCGTCGCACGCTCAACGGCGACAACGGGCACGAAGAAGCGCTGCGCACGATGATCCCGTTTGCCGCGGGCTTCCCCGACGTGATGAACGACGAGGCAGTGCTCAACGACTATCGCTACAATCTGTACATGGTCATAGAGGAGTGATCCGCCGTGCCTTCTACGATCCCCGGCATTCCCCACGAGTCGCAGGCGCTGTTCGATCGACTGCACGACGCCCCGCTGGTCGCGCTCGAGCAGCTGCGCGCCGAGCTGAAGGCGTACGCGAGCCACCTCGAGGCCACGGGCGCCGCCAACGAGCTGCTCGATGCCACGCTGGCCCGCGGCATCGTCCATTGCTGCGAAGGCCTGCTCGAGCTGAGCGAGGACGCCGATGAGCCCACGCGACGGCTGGTCCAGGCGGCGGTGCGCTACTTCGTGATCGAGGAGGACGTAGAGCCCGATCGCGACTCGCTGTGGGGCCTCGACGATGACGCGGTGGTGTGCGGTGCGGTGGCCTCGTTCCTCGAGCGCGAGGATCTGGCCGACGGGATGCTGTGAGATCGGTTCAGCCGGCTCGGTCAGCATCGGCGACTGGGTGTCGGTCTACTCGCCCATTTCGAGCGCAATCTCCCGCACCCGTCGCGCGATCCGACCGAGGTCCGGCACGCGAGCAACCAGCTTCTCGAGTCGATGCTCCGTCATCCAGGTCAGGGCATCGTCCTTCCTCCTGTCGCCCTTCTTGAGGCGGCGCCATTGCATGCCCTCTTGGAGCGCCATGAGGCACTTCTGCGAGCCCTCGAAGGTGTCGGTGAATGCAGCATCCTCGACGGTGCGCGGATCCGGACGGCAATCGTGCAGGAACTCGTCGAGGCGCTTCGTGTTCACGGGTTCCTCGCCGGCCAGCCGCTGCATGGCATCGGGCTCGTCGTAGGCGGCGATCAGGGTGGACTCGAGATTCCAGCGAAGCAGAGCGCCATGGACTTGCTCGGGCCGATCGGTGTTCGAGCGGAGCAGCCTCGTGAACTCGTCTTCGGCCCGCGTGATCCAGTCATCGTATGGCTGAGCTCGCGCTGTGACGCCGAGCTGCACGGCGACGGCGTCGGCATCTGCGATGCAGAGTAGCGCCTTGGGTCTAGGCTTTCCCTTCATCGGGAACCCCTGGTCTCGAAATCGCCGCCATTCGGCGCCGACGAACGGGCGAAAGTTGGTGACCCCCTTGACCGAGTGGCACTCACGCGGAACGGTGAGGACGCCGTCCCTGCGTACGACC
>JBFIJN010000261.1:0-12312 GCA_041600735.1 Nannocystaceae bacterium
CGGCGAGGTCTTCGGCTTCATGGGCGTGCTCCTGGCCTTGCCCGCGGCCGCCGTGATCAAGATCTTCGTGAAGCGCGCGCTCACCTGGTACCGCGCCTCCGAGATGTTCCTCGGGTATGACACGACGGAGCCGGTCGCAGACGCGCCGCCGGTCGCAGAAGCGAAGCCGGTCGAAGAAGCGAAGCCGGTCGAAGAAGCGAAGCCGGTCGAAGAAGCGAAGCCGGTCGAAGAAGCGCCGCCGGTCGTGGAAGCGCCGCCGGTCGTAGAAGCGAAGCCGGTCGTAGAAGCAAAGCCGGTCGCAGAAGCAAAGCCGGTCGCAGAAGCAAAGCCGCCCGCCGAAGCAACGCCGCCCGCCGAAGCAGAGCCCGCCGAAGCAGAGCCCGCCGAAGCGGACCCCGACCTGCCGGACCCGCCCGCGGGCCGCTTCGATCCTCCCTAGCTCGCCCGCTCCACGCTCACTGCAGCGCAGTGATGTAGAAGACGCCCAGGCACATCTCGTCCTGCGTGCCCTCGCCCCAGTTCACCGTCTGCTCGCCGGCCGTGTTGTTCCACGAGCATGCGAGCCGCAGCTCGTCGCCGGGGTTGAAGCGGATGGGCGCGGCGAAGCGATACTGCTGCTGCCAGTCGAAGTCCCAGCGAGGGAGCTGCAAGAGGCACGTCTGGCTGCCGTCGCTGCGCTCGATCCGCTGATCGCCGCTCTTGCCCAGCTTGTGCATGTGATGCATGGCCGCGTGGATCTCGAACGGCGCATTCGCGGGGACGACGTCGGTGAGCAGGTCCAAGAACAGCGTGGGATCGAGCTGGAACGTGTGCACCACGTCGTCCTGGCCCGCGGGGATCGGCATGCCACCGCTCAGCCAGTCGGGGTTGGCCCACAGCATCGCGAACGCGGGCCGCTCGACCTCGCCGTCGACCTTGAGCCGCACCGAGCTCGCATCGGGCCGTAGCTCGCCGGCCAGGGTGTTGTAGTGGACTTGCAGCACCACCTTCGAGCCAGGGGCCATCTCGATGCCGGTGCCCTCGGGGAAGTCGCCCGTGATTCCCCCGGGTGCCCATGCGCCGAGCCAGTTGCCGGCCGAGTCGGGGCCCGTGACCTCGCCGCCGGGGCCACCGAAGCACGTGTAGCCCACGGCCGGGTCGGCGTCATCGAGGGCCTCGTACTCGGCCACCTGCGCGGGCGGGATCGCGAACGCGATCATGTGGTGCACGGTGGTGAGATCGTCGGGTGCCGCCTCGAAGCCGGTCACGTAGCTGGTGGTCGTCTCCGGCCAGTCGAGCAAGAAGCAGCGGTAGTCATCGGGCATCTGCGTGGGCAGATACGGCTCGGGCATGGTGAGCGTGAGGTCGACGCGCGAGAGCCCCATGGGCGGGGGTGGGGGAGGGGCCACGTAGTCGTTGGGGTCGCCCTCCACGGCACCCTCGTCGAGCCAGTCGCGCACGAGCTGGATGTCGGCGGCGGAGATCGAGGGTGCGGCCGCATACTCCTGACAGCCGTCGGCGGGCATCCACGGCGGCATGGTGCCCTCTTCCATCGACACGAGGATCGCCTCGCGCAGCAGGTGAGCCTCGTCGTAGCTCGTGAAGGGATACGGCGCGATGTTGCCGGCCTGATGGCAGCTCACGCAGTGCTGCTCCACCAGCGCGCGCACATCTCCATGCCAGGTGACCTCGGCCTGCGGCGCTTGGCCGGTGCTGGCCTCGTCGGCCGCGGTTGCGGCCTGCGTCGTCGCGCCCGTGTCGGATTCTCCCTGGCTCTCACTCGTCGCCGGCCCGCTGTCGCCGCAGCCGAGCACGGCCAGTCCGGCCAGTATCGACCCCATCCATCCGCTCTGCCGTCCGTGGTGCTGGTTGATCATGCGTCTGCGCCCTCGGGACCACCATGCCACACGTCGGTGCATCGAAGATCAGTCCTCGGTGTGCGCTGTCTCGGGTCGGTGTTTGGTACCCTTCCGCGGAATGCAGGCAGCGGGGCGGGGGGCGAGAGCCGTCGCGAGGGCAACCTCGGTGGCGTTGGTGTTGGCGTTGGCGTGGGCGACATCGGGATGCGGGGGCACCGAAGGAGCGACGGGGATCGTCGAGGAGGGCTCCTCGGAATCCAGCGGATCTTCGGGGGGCGAGGCGAGCAGCGGCGGAGTCCAGGCGGGCCCGCCCGTCTCGCTGGTGCGGCCCGAGGCCTGGGGGCTCACCGAGGTCGAGGACGATCCGTTCGGCGATCACCGCCCAACCTTCGTGCAGTGCGAGATCGGCTGGGGCGTCGAGACGGGCGTGTTCGAGGTCGACACGGAGCTGTGTCTCTACGGGGCGTTCGTCCAGCCCACGCTGGCGCCGATCCACGCGGGCGACGAGCTCGAGCTGCTGGTGCTGTACGACGCGCTCTACGCCGAGGAGCCCGCCACGGCGCACGTGGCGGTGGCGCTGGGTTCGAAGCGAGCGTGGGAGACCGAGCTGCCGATCCCATCGGAGGCCGGCCAGCTGCGCCCCACTTGGATCGCGACCGACGACGTGGAGATCGGATCACCGGTCCACTTCCACATCCACAACCACGGCATCAACAACTACCGCTTCGTGGCGCTGACCGTCGCGAGCCGTTGAGGGCTCGTGAACGACGTTTCTCGGCCGTAGGTGAGGGCTGAGCGGCGCCGGGCGCGGGCTCGGCCGCAGGCGCGGGGCTGTAAGCGGTCCGCGGGGGCCGCGTTGGGTGCGAACGTGGAACCCTCACCCGCTTCCTTCGAGGGCGACGGTCCCTACCCGACCCGGCTAGTCCTTCGCGATGGCCAGCGCACGCTCGCCGTCACGGCGGACGAGATCGTATGGGTCGAGGCTGCGGGGAACTACGTCCAGATCTACACCGAGCGCAAGACGCACCTCGTGCGGCACACGGTCAAGGCCATGGAGGTCAAGCTCGACCCGCGCCGCTTCGTGCGGGTGCGGCCGTCGGCGATCGTCAACGTCGACTCCGTGCGTGCCGTCAATGCGCGGGCCGGGGGCGACTACACGGTCGTGCTCGAGGGCGGCACCGAGATCCGCTCGAGTCGTGGCTTTCGCGATCGCGTCGAGGACCTGCTGACCCAGGCCCCCGGGACCGCTCGCCATGCGCTCGCCAATCGCCGTCGGCGTCGCGCTCGCGCTGCGGTCCACAAGAGCGAGGGCAACCCCAGCCACGCGGGGTCGCCCTCGCCGGCCCACGCCCACGCCGAGCTGGCCTCGCCTGCGGGCTAGCGCATCGGCGGCTCGCCGCGCCCTCTAGCCGCCCTTGGCCTTGGTCTTGGCCTTGGCCGGCTCGCCGGGCTTGGGAGGCGCGAACTTTGCGTCGTCGACGTCGACGTTGATCTCGTACTTCTCGGTCGTCTGCACCATGCTCATCAGCTGCATGTCGGTGACGGAGCGGAACGAGACCATCACGCCCTCGATCTCGCGGTAGTCGTCGAACGTGATGCGGATCGCCATCGCCCCCATCGGCGTCTCCTGCTTGAACGCCTGGCCGACCGGCATGGAGGTCTCGGCGTCGAACAAGAGCACGAGCGCGTCGCCGCCCTCGCGGCTGAGCTGGACCTCGATGACCTCGCGGTCGCCGGCCTTGCTGCGGGCGATCGTCTCGGCCTTGTCGAAGTACTTGTTCCAGTGGGCGGCCAGCAGCGAGTCCGAGCTCCAGCGCGCCTGCTCGGCCTCCTTGCCCTCGAGCTTGCGCATCCCGCTGATCGGGTCCTTCGACCAGATCTCGTCGCCCTTCTTCCAGATCTGCGAGAGGCCCACGCCCGGCATGTCGCTCTCGGCGTAGAAGTTGTCGCCCTTCGACCAGATGCGGGTCACGAGCGTCAGGCCCTGGGCCTTGATCTCGGTCTTGGACTCCGTGTAGCTCGACTTCACGGCCTCGATCGCCGCCTTGCCGCCGAGCGCCTCGATCGACTTGGCCAGCACCTCGGCTGCGTCGGGCAGCGGGGCCTCGGCCGGCGCATCGGCCTCGGTATTCTGGGTCTGGTCGGTCGCGGTCGCGTCGTTCGGGCTGGTCGTGTCGGTCGCGGGGGGCTTCTGACACGCGAGGGCGAGGGTGAGGAGGAGGGGAGAGCAGCGAGTGATGCGGCGCAGCATGTGGATGTTCCTGGTCGGCAGATGTGAGGAGGAGGGCTCGGGCGCGGGCGCTCAGCCCCCGTGGAGCGCGGCCACGGCGGTGTCGAGCACGGGGTCGCGGCCCTTGGCAAAGTCTTCGCGGGTCTCGGGCACGACGGTGTCGGGCGTCACGCCCTTGCCCTCGACGATCTGGCCCTTGGGGCTCACGTAGTCGGCCACCACGTACTGGATCATCCCGCCGCCGGCGAGCTCCTCGATCACGGAGGGCAGCGCGGCGCCCTGCGAGGGCACGGCGCCGTAGACCTTGGCGCGGCCGAGATCCTGGAGGGCCTGGGCAAAGATCTCCGAGGTGCTCGCGGTGCCCTCGTCGATCAAGATCGCGAGCGGCCCGGTGAAGGGATCGGTGCCGGCCGCCACGTTGAACACTTGCTCGCCCTCGCGCATGTGCATCGCGCCGAGGTCGACGGCCTGCGAGAGCAGCTGCCGCCCGAGCGGGACCACCATCGCGCCCACCCCTCCGGGATTGCCGCGCAGATCGATCACGAGCGCCTTCATGCCCTGCCCACGCAGCTCGGCGATCGCCTCCTCGAGCTTGGGCACCAGCGGCAGCATCCAGATGTTGAAGGAGACGTAGCCGACCTTGGTCTTGGGCAGCATGCGGTGCTCGACCACCGCGGGGATGTCCTTGAGGTTGCCCAGCGAGACGCGCTCGGCCTTCACGGTCTGGCACGCGACCTTCTTGGTCTTGGACGCCTTGGCGCCGGCCACCTCGAAGCGCAGCGTCTTGCTCGTGCCGCTGGGGCAGGTGAGCATCGAGGCGACGACGCGGCGCGCGGCGAACGTGGCCTCCACCTCGCGGGTGTGGCTCTCCTTCATGCTCGCGATCATCGGTGCGAGCTCCTCGTCGTCGATGGCCAGCAGCGCGGCGCCCTGGGGGATCCCGCTCTTGCTGCCCTCGAGGGCGTTGCGCACCACGATCGCTTCGCCGCCGAGCACCCGCACCTCGATCGGCACGCGAGCGTCGCCCGACTTCACCGCCGCGCGCGGCTCACCGGCCATGCGCTCGCGCGGGGGCACCACGGCCAGGTGGCTCTGACCCAGCCGTCCGAGCATCTGCGCCATGATCGCGAACGCGGCCGCGTCGTCCTTGGCCTCGCTGAGCTTGGCGCCGTACTCGACCCGCATCGCGGGCCAATCGAGGCACCCGAGCGTGGGGTCGTAGTGCTTCTCGAGCACGATGCGCCACACCTGCTCGAGCGTGGCCGTGTACGGCGTCGCGGGCAGCTCGGGCAGGCTGGCGACGTCGAGGTCGCTCCAGTTGCGGCAGGCGTCGGTCGCCGCGGGGGGCGCCTCGACCTCGGCCTGCGGCGCCGCGTCGCCGCCCGGCGGCAGCGGCTGTGGCTCTGCGGGTCCGCGGCCGCAGGCCACGGGGCCCAGCGAGAGCGCGAGCGCGAAGGGAAGGGAGGGTGAACGGCGACGGGCGTGAACGGGCATGGGCGATGGGGCGACGCAGAGGCCGGCGCGGTGGGGTCCTGGTCTGCGCCGTCGCGAGCGCCCGAACGGTACGGCACCCCGACCACGAACGCGAGCATGGCCGCCGGGGAGCGCGGGTGGGCTCGCGAACGCGGCGTGGGGCTACCCTGGTCCGCTCGAGGGCCACGGCCTCGCCGCGGGGGCCTGCGCCTCGGACCGCTCGCACGCCTGCGTAGCCGCATGCACAGCACCGACGAGCGAGGTTCGGCCGCCGGGCGGATGCCGCGCCAGCATGCCTCCGACGATCGTGCATTCACGCTCGCAGCCCCTCACGCGATGCCGGTTCTGGCCAACCTGCACGCCGCGTGGATCTGCGTTCGCTATCTTTTCTCGTGCAATGACGAAACCGACGATCGGCGAGCACATGACACGGGTGGCCTACTCGGTGGGGGACGATCAGACCCTGGCGGAGGCCAGCCTCCGCATGCGGGATCTCGCGGTTCGACACCTGCCCGTGATGCGGGGCAGTCGCTTGGTAGGCATCGTCAGCGAGCGCGACATCGCAGTGCTCAAGGCGCGCAGCACCGCCTTCCTCGACGAGCTGAAGGTGGCCGACGCGATGACGCGCGACCCCTACCACGTGCCCTCGACGACCCCGCTCTCCGAGGTGGCCCGCACCATGGGGAAGCACCGCTACGGCGCGGTGGTGATCGTCGACGACGACGAGGTCACGGGGATCTTCTCCACCACCGATGGAATGCTGGCGCTAGCCCAGCTGTGCGGCTAGCTCGGCCCTCGCCATGACGGGTCGTGACGAGGCCTTCGCTCGTGGCACACGTGCTACTTGCAGGTCTTGCTGCCGCCGCCCTTGCACTTGTTGCCACAGCAGTCGCTGTCGCTCGTGCACGACGCACCCTTGGGGGCGCACGCCGGGCAGGCTCCGCAATCGGACTCGCACGAGCCGCAGCTCTCGCCCCCGCTGCACGAGCCATCGCCACACACGGGACCGCCGCCGCCTCCGCCCCCACCGCCGCCGTACAGCGCCGCGAGGGCGTCCTCGTCGCTGCTCGTCCAGACGCCGGTGCTGCCCAGGTGGAAGCAGGAGTTCATGACCGACCCGTCCTCGACCGCGCCGGTTGGCGTGCCGGGGATGTGGATCGCACCCACGCCGCCCGAGCCCTCGTTGCTCGCCTGCCCGCCGCAGCTGATCGAGCGATTGAAGTAGTCGGTATGACGGAACCCCACACAGTGCCCCAGCTCGTGGGTGATCACATGGGTGGCCACCGCGACGCCGTAGCTCGCGATCGTGTTGCCGATGTTGATCTCCCAGTAGGGCAGGCCCCCGGAGGGGAACCCGGCCGAGCCACCACCTCCGCCGACCCTGTCTGCGATGATCACGGCATCACAGCCCGCGTTGTTGCCGCTGGTTCGCGTCATCACGAACGAGAGATTCTGACCGTTGTAGTTGGCGATCGCGTTGTCCAGGCCGATGCTCAGGTTCTGCGTGCTCTCGAAATCCGAGCCATCCACGCAGATGTTCCCGATCGATGCATCGACGAGGTTGGTGGTGCGGTACTGACGAAAGTCGTTGGTCCCCGGCTCGCCGACGATCCCGGCGAGCTCGCGCGAGGCCTCCAGGCTCACCACCGCGTCCATGCCCACGAATACCGTGCCGTCGGCGAGGATCCCGATCTCGTGCTCGGGGAAGCCCGCGATCTCCAGGTTCTCCACGATCTCCAGCGTCGTATCGTCGAAATCTCGACTCTCCACATCGTCGGTGTCGATGCCGGCATAGCAACCGACGGCGAGGAGAGTGAAGATCCCAAGTGTCTTGTTCCGCATCATCTGTCCTACTTCTTGTCGCGTGAGCGCAGCGCTCACGGGTCGCAGGCTTATCGTCGATCGCAGATCGGCTCAAGTGATTCGTTGTATGCGCGCAGGGCGCAAGTATGATGAGATCGTGGCCGCTTCGTGAATGGTGCCGTAGCCGCCGAATACGTACGAATCGCCGCCTCGATGCGCGATTGTGCACGTCGTCCGTGTAGTGCACGGCCCCAGAACATCTCCTGGCATTGATGGGCGTGGTACGACGAACGAGCTCAGCGCGTACGCTGCAGCTGCTCGAGGTTGCGGCGAGCGTGCTCGAGGCCCGGATCGAGGCGCAGCGCGGTCTGCAGCGATCGCTCGGCGTCCGCACGGCGGCCCAGCTGCAGATACGCCGCCCCCAGCGAATTGTGAGCCGCGGCCAGCGAGGGCGCGAGCTCGGTCGCCCGCTCGAACGCGCGCATCGCCTCGCTCCACTCTCCCGTGCCCGCGTAGGAGAGACCGAGATTGAAGGGGAAGCGAACGTCGTGGGGCGCGGCGAGGGACGCTCGCTGGAGGTAGCGGCGCGCCTCGTCGTGGTCGGAGGTCCGCGCCAGCACCAGCCCGAGCATGCCGAGGGTCTCGGCCGACTCGTCGCCGAGCGCGATCGCGGTGCGCAGCGCCTGCTTGGCCGCCGGCAGCTGACCGAGCCGCTGCTCGGCGCCGGCGAGGGCCACGTGGGCCTGCGGGCGCGAGGGATCGATCGCGAGTGCTGCTCGTGCGGCGCGCTTGGCCGCCTCGGGATCCGTGTCGATCAGCAGCCGCGCCAGCACGAGGTGCGTCTCGACGACCCGCGGGGCCAGCTGCACGGCGGCGCGCAGCTGGGCCTCGGCCTCCTCCACGCGGCCCAGCGTGGCCAGGGCCGCGCCCAGGTTGCGGCGGGCCGTCATGCTGTCGGGGACCGAAGCCAGCATCGCCTCGGCGCTCTGGAGATCCGAGGGCCGATCGGCCCGCTGCTCGCTGCGGTACAGCGCCGCGAGCACGGCGACGAAGATCGAGAGGTGCAGCAGATCGCGACGGGGTCGTCCGCGGTCATCGTCGTCGGCGTCCTGCGTGCCCACGGCGAGACCCGAGCGGACGGCCCGCTGGCGCACCTTCCAGATGAAGCCGTCGTAGTAGAAGTGCAGCAGCCCCGAGGTGACCAGCAGCGCCGTCAGCCCGCGCTCCAGCGCAGAGGGCTCGCCCAGCCCGTGGGCGAACCAAGCGAGGCCGCCCCACGCCCCGCATAGCCCGATGTAGAGGAGCGGCGCCAGCAGACCGCCGCGAAACAGCGCCCGCGCCAGCGGCCCACCGCCGCCTCCGCGGTCCACGACGCGCCGATTGAACGCCCACACGATCGCCAGGTACTGCACGTCGTGCAGCACCTCGAACAGGGCCACCGAGAGGAACGGGTCGGTGGTGAACACGCGCGCGAACCACAAGAGCGCGGCGGTCGAGACGAGGAGCACCAGCTTCTGCACGCTCACCGGCTCGCCGCGGCGATAGCGAGCGCGTTGGTGGAGGAGATAGGCCGTCGTGATCGCAGCCGTGACCAGAAGCGCGATCGGACCTGCGGCGCGCACCAGTGCCGGCGGCACGCCGAACAAGCCCACGCTCGCCAGACCCTCCAGGATCGATCCGACCTGCTCCGAGCCGTAGCACAAGCACAGCGCGAACCAGCTCACGGTGACCGCCAGATCCATGCGGGCCGCCTTGCGGTCGATCACGCCGGCCTTGGCGTCATAGACCCGCATGAATCCGTAGTGCTGCATCATCCCGTGCCAGATGCTCCACACGAGCGAGACCAGCAGCACCGCGTGGAGATCGTGCCCCGCGAACCACCACGCGGCCGCGAACACCACGATCGGCGCCACCACGAAGCGCGCGCGGTAGCGAGAGAACAGCGAGCGGTCGGCGTAGGTGCGCAAGAACCCGGGCACGTGGTGCCCCACCGAGCCGAACGTCATCACGGCCAGCCAGATCGCCTCCGAGGGGATCCACCACGACAGCGGCAGGATCACCAGCAGCGCGAGCACGGGCGCACCGAGGACGAACACGCCGTCGGGGCGAGGCCCGAGGATCCACGCCGACCGAAGCGCGCCGCTCACCCGCGACTCCCCTCGGCATTGGCTCGGCGCAGAGCGAGCCGCCCGCCCCCGAGGCTCGCAGGATTGCGTGGACCCGTCCTCATTCGCCGCTGCGGCTCCCATGATAGCCGCCCCGGGCGGCGTCGAGGTCGCGGACCCGCCATCGAGCTCGCCCGAGCGCCTCGTGCGAGACTTCGCAGCAGACAGCGAGCCCATGCCGACCGACCTGATCCTCCGCACCTTCCACGACGGGGTCACCACCCTCACGATGAACAACCCGCGCCGTCTCAACGGGTGGACGCTGGACATGCTCGACGCGCTTCGCGAGGCGATGTCCGCCGCGGCGGCCGACCCCGCGACCAAGGCCGTGATCCTCACGGGCACCGACCCCTACTACAGCGCGGGCGTCAACCTTGGCTCCACCGTCGCGCTCATGCACCCCAAGAAGCTGCGCGCCATGATCATCGAGCACAACGAGCGCTTGTTCCGCTCGTTCCTCGACTTCCCCAAGCCGATCCTGGCGGCGGTCAACGGCCCGGCGATCGGCGCGTGTGTCACCTCGGCGGTGCTGTGCGATGCGATCCTGGCGTCCGAGCGAGCCACCTTCTCCACCCCCTTCGCGCGCCTGGCCGTGCCCCCCGAGGGCTGCTCGAGCGTGCTGTTCCCGGATCTGCTCGGCCGCGAGACCGCGGCGCGGATCCTCGGCGAAGAAGGCTGGGTTCCCAGTGCCGCAGAGGCGCTCGAGATCGGCCTCGTCGAGCGCGTCGTGCCCCACGGCCAGCTGCTCGAGGAGGCGCAGGAGCTGGCCGAGCGCTGGATTGCCGAGGGCCGCCGACGAACGCTGCGCGGCGCCACCACCCACGAAGGGCTCATTGCGGTGAACCAGCGAGAGTCGGTGCAGGTGGCCGAGGCGTTCCTCGCCCGGCCCTTCCTCGTGGGTCAGGCCAAGGCCCTGTGGAACAAGAAGAAGCGCCGTACGGCGCTCTTCTTTGCCACCTTGTGGGCCACGCAGCCGCTCTGGTCGCGCATTCCGTAGCTCGACGGGTCGTTTGGGCCACGACGGCTCACATCGACTCGAGCTCCAATTTCATCTTCCTCGCACGAGATCGTCGCGTTGGCGCGCTACTTCAATGGTGCGCCGAGCGTGGGGCTGTGGCGCGTCAACCCTCGATCCCCATCATCGACATGCCCAGCCCGTTCATTGCGTTCCACATCGCGCTCTCGCTCTCGTCGACTGCTCCGGTCGCTGCGGCCCCGCAAGGGCCCGAAGCCGCAGAGGCGGCCGTCGAGGCCGGGCCAAGTCCAGCCGCCGCGGAGGCGCCCGAGCCTGCACCCACGGAGCCCGAGCCCGTCCTGACCGAGGAGTCCGCCCCAGCCGAGCTCGACCCCGCGCCCGAGCTCCAGCTACGCGACCCCGATGCGCCCAAGCTCGAGCCACGCCTGACCCACCTGTTCGAGCCCGAGGCGGCCACCCGCGTGCGCGACCGTCGGCGCAGCACCGCGGGCGGCGTGCTCGTCGGCGTCGGTGGCATGCTCGGCGTTGCCGCGCCCCTCTTCATGCTGCGACCGGTGAAGCCGTTCTTCCTCGACACCGGCCGCAACGGCACCTCGACCAAGATCGGGCACGAGGTCGGTCCGATCGTGGCCGGGGTCGTCGTGGGGACGGCCGGCGGCGTGCTGACCCTGCTCGGCGCTCGCATCCTCTCCGACGTTCGCGTCGAGCCGGCCCGGGTCGCGGTGCGCCAGCGCGCCCTCGTCGTCAGCTCCGGCGTGGCCCTGGGCATGGCGGGCGGCCTGTTCGTCGCCGCCGCGATCGATGCCGCGCGAGCCGGCAGCCAGTGGTCGCGGGTCCTCGCCCGCGACGCGAGCCCCGAAGATGCAATCGACGGCGAGCAGGTCGCCGCCAAGGCCTCGCGGGCGCTGGCCCTGTTCAGCGCCGCGCCCTCGCTGCTCGGCCTCGGCATCGGCCTCGGCGGCGGTGCGAGTGCCACGGTCGTCCCGACCCCCTCCGGCCTCGCGATGCTGGGGCGCTTCTAGTCGCCCACGACACGCGGCGCTTCCGATCGTCGAGGTCGTGAGCCTTCGAGTGGCTCCCGGACTGGGGTACCGTAGATGGGTGGGTGCGAGGGCGTCGAGCGACGTAGAGCTGCTGACCCGCTGGCGGGAGGGCGACGCGGTCGCGGGCAACGAGCTGGTGCGGCGCTATCTCGTGGGCGTGCATCGGTACTTTCACGCGCGGCTGCCCGAGGACGCCGATGATCTCACCCAGCGGACGTTCGAAACGTGCATCGGATCGCGCGATCGGGTGCGCGACGACGCGGCCTTTCGCGGGTTCCTGTTCGGCGTCGCGCGCAACCTGCTGCTGCAGCGACTCTCGGCGCTCCCGCGCGAGCGCGCGATCGAGCCGCTCGCAGACGAGCGCCCCGAGCTCTTGATCAGCTCGCCGAGCCGGGCGTTCGCGCAGGCCGATCAGCTGCGACTGTTGATCCAGGTGGTGGGCTCGCTGCCCGACGACCTCCGGCCCGTGGTGCAGCAATACTACCTCGACGAGCGTCCGCTGCTCGCCATCGCCGAGGAGCTCGGCATTCCCGTGGGCACGGTGAAGAGCCGCCTGTCGCGGGCGCGGGCGCTGCTGCGGCAGCGACTCTCGAGCCTCGAGCCGGCCCCGCTGGTGGAGCAGACGATCGAGGCGCTGGAGCGTGCATCGCAGGCGATCGACGCGACGGGCTGAGGCGCGGCCGCACACGAGCGGCCGTTTTCTTCGCGGGATCGTGAACCGCGACCCCGGCTCGCATGACCTCGTGGATGAGACCACCACCATGCACCTCCGACAATCGATCAA
>JBFIJN010000262.1:0-12269 GCA_041600735.1 Nannocystaceae bacterium
AATGAAGCGATCACAGCGCACCTCCCAGGGCCGCGCCGAGGATGGCGAGCGCGATGATGGGCCCGGCTGCGATGCCGTGGGCGCGAAAGCCAAAGCTGACGCGCGTGTCTTGATCGAGGAAGTCGCCCGCCGCGTAGAGGGCACCCCAGCCGCCCCAGCCGAACGCGACCTCGGCGTGGGTGCCGATGAGCGGGATGCCCGAGGTGAGCACGGGGCTACGGACGCCGCCGAGCGTGAAGTCGATGTGCAGCGCGTGCGGTCGCTGCGAGAGCCACAGCTGATTGACGAGGCCGAAGCGCGTGGCGGGGGTGCGCTCGGTCTCCTCCTTCTTGAGGCCGTCGTTGGTGGACTCGACCGCGACCGAACCGGTGCCCAGCGACCAGCCGCCCACGACACCGATCCCCCAGGGGTGCCAGGCCCGCTTCCACATGAGCGGTCGTACCACCAGGCCGCCGCGGAAGCCGAAGTGCGAGTAGGGCATGTCGGGGCCCTTGTTGCTGGCGGGCGCCCGCAGGCCGGCGGCGACCGAGGCGTCGGCGATCAACGAGGCCTTGCAGTGGCTGCCGTCGACGAAGCAGAACGCGCCCTGGCCCACCGAGAAGCGCGGCGCCTTGCTCTTGCGAGGCTCGGTGGCGAAGGCGGTGTCGGAGGGCGCGTCGCCAACGAAGAACGGACCGAAGTCCGTGTCTTGGTCGGCGGGCTTGGCCTTCACGTCTTCGTCTCCTACGGGCTCGGCCGTCGTGGGCGAGGCCGCGGCCGCGCGCTCGGGCGGCCCTCCGGGGTCATCGCCTGCGGCACCGAGGGCCTCGGCCTGCGGTGCCACCACGAGCAGGAATGAAGCGAGCAGAGGAGTCACGTTGAGCCGTCGGGCGGGGGGGAAGTCTAGGGTACACCAGGCGGGCCTCGGACACCGGCCAGGGCATCCGCGCAGACCGAGCCGTCGAGAACGGCCACGGGCCGCGAGTGGACGGACGACCGAGCGTGGCCCCACCGGCAAGTCGCTCGTGAGCGGCCCAACGGGGACGGATCGTCCCGCTTACGCCCCCAACTCGACAAAGATCGGAGGTTGCCGCGCGGCGTCGAAGCGGAGGCAGCGCACACAGCGCCATTCGCTCGGCACCACTCGATGCAGCGGCTCAGCGCTCGAGGTGGGGCACGACGAACGCCAGCGCCATGCTCGGCAAGGTGGCGACGAACGTGAGCACGAAGTAGGGGCCGTAGCCCATCACCTCGGCGAGGGCCCCGCTGGCCACCCCGGCCAGCGTGAAGCCCACGCTCGCGAGCGCGGTGAGCAGGGCCATGTGCGCGGCCTTGTGCGCGGGATCGCAGCAACGCATGAGGTAGACCATGAACACCGCGGTGCCGAGGCCTGCGCCAAAGTGCTCCACGGCCACCACCGTGGTGATGGTGAACAGGCCGATCTCCGCGGGCTCGGGCCACAGCGCGAGACCAGCGTAGGCGAGGTTGAGCACGTTCTGCGCGAGCAAGAACGGCCACAGCCAGCGGCGCAGACCGTGCCGCGCGATCAGGTAGCCGCCGAGCAGGGTGGCGACGAACGTGGCGAGCAAGCCCACCGTGCCGTTGGCGAAGCCATAGGCGGCGAGGCCGAGGTCGAGCTCGCGGTGGAGGAACGGCCAGCGCATCTTCTGCAGGAACGACTCGCCCGTGCGAAACAGCAGCACGAACGCGAGCAACGAGCCCACGCGCGGCTGGTCGAGGAACACGACGAACGAGCGCGTGTACGCGGAGCCGGAGCGCTCGAGCCGGCGCCGCACCCATGACAGGCTGGCCAGCAGCAGCAGCACGGCGAGCAGCAGGCCCAGGCCGATCCAGCCGGGTAGCGACATCGCACCGAGCACGGGGACGGCCGCGAACACGGCCCCGATCTCCTGGCCCCAGCCGCGGGCGTAGCCGAGCGTGCCGAGGGCGATGATGGCAGCGAGCGGCAGCACCACGCGCGGCTGGACGGCGCGGCGCCACAGCTCGATCCCCGGCCGCTGACGGGTCTCGGGACGCGGCAGCACCAGCGCGTGATAGGTGGTGAGCGCGATCATGGCGAGCAGCGAGACGAGCCACGTGGCACGCCAGCCGTGCATGTCGGCGAGCACCATCAAGGGCCCGTTGACCGCGAGCATCGCCAGGCGGAAGGCCGCCGCGCGGTAGCCCACGTAGCGCGACTGGCCGGCCACATCGAGGCCCTCGAGGTAGAAGCCATCGATCGCGATGTCGTGGGTGGCCGAGACGATCCCCACGGTCATGAACACGGCCGCGAGGATCCACAGCGGGGCGTCCACGCCCCCCGCGAGGGTGAGCACGGCCAGCAGTGCGCAGAGCACCACCTCGCAGCCCAGCAACCAGCGGCGCTTGGTCTCGTACTGGTCGACGAAGGGGCCCCACAAGAACTTGAGGTTCCACGGCAGGTGGAAGATGGTGGTGAGCCCCAGCGTGGACAGGCTCATGCCCATCACGGTGAACAGGGCGTCGGCCGCCGAATTGACGATCGTGTACGGAAAGCCCTCGGCGAAGTAGGTGGTGGTGACCCAGCCCCACGGGCCCGTCCACCAGCGCTTGGGTCTCGGGGCGGGCGCGGTCATGTCCATACCGCGTACACGTGCAGCCAGGTGAGCACCGCCGAGGCTGTGGCCAGGGCGAGCAGCAGGGCGCCGAGGATGCGTGCGCGCGTGAGCGGGCCTGCGGTCGCGCGCGTCCAGGCGAGGCCGAGGCCCACGGCGAGCACGGGCATGAGCGGCACGAGATAGCGATGATCGAGCGCGGCCCCGCCGACGGGGGTGCGGTGGGCGGCGAGCAGCGCGATCCAGGGCAGCGCGGCGAGCAACCAGCGGCGCTCGCGATGAGCGGCGAGACCCACCACGCCCACGAGCATCACGGGGGCGAGCGCGAGCACGCCCGCGCCCTCGCCCAGGCCCCACTGCGACCACAGGCCATGCAGCGGATCACCGCCGAAGGTGGTGCTGCGCTCGCGCGCGAACGCGAAGTTGGCGTGGTGATCGTAGCCGAGGCTCCACGGCGATCCGAACGCGGCGGCATGGTAGGCGAGCGTGGCGACGACGATCGGCGCGGCGCCCAGCAGCAGCCAGGGCAGCAGCGCGGGGATCCGGCGCGGCGCCACGGTGGCGAGACCGAGGCCGAGCACGAGCAGCGCGACGAGGTAGTCGGCACTCACCGCCCAGCCTGCGGCGAGCCCCGCTGCCACGAGCGGCCCGGGGCGAGCGGGCGGGTACCCGCCTGCGGCGGTGCGCTCGCCCGCGCCGAGCTCGAGCGCGAGCACGAACACGATCGCGAGCGTCCCCGCGGTGACATGGGAGAACAGCACGGTGGAGTACGGGCCCCACAGGCAGCCGAGGCCGAGGGTGGCGGCGGCGAACAGCTGCGCGAGCGGGCTCGCGCCGCGACGACGCAGCAGCCACAGCACCGCACCGACCCCGAGCGCGCCGATCAGGGCGCAGTGCAGCGCGAGCGCGAGCGCGGTGCCTTGCAGGGCCAGCAGCGGCGGCGCGGCGACGCGGGGCGGTCGCTGGAGCCGCTGGACTCGCGCGGCATAGGTCTCGGCGTAGCGCGGCGCGGCGGGAGTGACCACGACCTCCTTGGCCTCGAGGCTGGCGCGCAGCAGCACGGGGTCGAGCTGCGCACCGAGCCACACCGCGGGCGCGGCCAGCAGCGCGGTACCGGGCGGGCGATCGGAGTAGTCGCGTCCGTCGCGACGCGCTCGGTCGACCCACAGGGTGAGCGCGACCTCTTGCTCGAGGCTGGTCTCACCGCGCAGCACCAGCGCGCGGGCCAGCGCGAGGTGTGAGCCGTCGTTGCTGCTCACGAGGCCCGGCGCGGCCCATACCCACACGAGGCCCAGCAAGACCAGGGCGAGCGCCGTGATCCGGCGCGAGCGCGTACGTGCGTCCGGGGGCTCGTTCGTCACGTTCGGCGGCGACGATAACACCGCCCTCGACCCGCGCGAGGGCCGGGGGCGCTACATGCCGAGCTGGACGAAGGTGAGCGCGAGCGCGGCCGGCAGCGCCTGAATGAACAAGATGCTGCGCTTGGCGCTGAAGCCCCCGTACACGCCCACCACGACCACGAAGGCCAGGAGCACGGTGGTGGTCGCGACCTGCCCGGTGACCACCGACCACCCGAGCGCGGCCGCGAGCGCGCCGTTGTAGACGCCCTGGTTGGCGGCGAGGACCTTGGTGGCCTCGGCCTGCTCCGCCGTCTGCCCGAAGCGCTTGCGTACCCCGGGGCTGGTCCACAAGAACGTCTCGAGCACCATGAAGAGCACGTGGGCCACGGCGACGAAGATGGCGAAGGCGTTTCCAAGCACGAGCTAATATTTGAACGATCGCTAAAGAATAGTCCAGCGGGGAATTTCGAGGGTGGGCGTGGACGGATGAGCGTCAGCGCACGTCGAGGCCGGTGAGCTCGAGCGCCCGCGCGGCGATCCGCCGCAGCTTGGCCGTGGAGGCCCCGCTGCGGGCCAGCACGTGGATCGAGACCACCGTGGCCGCGAGCAGCTCTGCGTTGGCCTTGGCCGACTCGCGCCCGTGCAGGCACGCGGTGAAGAACGCCTCGAGCCCGCGCAATCGCGCGGAGACCTCGATCTGCGTGGGCTCGTCGAGGCCGGGCGATTCCACGGCGGAGTTGACCAACAGGCAGCCCTTGCCCCCGCGCGAGGCCGCGGTGATCGCCCGGAACCACGCGCTGATGGCCTCGGGCCCCGGGGCGAGCGCGGGCAGCTGGACCTGCACGTAGCGCTGTAGGGCGCGGCGAAAGCAGGCTTCCTTGCTCTCGAACGCGGCGTAGAAGCTGCCGGCCTGGATCCCCATGGCCTCGCACAGCTGGCGCACCGAGGTTACGGCATAGCCCTGGCGCCAGAACAGGTCGACCGCGGCGTCGAGGGCCTCGTCGAGATCGAAGTCGCGGGAGCGCGCCACCAGGGTGGGGTGTAGCACTCCTCGGAGGCGCTGGCGCGAGCGCGGCTCAGCTGGCGAAGCCGGGCTGCGCCGCGAGCCGCTGCACGTGGTGCGACTCGTCGCCGAGCATGGCGTTGAGCGCGAGCATGCGCTTGAAGTAGAGGCCGATGTCGTGCTCGTCGGTGATGCCGATCCCGCCGTGGAGCTGGATCGCCTGCTGCGAGACGAAGCGACCCGAGCTGCCGAGCTTGGCCTTGGCCGCGCTCACCGAGCGGCGCCGCAGCGCGTCGTTGGGCTCATCGGCGTGGACGGTGGCGAGCACGAGCATCGAGCGCAGCAGCTGCACGGCCACGAACATCTCGACGGCGCGGTGCTGGAGCGCCTGGAACGCGCCGATCGGCACGCCGAACTGACGGCGCTCCTTGAGGTGCGCCACGGTCATGTCGAGCATGGTCTGGGCCACCCCCACGCCCTCGGCACAGGCGGCGGCGGCTCCGAGATCGAGCACGCGCTCGAGCACCGCGCTGGCGGCCGCGCCCGGATCACCCAGGCGGTGATCATCGTCGACCGTGGCGCCCGTGAGCTGGAGTCGCGCCGCGCCGTGGCCGTCGATGGTGCGCAGCGGCTGACGCTCGACCCCAGGCCCGTCGGGCTCGACCATGAACAGGCCCAGGCCGTCGGGGGTCTGGGCGCTGACGACGAAGGCATGCGCCTGGTGACCGCCGAGCACGAACACCTTCTCGCCGTGGATGCGCCAGCCCGAGCCGCTGCGCTCGGCGGTGGTGGCCGGCGTCGCCGCGTGGTGCCGCGAGCCTCGCTCGGCAAACGCGAGCGCGAGCGCGGTGTGGCCCTCGATCATCGGGGCCAGCCAGCGGTCGTGCTGGGCCGGCCCGCCTGCGCGCGCGAGGGCGAGGCCGCCGAGCACGACCGAGGCGAGGTAGGGCTCGGGGGCCAGCGCACGGCCCAGGCCCTCGAGGATGATCGACAGCTCGACCATGCCACCGCCGAAGCCTCCGACCTCCTCGGCGAACGGCACCGACAGCCAGCCGAGCTCGCCCATGTGCGCCCAGACCTCGGGGTCCCACGGCTCGCGGGCGGCGCGGAGCTTGCGAAAGCGCTCGACGGGGGAGCGCTGCTTGACGAACGTGGCGACCGTCTCGGCCAGTAGCTTCTGCTCGGGGCTCGTCTCGAAATCCATGATCGCACTTCCTCAGTTCGCGCTGGGCAGGCCCAGGATCCACTTGGCGATGATGTTCTTCTGGATCTCGTTGGACCCGCCGAAGATCGTGTTGGCGCGTGCGTAGCAGAACTGCGGTGCGATGCCCTGCTCCATGGCGGGCACCACTCCGCTCGGGTTGTACCAGCTGAGCGCATCGAGCCCCATGATCTCCATGGCGAGCTCGTAGAGCTGCTGGTTGACCTCGGTGCCTTGCAGCTTGAGGATCGAGGACTCGGGGCCGGGGGCGCGACCCAGCTGTGCGCCCGCGAGCCCGCGATAGTTGGTCATCTTGAGCGCCTCGAGCTCGATCTCGAGGCGTGCGATCTTGGTGCGCCAGGTGTCGTGCTCGAGCAGCGGGCGCCCGTCGAGCATGGTGGCCGCCGCGATGCGCTTGACTCGACGCAGCATGCGACCGGAGCTGCCGACCATGGCCAGCAGCGTGCGCTCGTGGCCGAGCAGCGCCTTGGCCACCGTCCAGCCGCCATCGATCGCGCCCACCACGTTGGTCTTGGGCACGCGCACGTTCTCGAAGAACGTGTCGCAGAAGGCGGGCTGCTCGCCGATGGTGAGCATGGGTCGCGCGTCGACCCCGGGGGACTTCATGTCGATCAGCAAGAACGTGATCCCGGCCTGCTGCTTGGCCGAGGGGTTGGTGCGCACCAGGCAGAAGATCCAGTCGGCATACTGCGCATAGGTGGTCCAGGTCTTCTGGCCGCTGACGATGAAGTGATCGCCGTCGTCCTCGGCGCGGCAGCGCAGCGAGGCGAGATCACTGCCGGCCTCGGGCTCGGAGTAGCCCTGGCACCACACCTCTTCGCCGCGCAGGATCCGGGGCAAGAAGCGCGCCTGCTGCTCGGGCGTGCCGAACTGCATGATCGCGGGGCCCACCATCAGCAGACCAAAGGGCGAGAGCCCGGGAGTACCGGCGAGCTCGAGCTCTTCGGTGAGGATGAAGCGACGCGTGGCCGAGAGCCCGGGGCCGCCGAAGCGCTCGGGCCAGCCGGGCGCCGCCCACCCGCGCTCGTGCAGGATCCGATGCCAGCGCATCGTGTCTTCCATCGCGAACGGAGCGTCGATCTCGGCCTTGGCTGCGAGATCGCTGGGCAACGCCTGCTCGATGAAGGCGCGCACCTCGCGGCGAAACGCCTCGTCCTCGGCGGAGAAAGAGAGGTCCATCGGCGGATTCTACCGGATGGGAGAGCGTTGTCTACCGATCGGTCGTACGGAAATTCGAAGCGCGTCGCGAGTCGCCGCGAGCGGGCGCGGGCCGGCGATTTCGTGCCGGGATTCGCGCCCGATCGCGTGCCCGAAGCCGGGAGGGCGCGCGCCTCAGTCGTGCTGCCAGCGCAGACTCTGGCGGAAGCGATCGGCCACGTCGGTGTCGACGTTGGCCATGATGAGCATGGTGAGCGAGGAATCGCGGACCGTGATCTCGAGCTGGGCCTCGGGGTAGACGAGACGGCGCGAGGGGTAGCCGTCGAGGGTGCCGGCGCTCGACTCGGGCTTGCCCAGCTGGATCCGGTTGGCCATCAAGTCACGCATGGTCTGCTCGGCGAACGAGGCCATCCACTCGGGCTCGTCGGAGAAGCCTTGCGAGACCACGGTGAGCAGGCCCAGCTCGCCGCGACCCTTCTTCCACTGGGTGAAGCGACCCTGGCCGATCTCCTTGGGGGTCGCGTCGCTGCGCGCCCAGCCGGCGGGCTCCTCCACGCCGATCCCATAGTGATGATCGATGAAGCGGCCGCTCTTCACGGTGGTCTCGGGCAGGCGGGCGGGGAAGCCCACGCCTCGCACCACGCGATCGATGGAGTCGGCGACCGTGGGTGACGTGGCCGGACCCCACGCGGTCATGATCACGGTGTGCCCCCCGTGGGCGGCCGAGACCGTGCCATAGCGAAAGTCGACGCCGCCTTGGCTCTGGTGGCCAAAGCTGCGGGTCACGTTCACGCCGTCGACGATGTCTTGCTCGTCGCGACGATCCTCGAACGAGCCGGCGATGCTGTCGTGAAAGAAGCCCACGCGCGCGCCATCGTTCTCCAGCACCTCGAGGTGCGCATACACGGCCTCGAGCGGGGCCTGCAGCGAGAGCACCGCGTTGGGGCTGTTGGCGCGCGCCGCTTCGCCCAGGTGCACGTCGTAGAGCCCGCGGGGCTGGGTCCAGGTGACCTCGTGCTGGAAGTCGCGGAACTGCTCGCCGAGGAAGGCCGAAGTGGGCGCGGCCTGCTTGACCACCCCCTTGCGCGCGAGCAGCTGCTCGCGCAGCGCGTCGCGCTCGGCCGCGGACAGCACGGTCATCCCCGTCAGCAGCGCTTCGAAGGCGGGCACCGAGGTCTCGCGCGTGGCGGCCGGGTACCAGGTCAGCACCTGAGTGACCGCGCCGTCTCCGGTCATCACGCCCACGAGGAACTCGAGCGAGGTGTCGGTGTGATAGCGCAGGAACGGCACCGCCTTCCCGCCCACGCTGCGGGTCTTCTCTTCCTCGGGCGTGCCCATGTTGGTCGCGAGGCCGCTGCGAATGGTGGCGACCATGCCCGCTGGATCGCCGCTCTCGTAGCGCTCGGAGATCACCGCGAAGTAGGCGCTATTGGCCGAGTCGGTGAGCGCGAGCTCGGCCTCCGCATTGACCTGTACGAGCTCTTGCCCCACGAGGTAGCGCCACGTTCCCGAGGGCTCGAGCGCGAGGCCGCTGACCACGCTCTGGAACTTGCCGTCGCGGATCTGCCAGGTGGCGCCATCGGCCACCCGCACGGGGGGGCGATCGTCGACCTCACCGCGGATCTCGCCCTCGGTGAGCGAGAACGCGGCGGGGAACGGCTCGAGCGCGGAGAGCGGGGCCTTGCTCGTGATGCCCCAGGTCAACACCTGATAGAGGTAGTCGTCGCGCAGGAACAGGATGCGAAGGTAGCGAAAGCTCGAGCCCTCGATCTCGGCGGTGAACACCGCACGATGGGCGGGGAGGCCGGCGAAGGTGATCTCGCCCTCCTGCTCGGCGACGGCCTGCGGGACGTTGGCGGAGACGAGCGTGACCGCCTTGTCGAGGGTCATGCCGGGGAGCTTCTCCACGATCACCCCGCCGAAGATGCCGCCCGCGCTGGTGGCACCCGCGACGGCATCGGGCAGCATGCGGCGCATGTCCTGCTTGCGCAGCAGCTTCCACCCGGGGCCGGGCGAGACGAGGCGAAAGCGAAACGCCTCGTCCTCGATCGGCTGGGTGGCATCGTAGTCGGACTCGGCGGTGACCTTGGTCCCGGTGGCCCCCGGGTCCTCGCGGTCCTTGCAGGCAGGAGCGAGCGAGAGCAGCGCGAGGAGGAGGGCGGCAGCGCGAGACATCACGGCGCCATGGTACGCGAGCCGATGGCGAGCAACACCTGCGCCATCGCTCGCGCGACGCGGTTGCCCCCCGTAGCGACCGCGCGCCGCAGCAGAACGTTGCGCGGCTCGCCTTCGGCGAGCTGGGCGAGCTCCACCAACAGGCGGGTCTCGACGTCGGGCTCCTGGGCCGCAGCCAAGCCGGCCTCCGCGGCCTCTCGCGCCGCCTCGCGCTGGCCGGCCCGCGCGAGCGCGCGAGCCTGGGCCAGGCGCAGCGGCGCGAGCTCGGGCCAGGCCTCCACGGCTCGGGCGGCCACAGCCGCTTGCTCGTGGGGCGGCGCGTCGCCTTCGAGCGCCACGAGCAGCTCGAAGGCCTCCGCCGGCAGGCTCCCGGCCGCGAGCGCCTCGGCCAGCCAACCGTCGGTGCGACAGTGATACCAGCCGGGGGCCAGCGCTTCGGTGCGCCGATAGGCCGCGGCGGCCTCGGCCCAGCGCTGCGAGTGCAGCAGGGTCTGGCCGCGCAGGTACTCGGGCTCGGGATCGTTGGGATCGAGCTGCGTGGCGCGTTCGAAGCAGCTGAGCGCCTCCGCCAGCGATCCTTGCGCACCGAGCTCGCGCCCGCGCTCGACCAGCGCCGCGACCTCGCCGAGACCCAACCGGTCGCGCTCGAACACGAAGCGCACGGTGCCGTCGAGCACGAGATCGGGCGGGAGCGCGTCGGGATCGAGTCGCTCGCCGTCGACCTCGACCCACACCCGCACGCGCGGCTCGCCGGCCTGGGCCACCGCTGCGCGGCCGCGCCAGTGGCGGGCCTCGTCGGGTTGGGCCGCGGCGTGGAGCTCCGCGAGCTGCATCGCGAACCCGGCCGCGACCTCGGGCATGTCGAGCCAGCGGTGCGCCTCGTAGAGCGCGGCCAGGTAGGCGGCCTGGCCTTCGACGTCGGCCTGCGCGCCACAGCGCGTCAGCGCATCTTCGAAGCGCTCGACCGCCTCGCGCACGTGGCCGCTGTGGAACAGCACCTGCCCGAGCAAGCCGATGGTGATCGCGCGCAGCCGCTCCGCCCCGCTGCCGCTGAGCCCGCCCGTGGTCGCCAAGATCGCCTCGAGACCGGTCCTCGCGGCCTCGTGACGGCGCTCGCCCAGCGCCTCGCGTGCGACCTCGATCGCCTCCTGCCACTGCACGATCGGGTTGTCCTGCGCCGGCCCGGCGAGCAGCTGGAGCAGTGAGGGGTCGCCCAGCGCCTGGGCGAAGGTCTGGGCCACGGTGATGAGCGTGCTCGCGTAGCGCTGCACGGCGGCGGGATCGGCCCGCACCTCCGCCGGCACTTGCTTCCACTGCGCGAAGCCCTCGCGGATCGCGTCGGCCCGCCGGCGACACAGCGCCTCGAGCTTCGCCTGGTCCCCGTGCGCGACCAGCTCGCCGAGCGTGGCGAGGAGATCACCGTCGTCGTCACGCTTGCGAAACCGATCGAATAGACCCATGACCCGGCGCACCGTACCGCGGACGGCCGTCACTCGCACGAGCCTCGCACGAGCCTCGCACGAGCCTCGCACGAGCCCGCGCGGGCCGCCGGCTACTCGCCCCGCAGCGCGGCCAGCTCTTCGCGCGCATCCTTGCGCATCCAGTGATCGGGCGCGGTGGGATCGACCACGCCGAGCGCGAGCTCGTACTCGGCCTCGGCCTCGGCCTTGCGACCGAGCTCGACCAGGATGCGGGCGATCTCGAGGTGCGCCCGCAGCCGAGGCACCGCGATCTCGGGGCGCTCGGCTTCCCAGTACTCGAGGGTCTTGCGGTGCTCGAGCATCGCGACCTCGGCTCGCCCGAGCTCGCTCAGACACTCGGCCACGAGCGCCAGCGCCATCGCATGGGCCTCGGCCGCCCTCTTGCCTTGCGATCGATAGCCGGCCAGGGCTTGGTCCAAGTACGGGATGCCCTCGGTGCAGCGGTCCATCCAGTAGAGCGAGCGACCGATCTCCTCGGCGGCTGCCCAGCGCAGCGGGTGATCGGGCGCGGCCGCGGCGTCGAGCAGGGTGGCGGCTCGCTCCGCCCAGCCGAGCGCGACCTCGGGCTCGTGCATCGAACGCCACGCCGCCGACAGCTGGAGCAGCTGGTAGGCCACGTACACGCCGTCGTCGAGCTCCACGTCGCCCACCACCGCGGTGGCGAGCTCCAGCGCGGCGGTGGCCTGATCGTCGGTGATCGCGATCGCCCGCCCGTATGCGGCCGTGACCGCGACCTCGATCGCGGCGCTGCGATCCTCGGGGCCACGCTCGACGTCCACCCACGCGTGCCGCGTCCACTCGGCCACCGCCTGCCCGTGATCCCCGACGACCGCGGTCGTCATGGCGATGGCGGCGCGCGCCGACGTGGAGGGCACATCGACCTCGCGGGCGAGGAAGAAGGCCTTGCGATAGAGATCGACGGAGGTCGCGTCTTCGGTGAGGCGACCGCGCCAGAGCCACGCCTCGGCCTCGAGCGAAGGATCGTCGAGCGCGGAGCCCTCGGGCACCATGGCCTCGAGCACCTCGCGGAGCGCCGCATCGGGGTCGGGACCGACGGCTGCGATCTCGGCGGCGACGCGCAGCGCCTGGGCTCGCTCGGAGGGCGCGTGGCCATCGATCGCCGCCTCGGCCGCGACGCTCGGCGACACGCTCGGCGCGGGCTCTCTCGCGTCATGAAGCGTGACCCAGCCGCCGAGGCCCACGAGGCCGCACGCGAGGCCCGTGCCCCACCACGCGGCGTAGGAGCGCGGCTCCTCGAGCACGCGCAACAGCTCGGTCATGCTGGACCAGCGTGCCTCGGGATCGCGGGCGAGGCCG
>JBFIJN010000263.1:0-12258 GCA_041600735.1 Nannocystaceae bacterium
GACCACGACGACCACGACGACCACGACGACCACGACGACCACGACGACCACGACGACCACGACGACCACGACGACCACGACGACCACGACGACCACGACGACCACGACGACCACGACGACCACGACGACCACGACGAGGACAGGGCCGCTGCCCTGCCCTCGCAGGTCCCCGACGATCGCCTCGCGGCGCTGCGCCACCACATCGTCGAGCTGCGTCGTCGCCTGGTCCCGCGGCTCCCCGAGGTCGAGCCCAGCCGCGCGCGACGCGTGTGGCTGCTGACCTTCTTCGTGCTGCGGCGCTGGCTCATCGAAGACCGCAGCAGCGGCATGGCGGCGCTGCTCACCATGCACACGCTCTTGTCCACGGTGCCCACGATCGGCGTCGCGCTGCTCATCGTAGGGCTGATGGATCCCGCCGCGGGCAATGAGCTCTTCGTAGAGATCTTCCGCGCGCTCGTGCCCGAGACCGAGCGTGCGACGCAGATGGCGAACCAGGCGATGGCCCTGGCCGCGCGGGTGAACGTGGGCAACCTCGGCGCGTGGGGCTTCCTCACCACGCTCTCGATCGCGTTCGTGCTGTTCTCCACGCTCGAGCAGACCTTCAACCGGGTGTGGCGGGTCAGCCGGCGCCGCAGCTTGCTGGTGAAGTTCACCATGTTCTACACGCTGGCCACGCTCGGGCCCGCGCTCATGCTCTACAGCGCGGCCCAGCCGCTCGTCGCCGGGGTCACGCGCCTCGCGTTGCCGGTACTCACCACCAGCGTTGGGCTGGTGCTGCTCAACCGCTACATGCCGCACACCTCGGTGCGCTGGGGCGCCGCGCTGGCCGGGGGCCTGGTGTCGGCGGTGCTCATCGAGGTCGCCAAGGTCGGCTTTGGCTACTACGCCACCCGCTTTGCGCTGCGCACCTACGAGGGGCTCTACGGCTCGCTGGCGGTGTTCCCGATCCTGATCGTGTGGTCGTACCTGTCGTGGATGGTCGTGCTGCTCGGGGCCCACATCGCGTTCGTGGTGCAGCGGCGCCGCTACATCGCGCTGCAGGGCTACCTCAACCGCTACGTCCGCGAGCGCATCGAGGTGCCCAACGACTCGGGCCGCACCGCCGCGCGGCTGCTCCTCGCAATCTGCGATCGCTACGCCCGCCGCGGCCAGGGGCTAGCCCCCGAGGCGCTGGGCGAGCGCTTCCGCCTCCCGCTCGACCGGGTGGGCGAGCTGCTCGGCCAGCTGGTCAAGCACGGCTACATCATCGACACCGACACCGATGCCGACGGGCAGAGCTTCGTCCCCGCGCGGCCGCTCGATCAGATCAAGCTGCTCGACGTGCTGGTGCTGTTCGACCACGAGCACTCCGAGCGCGCCCGCGCCGATCGGCTGGGCCGCGTGTTCGAGCAGCTCGACGAGGCGCGGCTGCGGCTGGTGGCGGACACCAGCTACGCCGAGCTAGTCCGACGCGCGCGCGGGTGACCGCGGCCCGCTCACACCGCATCGCTGACGCTGGCGAGCTCGAACTCGGCAACCACCAGCGGCGGCACCACCATCACGCGCCCGCTCGAGAGCCCGGCGCGCTGGGGCTTGCCCAGCGCGACCAGCTTCGCGAGCACCGACAGCGGGGAGTCGTTGAAGCGAAAGTTGCGGATCGGCTCGGCGATCTTGCCCTTGTCGATCCAGAACGTGCCGTCGCGGGTGAGCCCGGTGATCAGCAAGCGCTGAGGATCGAGCATGCGCGTGTACCACAGCCGCGAGATCAACACGCCGCGATCGAACCCCGCGATCAAGGCCTCGAGCTCGTCGGTGCCGCCGTCCATGTGCAGCGAGGAAGGCTTGGGCAGGTCCTCGAGACGCTTCTGGTCGGCCCAGTAGCGGCTGTTGTGCAGCGCTCGCAGCTCGCCGCCCTCGACCCAGCTCACTTTCTCGTGGGCCCGGCCCTCGTGATCGAACGGGAGCGAGGGGTTGGTCTTGTCGGCAGGGTCGCTCCACAGCCGCACGCGCTCGTCGAACATGCGCTCGCCGACCCGCGTGCCGCCCCCCGCCCGCGAGAACGCGCTGCGGCCCTCGTCGGCGGGTCGCGCGTCGAGCCCATCCACCAAGAACGCCAGCAGATCGGCCACCGCTTGGGGGGCCAGGATCACCGGGTAGCGCCCCGGATCGCGACGCATGGGCAGCTGCGAACGCGTGGCCCGCTCCGCCGCGTCGCCCACCAGCCGCTCGGGCAGCAATCCCGCGAGCGCATGAGAGACGTAGCCGCTACGCGCGCTGCCCGTGCCATCTTCGGTGCGGCACGTGGCCGACAGGCTCACCTGCGTGCGGGTGTGGTGCACGAACAACCCGGCGCGGTTGCCCACGACCTCGCTCACGTGCTCGTGCTGGAGGATCCCCGCCGTGCTCACCTTGTCCGCCTCGGCGCGACGGATCGCACGACCCACGAGATCGGCGCGCTTGGCCGGCCGCAGCTTCACCACGGCCGAGTCCTCGGCCTTCACCGATGGCGGCCGGCTGCTCGACAGCGGCGGCATGTGCTCCGGATCGAGCGGAGAGAGCCCCGCCAGCCCCTCGGCGCGCTGCACCAGCAGGGACACGGCCGCTTCATCGGTGCGCCCGCCGGTCACGGTGGCCGTGCGCCCATCCTTGCTGGCGGTCACGGCCACGGTGACTCCGTCCACATCGCCGGCGGTCGTCGGGCGCCCCGCGCCAAACCGCAGGTGTCCGCGCTGCGACGACGTGATGTGCACCCGCAGATCACCGAAGCTAGCCTGCGCCAGCACCAGCTCGACGAGGCGCTTGGCCTTGGACTTGTCGAGGCTCACGAGGGGTCTCCCGAGGTGTCGAGCACGTTGGCCATGAAGCGCGCGGGGGGGCAGCCATGACTCACTGCGTTGCTCTGCATGGGCTGGCCCTTCCCGTCGCCGAAGGTGCCGTGCAGACGGTAGGTTCCCTTGCCTCCGATCATGTCACACGAGCTCCAGAACTCGACCGTGTTGGCCTGGTACGCCACGTCCCGTAGCGGCCGGGTGAGGCGGCCTCGCTTGATCTCCCAGAAGGTCTGGCCCGAGAACTGGAAGTTGTGGCGCTGCTGATCGATGGACCAGCTGCCGCGCCCCGTGATGTACACGCCATCCTCGGTCGCGTTGATCAGGTCCTCGGTGGTGTAGCCCTCGGGCCCGGGCTGAAGGCTCACGTTGGGCATGCGCTGGAACGGCACGCCGTCGTGGCCCTCGGCATAGCAACACCCGCGGCTCGCGGTCTCGCCGATGAAGTGCGCCTGGTCGCGCGTGGTCTGCCAGCCAACCAGCACCCCGTCGCGCACCAGATCCCAGGCTCCCGCCGCCACCGCCTCGTCGTCCCAGCCCACCGTGGCCAAGCCGCCGGGTTGCGTTCGATCCGCCACCAGGTGGACGCCCGGGCTGCCCACCTGCAAGCTCCCCGTTTGGTCGGGCTTCATGAAGCTCGTGCCCGCGAAGTCGGCCTCGAGCCCCAGCGCGCGATCGAGCTCGGTCGGGTGGCCGATGCTCTCGTGGATCGTGAGCCACAGGTTGCTCGGCGCCAGCACCACATGCTTGTGCCCCGGCTTCACGCGGCCGGCATGGAGCTTGCGCACCGCCTGGTGCCCCAGCCGCTCGGCCTCGCCTAGCAGCTGCAGGTCTCGCAGGTACTCCCAGCCCGCCAGCATCCCCGGCGCATCGTGGGTGCACGAGGCGAACCCGCCGCGACGCCCATCGACCGCCGTCGCGGTGAGCGAGGGCTCCACCCGAAACAGGATCTGATGCACCTCCGAGCCCTCGCTCGTGACCAAGATCTTGTCCTCGGAGACCGCCTCGAAGCTGGCCTCCGCGAAGCTCACCCCGGGCACCTTGCGCACGGCCGCGCACACCTCGAGCAGCAGCTGGGCCTTGTCGATCGGCGCCACGTCGAACGGATCGAGCTCGTGCGGGGTCACCCACTTGCCCTGCACCGTGGGCGTGGCGGCCAGCTGTACCAGCGGCTGGCCCAGCTCGGCGGTGAGCTTGCCCTGCACGCGAGCGCTCGCGACCGCCCGCTCCGCCGCGTCGATCACCGCGCGCTCGCTCAGCGACTGGATCGCCACGAAGCCCCAGCCTCCGTCGGCCACCACGCGGATCCCGAGGCCGTAGCGCTCGCGCAGGCGAACCGGCCGCGCGCGATCGTTGCGGACCGACACCGTCTCGCTGCGCAGCAGCACCAGGCGCGCGTCCGCGTACGAGGCGCCGGCCTTGACCGCGGCCTGCACGGCGCGTCGAGCCAGGTCGGCGTCGCTGGCCACGGGGCTCTGCACGAGCGCGCGGCCCGACGCCTCATCGAGCGGCGCAGTGGAGGCAGGGGCGGGCCTGCGAGCCCCCTTGGGCGGGGCAGCACCCGCGCGGGCGCTGGCGAGCCACATCGCCGAGCCCGCACTCGACGCCGCGAGGAACTGCCGTCGAGAGGTCGGCATGGTCCGGGGATGATAACGGCATCCGGGCCCCGGTGGCGATCGCCGCAAAAACCCGCCATGCTCCCCTTCGCTCGTCCGGGCTCGCGGCCCGCACGACCACCATCACGCTCGCTCCGAGGAGGATCCCCATGTCCCGCGTCTCCCTGTTCCTCGCCGCCTTGCTCGTGGCGCCCGCTTGTGACAGCGCCAAGCCGGAGGCATCCGGCAAGGACGCCAGCACCAAGGCCGACCCGAACAAGACGGCTGCCGCCGAGACCCCTCAGCCGGCCGGCGCCGCTGGCTCCAAGGCCGAGCCCGCGAAGGCCGAGCCCGCGCCCGATCCCTGGCAGAGCAAGCTCGCAAGCCGTGTGCTGGCCGATAGCGGCCTGGGCAAGGACGGCAAGCTCACCGCGTTCGACATCGTCAATTGCGAGTCCGGCGAGCAGTACTGCCAGGTGTGTCGCTTCGGTGGCAGCCCCAAGCTGATGGCCGTGGGCAGCCTCGACGACGCGCAGTTCCACGAGGACCTCAAGGACCTCGACGCCATCGTCAAGAAGTACGGCGACGAGGTCAAGGCCTTCGCCGTCGTCACCGAGATCGTCGACGGCAAGGGCGTGACCCCGAAGGACGTCGCCGGAATGCAGGCTCAGGCCAACGCGCTGCGCCAGAAGCTCGAGATCTCGATCCCCGTGGTCGTGCCCGCCCCCGACGAGGACGGCAGCAACCGCGAGTGGGACCAGTATTACAACATCACCAAGAGCCGCACGGTCATGTTCGCGGACGGCCACAACACCGTGCAGTACTCCGCGGTGGGTCCCGCCGACTGGTCGGGCCTCAACGAGGCGATCAAGGGCGTCGTCGAGGGCTGACCGGCTCGAACCAGATCGGGCTGGTCCATGCGCGCTCCTGGATCGCGGTGGGCAGCTCCGCGCACACGGGCGGTGCCTCGTCGCCCAGCGCCTGGCAGTCGCGCGCGCTCCAGCGACAGCGCGGGTTCTCGACCACGCGCACGTAGTAGTAGGCCGGTACGTAGGGATCGAACTCGGGATCCGTCCACACCGCGCACAACGAGTCGGCCCCGCGCCCCTGGGGCTCGCACGTGTCGGGATCGACGGACGCTCCGTTGTCGCCCCCGGCCACGTCGTAGACCTCGGCGTGGCCCATGCCGGCGGCGTCGATCCAGCCCTTGATCACCTGCGCGCGCTGGAGCGGCAGACCGAGGGGGTCGCGAAGCGCCGACACGAACATGCGCGGCGGCCCCTCCTCGCCGGCCGGCAGCGCCGCGCCCATGGGCACGCCCACCGCGTCGGCAATCGCGAGCGGATCACCGCGATCGCACAGGTCCTCGGGCAGCGCCGCGCCGCCAAACACCCGCACGGTCATGCGCGGACCGCTGGTCCCGTAGACCTCCCGCCGCCGCATTGCGTCGAAGATCGCATCGCGCGAGTTCTCGGGGGCCCACACCGCCACCAACCCCCCGGCGCCATTGCGCGGGCCCGCCGGGACCTCGCCCGTGAGCCGTGAGAGCGCATCGCCGTCCTCGCGCCCCACGTGACCGACGAAGCCGTCCTCGTCCACGAGCCCCGGAGTGCCGTTGTGCGTGTCGGTGCTCGCGATGAAGCCGAGCTGGAACGGGTTCACCCCCAGCCGCGCCTGCTCGCGCAGGCCCTCGAGCAGCGCCCCCCGCAGGTAGTCGCGGCGCGACACGCATCCTGCTCCCACCATGCCGTTCGAGCCCACCCCATCCAGGCAGTCTTCGAAGGGAGGCACCCGCAGCTTCTCGAAGTCGCACAGCTCGTCGGGGGCCCCCAGCACACCCGACACCCCATTGATGCACTCGCTGTCGCCCTTGTGCTGGAACACCTCGACCAGCGGCTCCATCGCAGCCCGAGCCGCAGCCTGCTCGGCCTCGCCGCCGGCCCCCGGGTACTCGACCCGAAACAAGCGGCCATTGCTCCAATTGGCGTTGTGCGGGATTGCGAGCACGTCACAGCCAGACAACCCATCGAGGCACTGCGAGCGCAGGCCGTCCCACAGCGCTTGGGCGCTCGGCGCCTCGTAGTACGACAGCGGCAGCGACGGCACCGTCGCACCGCGGAAGATCACGTTGCGGTGCAAGTTGGACAGTGACTGCATGCCGCTCCACTCGTAGCCCACGAAGGTGGTGAAGCGGCACTGCGCGGTGTGGTCCTGGTGGGCTTGGGCGGCGTCGATCGTCCGCTGCCACACCTCTTGCGCGAGGGCCGGGCAGTCGACCGCTCCTTCGCCACAGATCTGCGCGAAGCGGGCGGGACTTGCCAGGCCCAGCTGGAGGCCGAAGGTCACGAGCGCCCCGTTCGCGTTGGCGCGATAGTCGGTACACAGCGTCGTGTCGTAGGCCGCGGAGCCGGGGGTGATGCAGGCCTCCACCTCCGCCAGGAACTCCGCGTGATCGGTCACCGCTGCGAAGTCGAGCGCGCGATCGAGCTGCACCGTCTGGGTGGGATTGCCTCGCGCATCGAGCGGGGGCAGCTCCACGGGCTCGCCCTGGGCAAAGCGGTAGGCTTGGTCGGGGTCGACCCGCACGTCGTGCAGCCATGCGTCGAACGAGTACGCGGTGTGCACGTGCAGATCGCCCCAGTAGAGGTTGCGCAGAGGTTCGTAGTCGTCGCACGCATGCGGGGGGCTGCCTGCATCGGGCCCGGGGAGGTCGACGGAGCCCCCGCTGCTGTCGGCGACCGCGGTGCTGCTGCTCGGGCCCGTGCTCGTGGCCGAGCCCGTCGAGGGCGACGCGGGGGGGTCGCTGCACGCGAGTGCGAGCAATGGGGCTACGACCCAGGCCGAGGGTGCAATGAGGGAGTGGGAGGGGTGCGATCGCATGACACTCGTTCGGAGGTTCGAATCAATAGGAGGCGATCCGCTCGAGGGTCCAGGCCACCGCGACGCTGCCCACCGCGAGTGCGAGCCCTCGCCGCAGCCGCTCGCGAGCGTCGCGGTGGATCGCCGCGGCCACGCACAGGCACGTCAACACGGCCGCGAGCTGGCCCGCTTCCACGCCAAGATTGAAGCCGAGCAGCGCCCCGAGCCGCTGCCCCGGCGGGAGTCCCACCGAGGCCAGCGCCCCGGCAAACCCAAGCCCATGCAAGAGCCCGAAGCCCAGCGCCCACGGCCACGCAGCCGTACGACGCCCCGCGGGCGCGGCTCCCATGGCGTGAGCCTCGGCCGCCGCGATCGCGATCGAAGCCGTGATGCACGCCTCGACCCATGGCCCCGGTAGCAGCAGCGGATCCAGCGACTGCACCACCAACGCCATGCTGTGCCCAACGGTGAACGCGGTGATGGTGCGCACGTGCTCGCGGATGCCCCCGCCGAGCAGCAGCAGGGCGAGCAAGAACAGCAGGTGATCCATGCCGCCCGCGATGTGCTCCGCCCCCAGCCCAAAGTAGACCGCGAGCGCCTCCCCGGTCCCAGCCACTACCGCACCGCGGGGCAGCACGATCGCGGGCATCTCGGGATCGAGCCGGGCGCGGAGCTCGGTCCCATCGGCCCAGCGCACGTGCACCAGCACGTCGACCGGATCGGTGGCGAGACCCGCGACGGAGAGCGTGCCCGCCAGACCCACTGCGCCACACGACCAGCGCTGGGGCCCCAGCACGGTGCAGTGTTCGGGCGCCACGGGGCGTAGCGCAGCACTCGTCGGCCCGCGTGCGGTGGTGCTCGGCGGAGCGAAGCGCACGCTCACCTCTCCTTCGACGTCGACCTGCAGGGCGAGGGTGGCCGGGCGAAACTCGTGGGCGCTCACCGGTGAACACGGAGCCAGCCACAGCACTCCGATCGCCACGACCATCCACCACGAAGCCAAGCGCCTCCGCGCTCCGCCTCCACGTACAGCCATCCACCGCGAGGCCAAGCGCCTCAGCGGTCCGCCTCCGCCTCGTACAGCCATCCACCGCGAGGCCAAGCGCCTCAGCGCTCCGCCTCCGCCTCGTACAGCTAGCCGCCGCGAGGCCAAGCACCTCAGCGCTCCGCCGCCGCCACGTGCAGCCATCCACCGCGAGGCCAAGTGCCTCAACGCTCCGCCGCCGCCACGTGCAGCCATCCACCGCGAGGCCAAGCGCCTCAACGCTCCACCTCCACCGCGTAGCGCTCGCGCAGCGCGGCTAGACCTCGCTCTAGGCTTGCTGCGCGTCGCTCGACCCGCCAGTCCGCGAGCACGAGCGAGCGAATCTCCGAGAGCTCCGGCAGCGCGCCCGGGCGCTCGTCGTCTACGCGTAGCGCGTGCCAGCCAAAGCTCGAGCGCGTCGAGATCCAGCGCCCGAGAGGCGCCGCTGCGACCGCCTGGGCCAGCGCCTCACCGTAGCGATCGGCCACCACGCGAGGGTCCGCGGGGCCTTGATGGCGGCCGAGAGGGAAGGCATCGCCCATGCGGGCGGGATCCGTTCCCGCGGCGAGCGCGACGACCAGCGCACGAGCCCGAGCTTCCGCGTCGGCATCGAACCCCGCCACGAACACATGGGTGAAGCCACGCCGAGGTGGACGGCGATAACGATCGGAGTGCCCGTGGTACCACCCGGCGAGCACTTCGTCCCCGGGATCATCGTCGCCCGCGCGTGCGTCGGTATCCTCGAGCACGAAGCGCAGCTTCTGGATCAAGCGACGTCGCACGATCGGGTCCGCGCGATCGAGTCCCTGAGCCCGCGCCTCGCGAACGAGCAGCTCTTGCTCGACCCACGCGTCCACCAGCTGATCGAGCTCCGCTCGCGACGGCTCGCGCCCCTGCTGGCGCAGGAACCCTTCGCGCAGCGTGGTCACGGTGTCGGCCGCGACCACGATCGTGTCCACCTGCGGGCCTCGGGTTAGGCGGTATCCACCCCAAAGCGCCGCGCCGACCACCAGCATGCGGAGCCACGGCCCTCGTGTGTGTCTCGGCCTCTCGCTCGCGTCCCCCACGCCGCGCTCATCCTCGCACGAAGCCGCGGACCCAGCCCCGCGATGGCCAGAGTCCCCGCTTGCTCGCGCGAATCCGCGGACCCGGACCTGCCATGGCCAGAGTCCCCGGATCGCGGCTCAGCCCACTCCCTGAGCCCCGTGCCCTCCTCCGAGGCCGCCAGCGCCCTTCCTGCCGTGGCCGCCTCTCTTGGCGTGACCACCCTTGCCCCCGCGGCCGCCCTTCTTGCCGTGGCCGCCCTTCTTGCCCTGGTGTTCCCCGCCCACACGCAGACCGAACCCGCGGGGGCCCTCGACCGCCACCCGCTCCGCGAGCTTGCCGCGCTGCTCCGGGGTCAACGCGCCGTGCAGCTCCACCACCCGTGTGGCTTGGCGCTCATGTTGGGCGGCCCGAGCCTTGGTCAACGCCTCGAGGTAGGCGGTGACGTCTGCCTCGGAGAGCGCATCGCTGCGAAATGCCTCGGCCAGCGCGTCGCGATCGGTCTGTGCAACCTCCGCGGGCTCCGGCCGCGGCTGCATCAACGCGGCGATCCGAGCCTGTTGGGCCTCGGTGCACGCGATCTCGGCGCAAAGACGGGCAGCCACGCGAGCTCCACGATCGCCGCCTCCATGCCCTTCGCCCCCCGCCCGCTCGTCGTGGTGCCGTCCCCTGCGCTTTGGCCCGTGCTTCGACCCGCGGACCAACGGTAGGCCGCTTCGTGTGATCTCGAGCGCCAATGCCTCGCGCTGCTTGGCCTCGAGGAGCCCGTGCAGCTCCACCGTCGCGGCCGCGATCTTGGCGTCGAGACCGTCCAGGTCGGGCGTGACGGCCTCGCGGTAGGCAGTGACGTCGGCGCGGGTGAAGCGCTCACCGCCGAACGCCTCGGCCAGCGCTCCGTTCGCCGCGCTCCGATCGCCCCGGGGCTTGGGGCGCTCGCCTCGCAAGCGCTCGGCGATGCTCTGGATCCGCACGCGCTGTTCGGCGCTGCACTCCAGCTTCTCGCACAGACGCTCGACCTTCTTGCCCCCTCGATGGTGAGCGGCGACCGGGGGCTGGTCCCCCTCGCGACTCATCTCCGCCGCGGGCTCCGTGGCCACCTCCGGAGACTCGAGCCCCTCACCGCGGTTGCACGCGATCAGCAACAGTGCACTCGGCAGCAGTATGGACGACAGGAATGGGGGTCGCTTCGTGGCTCGGTGCATCGCAGCCCATCCTGCTCGCGGGCGCCGGCGCTTGCCATCTACGGAGCGTGAAGCTCACGTAAAGCTCATCCCCACCGTTGGCTCACGGGATCGGGACCATCGCGCAAGCCTCGGCGATTGCCCCGGCGAGCGCATCGCCAAACACGTTGGCGTATTGCTGGGTGAGCTTGATGTCGCCCCAGATCGGCTCCTCGTCCGAGAACTGGTTCATGAACTGCCACAGCTTCTGATTCACCCCCACGATGCAATCGGGCACCAGCCCGCTGACGAACACGCAGGCCTCACCGCCACACCCTGCCTTGGCCGCGAGCACCATGTCGCGATAGGTCTCGTCGCTCTCCACCGACTTGTCGGGCTCGTCCGTGAGGAAGAAGATCACGAAGAGCCCGCTCTCGTCACGCAGGAAGCCATCATTGGTCACCGCGTTGGCCAGGTGAGTCGCAAAGCCGGCGGCTGCCACCGGCATCTCGAACGAGCAACCTTCCTCACCAGCCGCCACCGCGGCCTGCGAGAACCAAGTCGACAGCGCAGCCGGGTCTTCGCTGGAGTTGGTCTCGAAGTACGTCCGCCCCGCGAACGAGAACAAGCGGCCCTGCGTGCCGTTGCCCCCGTCGTTCATCATGTCGGGCCGGATGTAGTGGGACTGGACCTCGGCGAGCGTCGCAGTGGACTGACAATTCTGTGTGGCCTCCTGCGCGTCGCACCCCGTGTCGAAGTCGGTGGTGGTGAGGCCCACGTGGACGTCGATGTTCGGCGGCAACGCGTCGTACATCTGCGAGATGAACTCGGGGAACTGCTCGGTCAGCGCCATCTGATAGGTAGCCATCGACGCCGAGTTGTCGATCACGAACAAGAAGTCGATGTACTGGCAGCCCCCGGGATCTTGAGGGGGGGCGTCTAGCTTGTCGCCCGCGCTGGTCTCGTCCACTACCGCGGTCGCAGTGCCAGTGGCGGCCGTGGATTCGTTGTCGACGCCGGGGCCGCTTCCGATCGACGTGGTGGGAGGGGGCTCGAAGGTGGTCGCGTCCCCGGTGGTCACGTTGCACGCCACAAGCGACAGCACCCCCAGCACGAGCCCGCGACCCAACGAGAAGCCATCACTTTCGCGCATCACGACGAGTGTACGCCAACCCGGCCACCCAATGCCTCCCTCACGACGTGGGCGCGGTGCGGCTCCCCAGGTCCGCCACCCTGGGGAAGCCCCTCGCTGAATCCAAGCCGCAACCGCCATGGCTACGCCGAGCGTCCCGTCGGTGCCGGCCCTAGCCGCGCGGAGGCTTCGCCAAGCCCTCCTCCGACCCGCGCCAACGCCCGGGAGCTTCGCTAGGCCCAGTCCCCCGATCCCAGCCCGAGCCCGCGAGCTTCGCCAAGCCCTCCCCCATCCTGCACATTGCCCAGGGGCTTCCCCAAGCCCCCTCCCCCGCTCCGAACGCCGACCCGCGAGCTTCGCCAAGCCCTCCGTAGGTCCCAACGCCGACCCACAGGCTTGGCCAAAGCCCTCCCCCGATCCCAACCTTCACGCGCAGGCTTCGCCAAGCCCTCCCCCATCCGAACCTTCCCACGCAGGTTCGCCAGCGCCCAGTCCCGCCCTTCGCCCGCACGCCTCGCGACGCCGCCCGACCCGCTGCGTGGGGCTCGCTGGTCCATTCTCCAAATTGGTCCTTTTTCCCACCACCCGCGATGCAACGCTCGAGGGTCTTGGCCGACAAGGCGAGCATGATCCGTCA
>JBFIJN010000264.1:0-12252 GCA_041600735.1 Nannocystaceae bacterium
CCACAGCACGGGGCCGAGCGTGCCGGCCCAGATCGCGAGCTCCACCAGCCGGCGATCGCGAGGGGTCTCGCCCCCCGCGCGCAGGTAGATCATCGCGAAGCCGACGTGCTGCTTGATGAAGTGGAAGATCGCGACATAGGCCAGCACTCCCCAGAACCAGCGCGGCGACTCGAGGTGCAGCAGCACCCCCAGCCACAAGCACAGCAGCGGGGTGACGACGAGGCGCTTGCGATGCAGCCTACGCGCTACGGGATCGAGGTAGGTGCGGTAGAGCGAGGCCCACACGTGCGCGACGTCGACGAGCAGCACGCCTGCGATCCACAGCCCGAGGCCGGCCTCTTCGCTCGCGGGTCGCGGGTCGACCAGGCCGAGCCAGAGCGCGGCCACGGCCGCGAGCACGCCGGGGCCCACGAACCATGCGAAGTCTCGCGCGGGGTGGCCCAGGATCGCGGTCTGGCTCATCCGAGCGTCTCCGCGGGTGGCCGACCGAGCCGCGTGAGCGCGAGCTCGGCCGCCGCCACGCCGCTCGCGAACGCCTCTTCGAATAGCGGCAGCCCGGCCACGTCGGCCGCGCACGGGATCACGCGACCGAGCGCGCGGCGAGCCACGGCTCGGCTCTCGCCGAACAACCACCCGGGCCCGGGGCGGATCATCGCGTGGCCCCAGCGCGCGACGTGAATCCGCCGGATCTCGGGGGCGATCCCGGGGTGCATGGTCTCGAGCTCCGCGTTCACGTGATCGCACCAGTGATCGAGGCTGCCGCCGAGCAGCTCCTGGCGGCGTGCTCGCAGGCCCGCGGCATCGTCGGCGGGCAGGGGCTGATAGTAGGTGAGCACGCTGCCATCCAGGTGCCGATCGTGCAGCCCCTCGAGGTGGGTAGCGACCACGTAGCCGAGGTTGTCCGCCTCGACCGGCACGTTGTCCCACGAGAGCGGCGCGCCGATCCCCCTCGGCCGCTGCGCGACCTCGACGTTGGCGACGAGCCACGGGGTGTAGAGCAGCGCCGCGGGGGGCAGCGGGTCGCGAGCGGCGGGGAGCACCCGCGGCAGCACGAAGCGCGGCGCGGCCCACAGCACCTGCTGGGCCGCGAATACGCGCCCGCGCTGCGCCACCAGGTCGTAGGCGTGCACGGTGCCGGAGTCGGGATCGATGGCGTGAACGATGGTGTCGCGGTGCAGCCGATCCCCGAGCTCGGCCAGCGCAGCCATGCCATCGACCAGGTGCGCGTTGCCCTCGGGCCACGACAAGATGAAGCGCTCGCGCTCGTCGTCGAGGCCGCGGCACAAGAAGTGGTGCAGCGCGGCGAAGGCCGAGCACTGGGCGATCGTGCAGCCGTAGTCGTCGCGGCACGCATAGTCGACCGCCCAGCGCAGCCGCCAGGAGGTGAGCCCGAGCTCATCGAGGTACGCGGCCATCGTGATGCGATCGAGGTGCCGCAGCGCGAGGCTGCTGCGCTCCACGGGCAGCGCGAACAGCCGCCGTCCATCGGCGCCGCGCCGCCGATCGAGCGCCTGCAGGTGCGCCAGCCAGCGCTCCCACTGCGCCTCTTCCTCGGGCGTCTGCCCTGCTGCGGGATAGAGCCCTTCCTCCCACTTGCCGCGGTGACGGTGACGCTCGAGCGGTGCCCGCAGGATCACCCGCGGGTCGTACTCGGGCTCGCCATCGGCGGCTACGCCCACCACGAGCCCGAGCTCGCGCAGCAGCGTGCGCAGCCCGGTGAGCTCGGGGTGTGGCGTGGGCAGGTAGTGCGCCCCCATCGGATAGCGCGAGCGCGGCGTGGTCCCGCTGCGCGCGGTGCCCCCGGGCTCGGGCTCGAGCTCCACCACGTGCACGCTGGTGAGCCCGGCCCGACGCAGGCGCCACGCGGCCGCCATGCCCGCTGCACCACCGCCCACCACCAGCACCTCGCAGGGCACGCGCTCGCTCACCGGGGCGGCTGCCACGGTGCCGTCGCGCAGCAGGTGGCCGCGCGCGGGATCTTGGCCCACGAACATGCGCTCGACCGACGGCGGCGGGGCTCGGCAACCACCGGTCAGGCCCGCGAGGCCCGCGAGGCCCGGGGCAGCGGTGCTCAGCACCCGTCGTCGGCTCCAGCGCATGAAGGCTCGGCGCGCGATGGTAACAGGCCGTCACCGCGAGGCGCCGACGAGCGCATTACGGCAAGCGCTGGGATATCCTGCCGTGGTGCCGCAGCCCGATCCGCGCTCCATCCACGGTGGTCGACCGTGACCGGCTCATCGGGCGAGACGACCCTCGCCGGGTCGTTCGGCGGCGAGCCCGACCCGCGTGAGCGCCCGAGCGCGGTCGGCCCCGGGTCGGTGGTGGGCCGCCTGGTGGTGCTGCACAAGCTCGGCTCGGGCGGGATGGGCGTGGTCTATGCCGCGTACGATCCGGAGCTCGATCGCAAGGTCGCGCTCAAGCTGCTGTTGCCCGGCTCCGGCGGCGAGACCGGGCGGGCTCGTCTGGTGCGCGAGGCGCAGGCGCTGGCTCGGCTCTCGCATCCCAATGTGGTGGGGATCCACGACGTGGGCACGGTGGGCGGCCAAGTGTGGCTCGCGATGGAGTTCGTGGAGGGTCGTACGCTGGGCCAGTGGCTGCGGACGCCGCGGGGCTGGCGAGAGGTGCTTGAGGTCATGCGCAAGGCGGGCGAGGGGCTGGCGGCCGCGCACGCGGCTGGTCTGCTGCATCGCGACTTCAAGCCCGACAACGTGATGGTGGGCGACGACGGCCGCGTGCGCGTGATGGACTTCGGGCTCGCGCGCATGGAGGCGAGCGCAGTGTCGGGAGGGCCCACATCCGCGGGCCGGCCGACCCCGGATCCGCAAGTGGAGCCACCCAACGGTGTGACTCGGGTGGGCGCCGTCGTAGGGACTCCCGGCTACATGGCGCCCGAGCAATTCGGAGGCGATCCGGTTACGGCGGCCGCCGATCAGTTCGCGTTCTGCATCACGCTGTGGGAGGCGCTCTACGGCGAGCGGCCGTTTGGCGGGAGCTCTTCGATGGAGGTCGCCGCGAGCGTGCTCGAGGGCAAGGTGCGCCCGCCCGCGAATCCCCGCGCCGCTCCGCCGTGGCTGCGGCGCGCCTGCGAGCGCGGGCTGTTGGTCGATCCCACGCGGCGCTGGCCGGCGATGAGCGCCTTGCTCGACACGCTGGCCAAGGGCCGCTCGCGCGCCGCGGCGCGCAAGGGCGTGGCCGCACTGGGGGTAGTGGCGCTGATCGGCGTCGGGGTGGAGGGACACCATCGCTGGGACCGCGCCCAGCGGGTCGCTTCATGCGAGGCGACCGGCCACGAGGTGGACGCGGCCTGGAACGAGGAGCGCGAGCACGCGCTCCGCGCGGCGCTGGTGGCCACCGGGGTGAGCTACGCGCCGACCACCGCGAACAAGGTGACGCCGTGGCTCGATCGACGCGCCGAGGCCTGGCGCGAGGCTCGGGTCGAGGCCTGCCTCGAGCTCGACGTGCGCGGTCAGTGGGACGCGACGACGCACGAGCGCGCGCTGTGGTGCCTCGAAGAGCGACGGATGGAGCTCGAGTCGCTGGTCGACGAATTGATGCAGGCCGATGCGGATGTGGTGCAGCGCGCGGTGACGGCTGCGGCCGGCCTGACCTCGGTGACGATGTGTGGCGATGCGAAGACGCTCGAGATTCCGATCCCGCCCGCCGCAGACCGCGAGCCGCTGCGGACGGTCTCGCGGGCGTTGGTGCGCGCGGGCAGCCTCCAGCGAGCTGGGCGCTACGCCAAGGGACTCGAGGTGGCGCGCGAGGCCCTCGCGCGCGCCGAGGCGCTCGGCTGGCCGCCGCTCATCGCTTCTGCGCGCGCGCGAGTGGGCTCGCTGGAGCAGCGCAGCGGCAACTTTGCCGCGGCCGAGGTCGAGCTCGAGCGCGCATACTTCGAGGCCGCCCGCGGCGTGGCGCCCTCGGTGAGCTTCGACGCCGCGCTCGCGCTCGTGTACGTGGTGGGCGTGAGCGCGGCCCGCTTCGACGAGGGACGACGCTGGGCTCGGCTGGCCGACGTGGCGCTCGACGAGGTCCCCGATGGTGAGCGCTTGCGCGAGGCGGGCCTGACGCTCGACCTCTCCAACATCAACCAGAAGTCCGGCGACTACGAAGAGGCCCAGCGCCTCTCGGAAGAGGCGCTCGCGATCTGGCAGGAGGCACTCGGGGCGGATCATCCCACGGTGGCCTACGCGCTCAACAACCTCGCCAGCATCCTCTCGTCCCGCGGGGAGCGGCAGGCGGCCAAGCTGCTCTACGGGCAGGCGCTCGCGATCTGGGAGGAGGCGCTCGGACCCGAGCACCCGGATGTGGCGATGACCCTCAACAACCTCGCCGCGCTCCACGAGACCCTCGGCGACTACGACGTGGCTCGGCGCCACTACGAGCGCGCGCTCGCCATCCTCGAGCCGGCGCTGGGCCCCGAGCACCCCAACGTCGCGTACAGCCTGAACAACCTCGGCATCGTCTACAAGGAGACCGGCGAGTACGAGGAGGCCAAGCGGGTCCTCGATCGCGCCGTCGCGATCCGCGAGCGGGCGCTCGGCCCCAAGCACCCTAGCCTGGGGATCAGCCTCTACAACCTCGCCAACGTCTACGCGGCCACGGGCGACCACGCCGAGGCCAAGCGCTTGCTCGAGCGATCCATCGCGATCTGGGAGGAGGCGCTCGGCCCCAACCATCCCCACCTCGCTGCGGGCCTCATCCGGCTGGCGGCCGTTCACCATGAGAGCGGCGACCCCGAGCAGGCCAAGCGGCTCTACGAGCGGGCGCTGGCCATCGACGAGGCGCGGGATCCCGAGTCTCCCGAGCTCGCCGAGCCGCTCCTCGGCCTCGCCAAGGTCGCGCTCGCGCAGCAGCGAGCCAGCGACGCGCTCGCGCTGGCCGAGCGGGCGGTCTCGTTGCAGGAGAAGGGCGGCGTCGCCGGGGCGCCGCTGGCCAAGGCCCGCTTCGCGCTCGCGCGGGCTCTGTGGGCGGCGCCCGCCGAGGCGGGTGGCGACCGCACGCGGGCCGTGGCGCTGGCCGAGCAGTCCCGCGAGCTCGCCGAGGCGGCCGCCTGGCTCGCGACGCACGCCCCGCAGTAGCACCCGCACGCGGGAGGTGGCGCTGCGGGCCCGAGACGTGTGGACGGTCCACCTAGTCCGGCGTCGTGCCGGGCAGCATCGGTACGAACGCGACGTCGTCCACGCGCTCGCGCGTGAACCCACGCTTGGTGCGCTCGACCACGACCAGCTTCTGCCAGTCGATACCGACCGGCGCGACCAGGCGACCACCGATCGCGAGCTGCTCGGTCAGCGCGTCCGGCACTTGCGGGGGCGCGGCGGTCAGCAAGATCGCGTCGAAGGGTGCGTGCTCGGGCCAGCCGAGGTAGCCGTCGCCGTAGCGGACCTCGACCGAGTCGTAGCCGAGCTCGCGCAGCGTGGCTTCGGCCCGGCGGGCCAGCGCCTCGATGCGCTCGATCGTGTACACGCGCGCGCCGAGCTCGGCCAGCACCGCGGCCTGATAGCCCGAGCCGGTGCCGACCTCGAGCACCACGTCTCCGGCCTCGATCCGCGCCAGCTCGGTCATGCGCGCGACGATGAAGGGCTGCGAGATCGTGACCCCGTGGCCGATCGGTAGCGGACGATCCGCGTAGGCGTACGCACGCTCGTCAGCGGGCACGAAGCGGTGTCGCGGCACGGCGCGCATGGCATCGAGCACCCGTTGGTCATGGACGCCGCGCCGGATCAGCTGGCGCGCGACCATCTCCGCCCGCTCGTCCTCGCGCTCGTAGCTGGGCCCCACGGGCTCGGTTCGCGCCTGCTCGGCCGACGGCGACGACTGACACGCCAGCAGCAGCACCGCCGCCAGGCTCAGCGGGCTCGAGGACATCGTCGCTCAAGCTATCACCCACGCTTTGCTACCACGCCCGCAAGTCCTGCGACCGCCGCGTGCACCTGTCGCCATCCGCGGCGGGTGTGGTATCGAGCCGCGATGCCGGGCCCCGAAGATGCGGTGGTCGAGGTCGTGGCCGCGGTGCTCGCCTCGCGGCGCTATCGCAGCGTGCACCCCCCGCTGGTGCGCCGCCTCGCGCGGGCCCAGGCCGCGGCAGGAGGCAGCGCCGCCGAGCAGGTCAAGCGCACCAAGCGAGCGCTGCATCAGATCTTCGGCGCCTACCTGCCCAAGCCGCTGCGCTACGACCGCTTGCTCGCCGAGCTGCGGCTCGCGGCCTCGCCCGCGGACACCCGCGCCGTGCTCGCGCGCGCGATGGCCCAGCACGCGTCCACGCGCGAGCGCCTCGATCACCTCGACGCCTTCTACGCCGCGCTCGCCGAGCGCCTGGGCACGCCCGCGTCGCTGCTCGACGTGGCCTGCGGCCTGGGCCCGCTGGCGAGCCCGTGGTGGGGGCTGTCGGCCACGGTCGAGTACCACGCGTGGGACATCGATCTCGGCCTGGTCGGGTTCGTGGGCGCGTGCCTCGAGCACCTGGGTCTGCGAGCCCACGCCGCCGCGGTCGACCTGCTCGAGGTTCCGCAGTGGCCGACCACGGAGGTCGCGCTGGTGCTCAAGACCCTGCCCTGCCTCGAGCAACAGCGTCCGGGCGCCAGCGAGGCGCTGCTGGCCGCCATTCCGGCGCCGCGGCTGGTGGTGAGCTTCCCGACCCGCTCGCTGGGCGGCCGAGCCAAGGGCATGGCGGGCACGTATGCGCGGCGGTTCGAGGCGCTGCTGTCCGCGCGGGGCTGGGCCGCCGAGTCGTTCGAGGTGGGGCCCGAGCTCGTGTATCTGGTGCAGCGCTAGCTCGGCTTGCGGTACCTTCGCTGGCGTGAAGCCCATCTCCGAGCTAGCCGCGATGCTCGACGTCGCTCCGGCGCACGTCCTGCCCTATGGTCACGACAAGGCCAAGATCTCGTCCGCTGCGCGCCAGTCCAAGCGGCACGGCGACGCGCCCGCGCGGCTGGTGCTGGTCACCGCGCTCACGCCGACGCCGGCCGGCGAAGGCAAGACGACGACGACGATCGGCCTCGGCGATGCGCTCTCGCGGCTCGGGCAGCGGGTATGTCTCGCGCTGCGCGAGCCCTCGCTGGGCCCGTGCTTCGGCATCAAGGGCGGCGGCACGGGCGGTGGCGAGTCGCGCTTGCAGCCGACCGACGACATCAATCTGCACTTCACCGGCGACTTCCATGCGATCACCGCGGCGCACAACCTGCTCGCGGCTGCGATCGACAATGATCTCCACTTCGGCACCAGCGGCCTCGATGCGCGGCGCGTGCTGTGGCCGCGGGTGCTCGATGTGAACGATCGCTCGCTGCGGCGCACGCTGGTGGGCCTGGGCGGTCGCACCATGGGCGTGCCGCGCGAGTCCAGCTTCGACATCACGGCGGCCTCCGAGGTGATGGCGATGCTGTGCCTGGCCGAGGACGCCGAGGACCTGCGGGCCCGGCTCGATCGCACCATCATCGCCGTGACCGCCAAGGGCGAGCCGGTGCGCGCGGGCTCGCTCGGCGTGACCGGGGCCATGCTCGCGCTCTTGCGCGACGTGGTGCATCCCAACCTCGTGCAGACCCAAGGCGGCACCCCGGCGCTCGTGCACGGCGGGCCGTTCGCCAACATCGCGCACGGCTGCAACAGCGTGATGGCCACCAAGATGGCGCTGCACCTCGCCGACTGGGTGGTCACCGAGGCCGGGTTTGGCTGCGATCTCGGGGCCGAGAAGTTCTACGACATCAAGTGCCGCGGCGCGGGGCTCGACACGGTGGCGACGGTGGTGGTGGCCACGATTCGCGCGCTCAAGATGCACGGTGGTCGTGGCCTCGCCGAGCTGCGCAACGCCGATCCGGCCGCGGTCGAGGCCGGCATCGCCAACCTGGCCAAGCACTGCGAGAACGTCGAGGCCTTCGCCAAGATCCCCGTGGTCGCGCTCAATCGCTTCGCCGACGACACCGACGAAGAGGTCGACGTGCTGCGTCGCTGGTGCGCGAGCCAGGGGATCCGCTTTGCCGCGTGCGACCACTTCACCCGCGGCGGCGCGGGGGCCGAGGACCTGGCCCGCGCGGTGATGGAGGCGGCCGAGTCGGGCACCGAGCCGCTGCGCCCGATCTACCCGCTCGAGGCCCCCGTGACCGCGAAGATCGAGGCCGTGGCCACGCGGATCTACGGCGCCGCGGGGGTCTCGTACACCGCCGAGGCCACGCGCGACCTCGCGCAGATCGACGCGCTCGGCCTCTCGGGGCTGCCGATCTGCATGGCCAAGACCCAGAGCTCGCTGTCCGACGATCCCACCGTGCGCGGGCGGCCGCAGGGCTTCACCCTCACCGTTCGCGGGGTGCAGATCAACGCCGGGGCTGGCTTCTTGGTGGTGCTCACCGGCGACATGCTGCGCATGCCCGGCCTGCCCAAGCGGCCGCAGTACCACGAGATCGATCTCAAGGACGGCGAGATCACAGGGTTGCGCTGAGCGAGGGCTCCGGCGCCGCGAAGCCACGCCGCTCGAGCCGGGCCTGCGCGCCCAGCTCGGCGAGCAGCGCCTGCTCCTGCTCGGGGCTGAGGCCGGCGCGCAGCGTGGTGCGCCGCGCCTCGGGCTCCGACTGGATCCACTTCAGCGTGTCGGCGGTCGTCTCCTCCACGCTGCGGAACCGGAGCCCCGCCGCGACCGCGCGATCGTTGCGGTAGTGGTGGAATCCCGCCGTCTCCCCGCTCGAGGGCGCCCAGATCGGCAGCGGCGGCGGGCTGTCGTCCGTGGTGTGCGCGGCGAGGAATTCCTCCGGCGCCCACACCACGCGCGCATCGCTGCCCGAGGCCTTCTGACACGCCTCGACGATCGTGCCCATCGTGGTCTTCGGACCGACCGCATTGAAGACGCCCGTCGTGCGCGTGGTGGCGAGGTCCACGAGCCAGCGCCCGAGGTCGCGCACGTCGATGATCTGCACCGGGTCCGCGGGCTTGCCCGGGGCGAGCACGGTACCGCCCTTCGCAATTCGCCACGGCCAGTAGGTGAAGCGGTCGCTCGGATCGAGCGGACCCACGATGTACCCCGGGCGCACGTTGGCCACGCGACCCGGCATCGCCGCCTCGGCCGCCTGCTCGCACAGCGCCTTGAGCCCGCCGTAGAATTCGTACGTGGGGCCCATCGTCTCGACGTTCGGGTCCTCGAGCTTGGCCAGCGGCGCGGTCTCGTCATCGCCCGGGTGGTCGTGCGATGCATAGGCCGAGATGCTCGAGATGAAGATGTACTGACCCACGTTGGGGGCGAGCAGCTCGGCCGAGGCGCGGACCATGCGGGGGAAGAAGCCCGAGGTATCGATCACCGCATCGAAGCGGCGGCCCTCGAGCGCGCGCAGGCCCTCGTCCACCTTGGGGTCGCGGTCGCCCACGAGCTTCTCGAGCTCGGGGTAGGCGTCGGGATCGGACTTGCCGCGGTTGAACAGCGTGACCTCGAGCCCGTCCGCGAGCGCCGCGTCGACGATCGCGGGGCCGAGGAAGCGCGTGCCGCCGAGCACCAAGAGGCTCCGCACGGGCGCGGGAGCGGAGGCGGTGGGCTCGGGCGAGCTCGTCGACGCCGTTCCAGCGCCCTTGGGGCCGCACCCCCAGGTCAGGGCCGGAGCCGCCAGGCAAGAGGACAGGAAACGACGGCGTGTGGACGGCATTGGGCCTTGGACCACGGTGGGCCCGCGTTGGTTGCAGCTCTCGAAGTCGTAGCGGTGTGCCCCCGGTGTGAGCGACACTAGGGTCATGCGTAGGAGCTCGCGCCCGCCCGCGATCATGGCGCTGGTGGTGCTACTCGCCGCCTGCGGCGACGATCTACCCACCGAGGCCGGTACCACGGGCGCGACCACGGACGTCAGCACGACCAACCTCACGAGCACCACCGCGGTCGCCAGCAGCAGCAGCGGCGCAGTCGACTCCACCAGCAGCACCAGCTCGAGCTCGAGCGGCGAGGCCAGCGAGAGCTCCAGCACCACCGACCCGGGGACCCTCGACCCGGGCTGCCCCGAGTGCCTCGTGCTGGCCGAGGGGCTCGAGAGCGGGCGCGGGCTCAGCCTCCACGGCGACTTCGTCTACTTCACCGACCAGGCGGCGGGCACCGTGCTGCGCGTGCCCAAGGGCGGCGGCGAGATCGAGGAGCTGGCCAACCTCCAGACCGAGCCCTATGACGTGGTCGCCAACGACGACCACGTATTTTGGACCACCTTCGTGGTGGGCGGGAGTGTGTGGCGGGCCAATCTCCCCAGCGGCCCGCCGATCCCGCTGTCGGCCGACGGGTTTCCGCGCATGATGCAGCTCGTCGGCGACTACGTGTACTGGTGCGCCTTCGACGACGTCCAGGGACGCGTGCGGCGGGTGCTCGGCGTGGGCATCGGCAACATGCCCGAGACCTTGGTCGCCGTGGGCAACGGCGTGGCCGACCTGGTGGTCGCGGGCAATGAGGTCTACTTCACCGCCCACGAGCCGCCGCTCGAGCCCGGCCTCGCGCCCCCGGGTACCGTGTACCGGGCCGCGGCCGATGTGCCCACCGACCTCATGGACCTGGAGGTGCTCGCCGGTGATCAGTCCGAGCCGTGGGGCATCGCCGCGGCCGCCGACACGATCTTCTGGGTGAACGGCCTCGGCAGCCCCGACGATCAGCCCAAGAGCGTGGTGTCCACGCCCAGCGCCGGCGGGGCCCCCCTCACCGTGCTCGCGATGGACCAGGTCGCGCCCTGGGGCATCGCCGCCGACGACCAGTACGTGTACTGGACCGACTACACGCGGGTGAGGGCGGTGCCCCACGCGGGCGGTGAGGTGCTCGTGCTGGCGCAGATGCAGACCATCGCCCGCTCGATCGCCGTCGACGAGGACGATGTCTTTTGGATCACGCGCGAGCGCGTGCTCCAGCGCCCCAAGCCCTAGCCTTTACAGGACCGCGCGGGCGGCCATAGAGTCGCGCGCGTGATGGCCAAGCCGAGCGTCCTCGCGCTATCCCTGCTCACCCTGGTCACCGTGGCTGCCGCCGGCTGTCCCGCCGAGACCACGAGGCTCCCGCCGAGCCACGAGCTCGGTGGGTCGCCCAAGGACGCGGCCTCGAAGGCCCCCGCGGCCGAGCGCTCGGGCATGGCCGCGATCGTGGCCGACGCGGCGGAGCAGGCCAAGGCCAATGCCGACGAGGGCGACGAGGTCGACGTGCCCGACGACGTCGACCCCGAGCGCGCGGCGGCCCTCGCCAAGCTCCAAGCCGAGCTCGCCGCTCCCGCCCCCGGAGACATCCCCGCGCCCGACGACGTCGCGGCCCCGCCGGCGGCCGCCACCAAGACCGCCTCGGGTCTCGCCTACCGCGTGCTCACCCCAGGCAGCGGGACCAAGCCGCGGAGCTTCGACACCGTCGAGGTGCACTACTCGGGCTGGACGACCGACGGCAAGATGTTCGACAGCTCGGTCAAGCGGGGCAAGCCCGCCTCGTTCGCGCTCGATCGCGTGATCAAGGGCTGGACCGAGGGTGTACAGCTCATGTCCGTGGGCGAGAAGACCCGCTTTTGGATCCCCGCCGAGCTCGCCTACGGCGGCCAGCCCGGTCGACCGCAGGGCATGCTGGTCTTCGATGTGGAGCTGCTGAAGATCACCGAGGGCACGCCGCCGCTCCCCGCCCCCGAGGCCCCCGCCGACGTCGCCGCCCCGCCGCCGAGCGCCACCACCACCGCCTCGGGGCTCGCCTATCGGGTGCTGAGCCGCGGCACCGGCAGCGAGCATCCCAGCCCGACCGCGCGAGTCTCGGTGCACTACACGGGCTGGACGACCGACGGCAAGATGTTCGACAGCTCGGTCACCCGCGGCAAGCCGGCCACGTTCCCCCTCGATCGCGTGATCGCGGGCTGGACCGAGGGCGTGCCGCTGATGGTCGTGGGCGAGAAGACCCGCTTTTGGATCCCCGAGTCGCTCGCCTACGAGGGCAAGCCAGGCAAGCCCCAGGGGATGCTGGTGTTCGACGTCGAGCTGCTGTCGATCGAGTAGCGCGCGCGGCTACCGTGGGTGGTGCGGGTGATGCTCGAGGTACGCGAGCACCACCTCGTCGAGGCCCCAGATCAAGGGGGTCTGCTCCAGGGTGGCGCGGTCGAGCAGCACCCCGCGCTTGCCCTCCAGCACCGCGATCTCGTCGAGTGAGGCCAACACGGGCTCCTCGAGCACGATCTCGAACAACGACAGCATGAAGCCCGCGGCCAGCTCGCGATCGAGCACGTGCTTGGCTCCCGCGTCGACGAGCCGCTGCGCCGCCGCGCCGAGCTCCTCGTGCAGCTCCCGCACCAGCGC
>JBFIJN010000265.1:0-12165 GCA_041600735.1 Nannocystaceae bacterium
GCGCCTTCGGCGATCTCGCGCTTGCGACGACCGAGCTCGACCATCTTCTGCTCCACCGTATCCTCGACGACCAAGCGGTACACCATCACCGGCTTGTCCTGCCCGATACGGTGCGCGCGATCGGTGGCCTGATCCTCGACCGCAGGGTTCCACCACGGATCGTAGTGGATCACGGTGTCGGCCTCGGTCAGCGTGAGGCCGCTGCCGCCCGCCTTGAGGCTGATGAGGAACACCGGGGGGCCGCTCGGGTGCTGGAATTGCGCCACGACCTCCTCGCGGTTCCGGGTGCCGCCGTGCAGCCACACGTAGGCGATCGAGAGCTCGTCGAGCGCCTCGCCGATGATCTTCTGCATCTCGACGAACTGCGAGAACACGAGCACCTTGCGGCCGGAGCCCACGCAGTCGGCGATGAGCTCCTTGAATGCCTCGAGCTTGGCCGATGGCGGCACCGGGGTGCCCTCGGGTAGGCCGAGCAGGCGCGGGTCGCAGGCCACCTGTCGCAGGCGGGTGAGCGCGGCGAGGATGGTCATCTGCGCGCGCTCGACCCCCATCTCCTCGATGCGGCCGGTGATCTCGTTCTTGGCCGCCTTGAGGATGCGGTTGTAGAGCCCGAGCTGGGTGCGGCCGAACTGCACGAACAGGGTCTGCTCGGTCTTGGGCGGCAGCTCGGAGGCGACGTCTTCCTTCTTGCGCCGCATCACGAACGGTCGCACGCGCACCTGGAGCGACTCGAGCACCTTGGCGTCGCCGTCCTCGATGGGCTTGACGTAGTTCTTCTGGAAGTCGGTGAGCTTGCCGAGGAACCCGGGGGCGAGGAAGTCGAAGATGGCCCACAGATCGAGCAGGTGGTTCTCGACCGGCGTGCCCGAGAGCGCGAGCCGGTGATCGCACTTGAGCTGCTTGCTGCTCTTGGCGGTCGAGGTGGTCCAGTTCTTGATGTACTGGGCCTCGTCGAGGATCACGTAGCGAAAGCGCACCTTGGACAGCTCGTCGATGTCGCGACGCATGATCGCGTAGCTGGTGACGACGACGTCGGTCTTCTTGAGCAGGCGGCGGTTCTCGCCGCGATCGGTGCCGTGCCACAGCAGCAGCGAGAGCGTGGGCGCCCACTTGTTGACCTCTTGCTTCCACACCGAGAGCACCGACGTGGGGCACACGATGAGCGAGGGCGCCTGGCCCTCGTCTTCCTTGGCCTTGGTGAGCAACGCCAGCGCCTGGACGGTCTTGCCCAGGCCCATGTCGTCGGCCAGGATCCCCGTCATCCGGTTCTCGTGGAGCTGCCACAGCCACGCGTAGCCCGAGCGCTGGTACTCGCGCAGCTTGGCCGTGAGCGTCTTGGCCTTGCGCGGCGCCCGGCCGGCTCGATCGCCGGTCATGGCCTGCATCAGCTTCTTGACCTCCTTGGCCACCTTGGCGGTGGGTACCTCGGAGAGCAGGCGCGAGAGGTTGCCGAGCTCGAGCGTGGAGACCTCGGCGTGGCCGGCCTTGTCGAACTGTAGATCGCCCGCGGCATCGGCCACGGGCTCGAGGATCTTGGGATCGAGCTTCACCACGCTGCCGTCGGCGAGCGTGATCCAGCGGCGCCCCTCGTGAAGCCAGCGCAGCAGGTCGCGGAACGAGATCAGATCTTCTTCGCCCTCGACATCGACGATGGCCTCGACATCGAGCACCGAGCCGTCGCCCCCGCTCACCGACACGCGCGGCGTGGGTGGCTTGCTGCGGATCTTGGGCAGCTGCGGGATCCGCTTCTCCCAGGTCTCGGGCAGCAGCGGGATCCCGGTGATGAGGAACTCGATGGCTGCGTCGTCGCGGGCCGAGAACGCTTGCTCGGTCATGTCCCAGGCGAGCCCGCGATCGAGCAGCATCTTGCGCGCGGCCGCCTCGGCGTCGAGATCGCGATAGAACGAGATCGGCTGGCTGCCGATGTCGATGGTGTAGCGCGGTGACTCGGGATCCTCGCCGCCCACGCCGAGGGTCACGTTGCCGTAGGAGGCCGCCAGCGCCACCTTGATGCGGCGCGCGTCGCCCTCGATCGTGGCGATGATCTTCTCGACCTGGCGCGCGTCGGTGGCGAGCGCGAACAAGTCGTGCCGCGGCACGCCGACGGTCTGGAGGCGGTCGGAGAGCATGTCCATCTGCTCGGCCCCCATGCGCGAGTCCATCACGATGCGCGGCTGCTTGGCCACCGCATCGAGCACCCACGGGGGGCTGTCGAGCACGGGAAACACCTCGCAGGTCTCGTTGACGATGAACCACGTGGGAGCGCCCGCGATCACACGGCCCTGCTCCACCTCGAACGTGCGCCCGCTGCTGGGGTGCTCGAGGAACGCGTGCAGCTCCACGGCGGCGTCCTTGCGGGTCTCGGCCCGTACCCGCATGACCACGGGATCGGACACGAACTTGAGCTTGCCTACGTTCTTGAGGCTGACCTGGCTGTGGCGGGCAAAGTACAGCAGCCCGGCGATCGCCGGCTCGTCGAGCTCGTGCGCGCCATCGTCGGTGCGATCGAGCTCCTGATCGAGGTAGTGCTGGATCATTCGATCGGCGGGCGCCATGCCCTCGCTGCTGCCCCGGCGGCGAGCGATGACCGCCGCCCCCGCCTGGAACACCGACACGAACCACGCGCCATTGCGCTCCATCAACACGTAGCGACGCTGGCTGGCGCCGTTGGTCTCGTCGACGTCGATGACCCAGGGGTTCTGCGTGGTCGCGATCTCGGCTCCCTTGCGGTATTGCTCGGTGAGCGAGAGCGCCAGCGCCACCGCGTGGTGGCAGATCTTCTCCCAGCCATCGGTGAACGTGGGGCACGAGCACTGGGCCTGGAGCACCTTGCCGGCGAGCTCGAGCGTGGCGGTGTGGGGGTACGGATGCGTGCCCTTCACCTTGCCGCGAACCGCCTCGCCCTCGAACAACAGGTCGGAGACGGCTCCCGCCTTGTATAGCTCCTGGCCGGCCTTGATCGCCTTGGGGCTGGCGATGCGCGCCAGCGTCTGAGGCTCCACCAATGGGAGAAAGCTTTCTAGCTTCGACACTGCCGATCTTTTTCCTGGTCGATGTGAACTGGCCGTCATGAGGACGGCGCGAGCGCGGCCAGTCAGCGGCGGCTCGCCTTTGCGATTCGGCGCGCCCGGGCGGCTCTCACTACGCCGGCCGTGGCGGGCTCACCCGCGATGCATCCGGTTGCGAGGGCTGGCCGCCCGTCGAAAACAACGGGTCGCGAGCATCGCGCAACGCTGGCGGTCTAGCATGGCGCTGCACGGGGGTCTAGCCTCTGCGCCGCCCCTGCCCCGCGCAGGCGCATCCATGGGCTCCTCCAAGCAGAACCGCGTCAGCACCGCGCACGTGGACGGGCTGAACCCCGATGACCCCGGGATCGCCCTGCTCGCCAGGGCCGTGGCGGGTCGGCCATCGCGTGAGATTCTGCTCGTGTGCTGCGGCGACGTCCCCGGCGTCGGCCCGCAGGCGACCCGCTGGGTGCTCGACCTGCGCGAGCGCGAAGGCAGCATCGCCCAGGCGGTCGGGGTCGACGAGGGTGCGACCGAGCGCTTTGGTGAAGCGTTGGTATGGCCGCGCCCCCACTTGGGCAAGGACTGGAGCGTGTGGTGCTTGGCCCGCGGCGCGCTGGCGCTGCGCCCCGGCGGCACGCTGTGGTGTGCCGCTCGCAAGGCGAAGGGCGCGGAGAGCTTGATCGAAGAGCTCGGCGCGATCATGGGTCCCGTCGAGATCGTGGGCCGCGACAAGGGCTATCGACTGGTGCGAGCGCAGCGGACCGAGGCCTTCGACGAGGCGCGCGCGCGGGCCTGCGTGGGCATGCGCTACACCATCGAGGATCCTGCGCTGCCGGGTCTGTCGCTGGGCTCGGCGCCCGGAGTGTTCTCGCGCAAGGAGCTCGACGGCGGGACGCGGCAGCTGATCGAGCACGCGAGCGCGCGCGTGACCGCGACGCCGAGCGCCGTGCTCGACCTCGGGTGTGGCGTGGGACCGCTGGCGCTGTGGGCCGCGCTGCGCTGGCCGAGCGCGCGCGTGCTGGCGGTGGACAGCAACCTGCGGGCGGTCGCGCTATGCCGCGAGAACGCGCAGCGACATGATCTCGGCGAGCGAGTGCGCGTGCTCGCCAGCGACGGGCTACCGCGAGAGCAGGAGTCGGGCGTGCTTTCGCTGGCGCTGGTCAACCCGCCGACCCACGCGGAGCCCGAGACGCTGGGACGCCTCGCGCAGGACCTGCGGCGCGGGCTCGCCGAGGGCGGCGTGGCGCTGCTGGTGGTGAGCCGCGCGGGGCGGATGACCGAGCAGCTGCGACATGCGGGGGCGACGGTGGAGGCGTTCGCGTACGCGAAGTTCACGGTGCTCGAGGCGCGCTGGCCCGCGGCAGGACGCGACCCGTCGTAGCTCGCGGCCATGAAGCGGTCCCCGCGACGTGGAGGTCGCGGAGTGATTCTGCGATGATCCGCGGGTGAGGGACCGCGCCAGCAGCGGGGCTCGAGTGCGGCAGCGGAGCCTCGGCGTGCTCGGCAGCGTGGCCGTGCACGCGGGGTTGCTGGCGTGGCTCGGCGGGGGGGCGGCCGTGGTGGTCGAGTCGGACCCGGAGCCCGAGCCCGAGCCGGCGATCGAGTGGATCGAGGTGTCGGTCGTGGATCGCATGCCGCTCGCGGCGAAGGCGGGACCGGGGGCGCCGCGTGAGGCGGTGCCGCGCGCCCCTCCGGTGCTCTCGGAGGTCGAGGCGCCGGCCGAGACACCACCGCTGCGCGCGAGGCCGCGACCCGAGGCGGCGCCCGTGCAGTCGGCGATTCCCGATGAGCCTGCGATCGCCGAGCCTGCCATCGACGAGCCCGCCATCGACGAGCCCGCGGTCGACGAGCCCGCCAGCTCTCCGCCGTCGAGTGAGTCACCGGGCACCGGCGCGGCCGCGAGCGAGGGCCGTGGCACCGGCGAGAGCGAGGGCCGGGGTAGCGGCGAGGGCGAGGCCGACCACTCGGCGTACGGGGCGGAGATCGTGCGCCTCGTGCTGGCGGAGATCGATCGCGATCCGGTGCTGGGGATCTCGGCGAAGGACTCGATCGAGGTAGAGCTCGAGATCCTCCCGAGCGGACGGCTCGCGCGTCGAGGGCTGGGCAAGTACGACTATGCCGTGGTGGTGACGAGCTCGGTGGGCCCGCTGCGCACGCGCGGGATCTTGCGGCGGATCGCGAGCGCCTCGCGACGGTTCCCTCCGCACCCGGCCGACTTTCCCCGCCAGCGCTACTTGGTGGGCATCACGGTGAGCTTCCGCGATCGGCCCGGAGGTGCCTGATGGCCTGGCGTAGGATCGATCGATGACGGGTAGACCAGCGGCAGAGACCACCGACTTCGGCCCCGTGCCAGGCCTCATGCAGCAGCGCCTCGACGCGCTGGTAGGGGCCGGCCACGCCTACACGACGAGCACCAACGGGCTGTTCGACGTGTTCCTGGCCGCGCTCCCGAGCGCGCTGCGGCAGCAGTACACGTGTAGCTGCTGCCGGAAATTCGTGGAGCGCCACGGCGGGCTCGCCACGATCGATGTGCAGGGCCAGCACGTGTCGGCGATCTGGAGCGGCGACGAGCCCACGGTGAGCGAGGCGCTTGCGCCCGCGCTGCGGGCGATGGCCGACATGGTGCGCAGGGCCGAGATCACGGGCGTCTTCGTGACCACGAGCGCCGTGCTCGGGACGCCAGAGGCTGGCGGCTGGTCGCACTTCTCGGTGAAGGCGTCGCGGGTGCACGAGGGTCGGCTCACCGCGGACCAGGTGATGGCGGAGAAGCGCGAGGAATTCCTCATGCTCGAGCGCGGCCTCGAGGAGTTCCCGCTCGCGGTCGTGCGACAGGCCCACGCGCTGCTGTCGAGCGGCAACCTCTACCGCAGCGAGAAGTGCCTGGGGGTGGCCAAGTGGCTGCTCGAGCTGCACCAGGCCCGCGAGGCGGCGAGCAAGCGGTACCGCGCCAACATCACCTGGGCCGCCGTCGCGGGGGCGCCCCCGGGGTTCTGCCACGTGCGCGGCGGCATGATCGGCACGCTGCTCGAGGACGTGCAGGCCAAGCTGCCGTTCGCTTCGATCAAGGCGCGCTTCGACGCCAAGATGAACCCCACGCAGTACCTGCGGCCCAGCGCCCCGCCGAGCGCGGGCAACATCGCGCAAGCCGAGAAGATCGTGGCCGAGCTGCGCAGCGCGGGCGCGCTCGCGCGTCGCTTTGCCAAGCTCGAAGAGATCGACGCGCTGTGGCGCCCCGAGCCGCGCAAGGAGGCGGCCAAGCCGGGCGGGGTGTTCGGGCACCTGCGGAGCAGCGCGGCGGAGGCCAAGGGGATCGAGCAGCCCGACGTGACGATGACGTGGGACAAGCTCTCGCGCACCGTGCTGCCCGAGGCGGCGAAGATCGAGTACTACGTGCCCGCGGGGAGCGCCTCGTACGCGGCGATCGTCACGGCGGTGAACCCCGAGGCCCCGCCGATCCTCCAGTGGGACCGACCGGATCGACGCAACCCGGCGAGCTGGTACGTCTACGTCAATGGCTCGCCACCCGCCAACTGGAACCTCGAGGCCCGCCGCTGGCACCCAGTCACTGCCGTGTGCTTGCGGCCCTCGCTGTGGTTCGGGGCCACGCTGCCCAACCAGGGCCGGGCCGCGGTGTTCGTGCTCGACGGCTGCCGCGACACCACGCACACGAGCGGCGGGGGCTTCTTCCCCGAGTCGCTGCGCGCGGACTATCACGGGATCCGCCGCACGATGGAGGCGTTCGCCAGCGCGGCGACGATCGAGGGGCGAGATGAGGCGACCGCCTGCGGGATCTCGCTGCAAGAAGGCGTGAAGTGGGACTTCCGCTGCCGGGTGACCTCCAAGGCCGGGGTCGCGACGACGTACCGGCTCGATCGCTGGGATTGAGCCCGTGCGGCCGGGTTCGTCATGCGCTGCGCAAATCGCGCAGCACCTGCCCGCCCACTCTTCGCGGTCGCCGTCGCGGGGAACCTTCGTGGGGCTCCGCTGTCCCACCGCCGCTTCACGGAAGCGAAGGTGCTCATGCGTGCTTGGCCGGAGATCTACGCGGCGGGGCTGCTGGGATGCGCGATCACGATCATCGGTTGCTCTGCGCCGGTCGTCGAGGTCGTTCCCAGCGTCACCGAGAACGACAGCAACAGCAACCGCCAGAGCGCGACGGCGCCGGTGCAGGCCGTACACCACGCGCAGCAGCGGGTGAGCCCGGTGCTCACGTGGCGCGAGAACCCCTCGCCGACCGTCCCGATGGCGCTCACCGCCAGCGATGGCTCCGGGCTGGATCTGGTGTCGATGAAGGCGCGGGTCGTGATCGAAGATCCGCTGGCGTTCACCGAGCTGCGGCTGGTGTTCGACAACCCCGAGCCGCGGCGTCGCGAGGGTCGCTTCGAGATCGAGCTGCCGCCCGGAGCGGCGCTCTCGCGCCTCGCGATGCGCATCGACGGCGAGCTGCAGGAGGGCGAGGTGGTCGAGCGCCGCAAGGCGCAGCGCACGTTCGAAACCTTCATGCACCGGCGCCCCAACGTGGACCCCGCGCTGCTCGAGCAAGACACCGGCAATCGCGTGCAGGCGCGCGTGTTCCCGATCTTGCCGCACGAGCGCAAGGAGATCGTGGTCTCGTTCTCGCAGGAGCTGGGCGGGGCGCCCTATCGGCTGCCGCTGCAGGGGCTCTCGACGATCGAGGACTTCGACGCGCAGGTGGTCGTGAAGACGTTCGACCCGCGCCAGGACAGCAGCTCGCTGTCGGCGGCGCAGTCGGCCCAGCGCGTGGTCGACTTGCAGCGCAGCCACTTCACGCCCGAGAAGGATCTGGTGATCGAGCTCGACGGGGCCGGAGCGGCGGCGGGGCTCCACGCGGGGGATCTCGCCGTGGTGCGCGTGCGCCCGTGGACCGAGCGCCCGGCGACCCCGCCAGACTCGCTGCTGGTGCTGTTCGACACGAGCGCCTCGGCGGCCGCGGGCTTCGAGGACCGCGTGGAGCTGCTGGGTGCAACGATCGGCGAGCTCGCGCGCGTGCAGGACTTTCGCGTGCGGGTGCTGGGGTTCGACCAGTCCACGCACGTCGTGTTCGACGGCATGGCCTCGGCGTTCGGCGTGGACGCACTGGCGGATTTGGTCGAGGCGCGGGCGCTCGGCGCCTCCGACCTGGGAACCGCGCTGGCCACCGCCGCGGCGGGCGGCGACGAGCGATTCTCGCGCGCGCTGCTGGTCTCGGACGGGGTGGCGACGGTCGGCGAGACCGATCGCGGGGAGCTGCGCGCGGCCGCCCGCAGGCTCGAGGCGATCGGCGTGCGGCGACTCGATGCGCTGGCGCCCGGGGCTCGACGGGATCGCGAGCGCCTCGGCGACCTCACCACGGCGCTGCCGGATCCGGGCGTGATCGTCGATGACGAGGCGACCGCCACCACGGTGGCGCAGGGGCTCGGTCAGGCGCCCTTCGGCGAGGTGGAGCTGACCGTCGACGGCGCGACGTGGAGCTGGCCGCAGTCGCTGCACGGGGTGGGGCCGGGGCAAGACGTGCTGGTGTTCGCGCACTACGACGGCCCGCGACCGCCCGCGGTGCGGGTCTCGTTCTCCGATCCTTCGCTCCCCACGCAGGTGGTGGAGACGATCGAGGTGGAGCGGCCGCTCGTGGAGCGTGCGTGGGTCCGCGCCCGCATCGATCGCATCGAGCACGAGCGCGCGCGCCACTCGCTGTCGGCGACCTCGCAGGAGCTCCTCGACGCGCGCATCGTGGAGCTGTCGACGCACTATCGCGTGCTCACCGATCTCACCGCGCTGCTGGTGCTCGAGACCGAGGCCGACTATCGGCGCTTCGGCATCGATCGCATGGCCAAGGCCGACATCTTGGCGGTGGAGAGCGGGGGGGTGAGGGTGCAGCGGCGCGCCGAGGTCGTGCGCGCCGATCTGCCGGTCGCGCGCGATCTGGCCGGCATTCCGGAGTCGGGCGGGCTCGACGTCAAGTCGGGACACCTGCTCGCCTCGCCGCGGGGCAGCGCCCTCGCGGTGGGCGAGGACGACGGCGACGTCTGGGGCGGCCTCACGGGCACCGAGGTCGGCGAAGCGTTCGGCTCGGGCGGGCTCGGGTTGTCGGGCACCGGTCGCGGCGGCGGCGGCGTGGGTGAGGGCACGATCGGCCTCGGCAACAGCGGCCTCATCGGCAAGGGCGGCGGCGGCGGCACGGGCTCGGGCTACGGCCGGGGCGCGGGCGCAGGCTCGGGGGTGCTGGGCGTGCTCGAGGGCTTTGGTGGGCGCGGGATCGCGAGCGACGGCGACCTCGGGCTCGGAGCGATCGGCACCGTCGGTGGCCCCTGGTCGACACCGATCGATCCGGGCGCCTCGGGCCGCTGGGGCATGCCCTCTGCGAGCGCGGGCTCGGGCGAGTGGACGGCCGCGCGCAGAGTCCCGCAGGTACGCCAGGCCAAGGCCCAGGTGAAGGGCTCACTCGACGAGGCCATCATCCGTCGCATCATGCGCGCGCACATCAACGAGGTGCGGCATTGCTACAATCAAGGGCTCGCGCGCGATCCAAAGCTGCGCGGCCACGTGCGCGTGGTTTTTCAGATCAACGCAGAAGGTACGGTGATCGGGGCGATCGTGCCGGAGTCGACGCTCGTCGACACGAGCGTCGACCAGTGCATCGCCAAGGCGGTGCAGCGCTGGAAGTTTCCCAAGCCGGTGGGCGGTGGGACCGTGACGGTGACGGCTCCGCTCTTGCTGGAGCCGGGCGACGGAGCGTCCGTGGCCGGTGTCTCGCCGCCGCAGTGGGTACGCCGCGGCCCACCTCCCAAGGCGCGGCGGGCCGCCAAGGCCCCGCACAGCGGTCGCTTCGCCGAGGCGCAGGGCCTGCTCGCCGAGGGTCGCACCGACGACGCGTATGCGCTCGCATGGACGTGGGTGCAGACCCAGCCCGGCGACACGCTGGGGCTGCTCGCGCTCGGTGATGCGCTCGAGCAGCGCGGGCGTCCCGAGCTCGCGGCGCGCGTGTATGGCTCGCTGATCGACCTGCATCCCTCGCGCGCCGACGTGCGGCGAGCGGCGGGGCAGCGCCTCGAGCACCTCGGCGACGATGGGCTCGCGCTCGCGGTGGACACCTACGCCAAGGCCGCGGAGGCGCGACCCGACCACCCGGCGGGACCGCGATTGCACGCGTGGGCGCTAGTGAAGCAAGGGCAGCTCGAGCAGGCCTTCGAGGTCCTCGAGGGCGCGGCGAGCCGTCGCTATCCGGCGGGTCGCTTCGCGGGGGTCAAGAGCGTGCTCCGCCAAGATCTCGAGCTCGTCGCGGCGGCCTGGCTGGCGACCGCCCCCGAGCCGCAGCGCTCCGCGGTCGAGACCCGCATTCATGCCGCCGGGGTACGCCCGTCGACCCGCGCGTCCACGCGCTTCGTGGTGACCTGGGAGACGGACACGACCGATGTCGATCTCACGCTGCAGGTGCCCGGCTCGCGCCGCCGCCAGGGCCGACGCACGGCCGATGTGACCACCGGCTACGGGCCCGAGATGCGAGTGGTGCGGGGCGAGAGCGCGGCGCCGCGGCTACTGGCGAAGGTGCAGTACTACCAGCGCGGCGCGATGGGCCACGCGATGGGCACCTTGCAAGTGATCGCCCACGACGGTGCCGGGCGGCTGCGCGTGCAGGCCAAGCCGTTCGTGCTGATGGAGCAGGGCGGCGCGCTCGAGCTCGGCACGTTCGAAACGGGCGCGGTGCCCTCGCCCAACGCGAGCTAGCTGCGCGCGGAACGGCTCAGTCGCCGGTCTCTTGCTCGCGGGCCAGGCGTACCCCACGAGCATCGCTGATGACTCCGCCGGCTGGCCCGGCGTCGAGCGGCCCCTCGTGGGCGACCACGGGGCGCACGATCGGCTGCGGTCGCGTGGGCTCGCGCTCCGGCGCGAGCGAGCCAATGCTCATCGTGTCGAGCTCGCGCCCGCGACCTCGGCGGGTCTCACCGCCCTCGCCCCCGAACGCGAGGATCTGCTTCCAGCAGCGCGAGATCTGGTCGCCGAACACGAGCAGCAGATCGCCGGGTCGCGCCATCTCGAGCGCGGTGGCGAGCGCCTGGACCTCGTCCTCGATCACCGTGAGCGTGTCGGCGGCCTGGCCCGCCTCGACGAGGGTGCGGTGCAGCATCCCGGCGACCTCACCCACCGCGCGGCCGCGGAGGTCGTCGTCGCGGCGCACGATCACGTGGTCGAACACGCCAGCCGCCGCGCGGGCCACGTCGCGGATGTCTTGGTCGCGGCGATCACCGGGGGCCGACAGCACGCACAGCCGCCGCCCGCTCACGTCCATGCGCCGCACGGTGTCGGACATCGCCGCGACGGCGGCCGGGTTGTGGCCGTAGTCGAGGATCACCTTGAACGGGAGGTCGTCGTACACGTTGAGGCGACCGGGCGCCTGGAAGAACGTGGTGTCGAACGTGCGCAGGCCGGTGCGGATGTTCTCGAGCTTGACCCCCATCACCCAGGTGATCAGCGCCGCGAACATGGCGTTGTTCACGTTGAACATCGCCTTGCCCTCGAGCGTGGCGGGGATGAGATCCGTCCACAAGAGCGGCATGTGGCCGCCGTTGTCGTAGAGCGTGATCATGTGGCCGTTGATGCCCTCTTCGAGCACGCAGGCGGCTCCGCCGGCCCTGATGTGCTCGCGTACGAGCTCGTGGCGCGGGTTCATCGTCACGTAGGCGATGCGCTTGGCGGAGCTGTGGTCGGCCATCTTGAGGCAGCGCTCGTCGTCGGCATTGAGCACGGCGCAGCCGCGGCTGACCTCGATCACGATGCGCTTGATGCGAGCGAGATCGTCGAGCGTCTCGACGCCGCCGAGGCCCAGGTGGTCGCCCTGCACGTTGAGCACCACGCCCACGTCGTTGGAGCGATAGCCGAGGCCGGAGCGCAGCAGGCCGCCGCGTGCGGTCTCGAGCACGGCCGCATCGACGGTGGGATCGCGCAGCACCATCTTGGCGGAGACGGGACCGGTCATGTCGCCGACCACGGTGCGCGCGCCGTCGATATAGACCCCGTCGGTGGTGCACAGGCCCACCGTCTGGCCCGACATCTTGAGCGTGTGCGCGACCATGCGGCTGACCGTCGTCTTGCCGTTGGTGCCGGTGATCGAGACCAGCGGGATCCGCGAGGGCGTGCCGGGCGGGAACAGCATGTCGATGAC
>JBFIJN010000266.1:0-12063 GCA_041600735.1 Nannocystaceae bacterium
ATGGTCCCCGGCTTGCTCCCAGCCCTATCCACGGGCTGTCCACAGGGTGCTGCGGGCACGCCTCCACGCTCGAGGCCTCGCAACGCGAGGCTCGAGGTCGAGGCGGATGAGGAGGTCGAGGCGGATGAGGAGGTCGAGGCGGATGAGGAGGTCGAGGCGAGAGGTGGTCGAGCGCGGCGCGGAGGTCAGCCTCGCGGTCTCGTGCTCAGGGGCGCGGCCTCGTGCTCAGGGACGCGGCCCGCTGACCAGCAGGCCGCGCAGCTGCGTGATCGTGGCGCGCAGCTCGGGGTCTTCGGTCTGGATCGAGGCCATCCGCTTGCAGGCATTGATGACGGTGGAGTGGTCCTTGCCACCAAAGCGCAGCCCGATCTCGGGGAAGCTGGCGCCGGTGAGCTCGCGCGAGAGGTACATCGCGATCATGCGCGGCCGGGCGATGCCCCGGTGGCGGCGCTGACCCTTGAGGTCGGCGATGCGCACCGAGAAGAACTGCGCGACCGCCTTCTGCACCGCCTCGACGGTGATCGGTGCGGTGCGCAGCGCGGCCTCGTTGGCCTCGCCCAGCACGTCGCGCACGAACGCCTCGGTGATGGGCTTGCCCTTGAGCGAGGCAAACGTGGCCACGCGCACGAGCGCGCCCTCGAGCTCGCGCACGTTGGAGCGCACGAGCGAGGCCAGGTACACGCACACGTCGTCGGGGATCCCGATGTGATCCTGCTCGGCCTTCTGGCGCAGGATCGCCACGCGGGTCTCGAGGTCGGGCGCCTTGACGTCGGCGACCAGGCCCCAGTTGAGCCGCGAGGTGAGCCGCTCCTCCATGCCCTGCATGTCGCTGGGCGTGCGATCGGCCGTGACCATGATCTGCTTGCCGGCCTCGTAGAGCGCGTTGAACACGTGGAAGAACTCGTCCATCGTGCGGTCGCGGCCCGAGATGAACTGGATGTCATCGATGAGCAGCACGTCGCAGTCTTCGCGGTAGCGCTTGCGGAATTCTTCGAACTGGTTGTAGCGGACCGCCGAGATGAACTCGTTCATGAAGCGCTCGGCACTCAGGTACACGATGCGCAGCTGCGGGTGGTTCTCGTGGATCGCATGCCCCACCGCGTGCAGCAGGTGCGTCTTGCCGAGGCCCACGCCCCCATAGAGGAGGAGCGGGTTGAAGCGCTGGCCGGGCTCTTCGGCGACGGCGGCCGCGGCCGAGGCGGCGAGCTCGTTGCTCGCCCCGGTGATGAACGTGTCGAAGCGGTAGCGCTCGGCGAGCCCGGTGGGCGGCGGGGCGCAGGCCGGCTTCGGTGGCGCGAGCGGAGCGGTCACGGTCCGAGCGCGCGAGGAGGCCCCGGTGGACGCGGCCCCGGTGGACGAGGTCTCGGCGGGCGAGACCTCGGGCGGCGGGATGTCGACCGCGATCTCGATCTCGATCTCCGGCAGCTGGGGCACGCGCCCCCGCATCTCGTCGAGCACGGCGGCGAGGTAGTGGTTCTCGAACCACTCCTTCATGAACTGGCTCGGTGCCCGCAGCCGCACCCGGGTCTCGTCGGCGGCCAACAACTCGAGCGGCCGCAGCCACAGGTCGAAGGTCTCGCGTCCCAGGCGGGGTTGGAGCCCGCGCAGCGCCTCGGTCCACAGATCGGTCATCGCCCTTGGCCCAGTCCTCGTGTCCACAGCTGACCGAATCTGTGGAGAAGTGTGTAGATCGTCGGAATCAAACGATTTTTCCTGAGGACAAAAGGGCACTGTCCACAGGTTGGAGGTCGGTTGGACCACCATGGGGACCGAGGGTCCCTCCTGCGGAAATCATGGGCCAACGACGCGAATGATCTGCGCCGCGGCCAGGGGGAGAGGCTTCTAACCGGGTCACAACCAGGTCGCAAGCACGGCCTTCGCGCGCGATCCCAAGCGCCGAAGATCGTTTGGGTTTGGGATCGCGCCGCGGCGGCGGCGGCGGATCCGAGATCCAAGACCCACGGGCCGGAATCGGAGATCCTATCGAAATCGCTAGGGAATTCTCGGGCGAGATCGGGGGCGCGGCGTACTCCCGCGGTCCCAAGCGACTTTGCGTGATTACGTGCTCGGAAGTCGGCTTGCCAAGCCACTTTGCGAGCACGCCTTCGCCCCAGATCCAAAGCCGATCAAGCACGGTGCCAAACCGCTCGACCCCGCGATCAACGCGTTCGCCCTCGACGGGTGGATTCGGCGCCGCACGAGCGGGCACGCCACGTCCGCGCCGGATCGGGAGCGGCGGCCGCCGCGATCGGCGGATCCGCACGGCTCGAGAGCCCGCTCGAACCCATCCTTCATCCTCTTGTGTCCCGGGGCCAAAGGCGCGGGTTCGACCGGTGTTTGACAGGCCGGGCGAGCCGCTGCTATCGATCCGCCCTCTTCGCGCCTGGGCGCGGGTCGCTCGTGCGCCTCGTACCCAATGGCGCTTCGACAGGAGCTCTACCGTGAAACGCACCTATCAGCCCCACAGCATCCGCCGCAAGCGTACCCATGGCTTTCGCGCGCGCATGGCCACCGCCAACGGCCGCAAGGTGCTGGCCAATCGCCGCAGGCGCGGGCGCAAGAAGCTCACGGTTACCATCGGGCAAAAGTAATGGAATCCGAAGGTTTCCCGCAGCGCCTTCGACTCCGGCGGCGGCGGGACTTCCTTCGCGTTCAGCGTAGCGGTGCCAAGCACCACACGCGTTTCTTCTTGGTCTTCGTGGCCCCCAGTGCCCTGCGACCGCGGGGCTCGACCCCCGTGGCCGCGAGTGACTTGCCCGGAACCCGCCTTGGGATCACGGTTACCCGCAAGGTTGGCAAGGCGGTGAAGCGCAATCGGATCAAGCGACTGGTTCGCGAGGCGTTCCGGCGCGAGCGCAACGCACTGCCCGCCGGTCTCGACATGGTCTGGGTGGCCAAGCGCGACGCCACCGAGAGCAGCTACGAGGCCGTCGTGCTCGACATGCGCTCGCTGGCCGGTCGCCTGCAGACCTCGAGGTCGCGATGAGCCTCGTCAGTCGCTTCTTGCTCGGCATCATCCGCCTCTATCAGTGGTTCGTGTCGCCCATGCTCAGCTACGCGTTCGGACCGCGCTGCCGTTTTCATCCCAGCTGCTCGTGCTACGCCTCCGATGCCCTGCGCATCCACGGGGCGCTGCGCGGCACGGGGCTCGCCGCGTGGCGAGTGCTGCGGTGCCATCCCTTCAGCCGCGGGGGCTTGGACCCCGTCCCACCCGTGGGTGAAGTGGCCTTGCCCGAGGAGAGCGCACGACCGTGAACTTCCAGACGCGAATCTTCCTGGCCGTGGCGCTGTGCGCCTTCATCTTCATCGGCTTCGATCTACTCAGCCCCAAGCCCACGCCCGAGCAGATCGCGGCGCGCGAGGCCGAGAAGACGGCCCAGCTCGAGGGCAAGGCCGAGGCCGAGGCCAAGGGCAAGAGCGCCAAGTCCAAGAAGGATGGGAAGACGCCGCTCGCCGAGGCGGACGCCGACGCTGGGGATGAGGCGGAGCTCGAGCCCGAGGGTCCCGTCGTCGACCCCGTCGACCACCGGCTCTACAACGAGCTGCTCGCGCTCGAGGTCACCAATCGGTCGCCCGCGCGTGGCGGCCTGGTGAGCGCGATCGAGCTGCTCTCGCCTCAGTTCGCCGATCACACCACGGCCACCGATGCCTTTGGTCTCGCGGGCAAGCGCACGCTCGAGGTCGGGCTGGTCGACGAGGCTGGTGATCCGCTGGTGCCTCCGGGGACGGCCTTCGAGGTGCGAGAGGCCACGGCCGATCGCATCACGCTGGTCCACGTGGGCGCGCGGGTGGAGATCATCGAGCGGCTCGCGCTGGTCAGCGACTACGAGGCGCGCCTCGAGATCGAGGTCAAGAATCGCACGAAGCAGCCGCTCGGCCAGCGCGCGCAGGTGCGTACCCGGATCGGCATCGTCGACTCGCGCTACGACATTCGCCGCGGCCTGTGCCGCACCGCCGAGGACGTCGAGGACGAAGACAAGAGCGACCTCGACGAGGGCCCGATCTCGTACTCGTCGGGGATCCTGTGGACCGGCACCGACGGCAAGTACTTCACCTCGCTCGTCGTGCCCAAGCAGGCGGCGCAGGATTGCGAGATCTCGCTGGCCGAGGACGGCTCGGCCATCGAGACCCGCATGCGCAGCGTGACCGAGGAGCTCGCCGCGGGCGGGACCACCACGCACGTCTACGGGCTCTACATCGGACCCAAGGAGCTCGATCGGCTCAAGGTGTTCTCGGCCATCGACGCCCCGGTGAACCTGACCGAGGCCATCGACTGGGGCTTCTTCGGCGGCGTCTCCGAGTGGCTGGGCAAGATGCTGCTCGCGCTGCTGCGCTGGTTCCACGGGCTGGTCGACAACTGGGGCTTCTCCATCGTGCTGCTCACCATCACGGTGAAGGCGGTGACCCTCCCGCTCACGCTCAAGCAAATGAGCTCGATGAAGCGGATGAAGGAAATCCAGCCCGAGATGACCAAGATCAAGGAGAAGTACGGCGACGACAAGGTCAAGCAGGGCCAGGAGATGCAGGCGCTGTTCGCTCGCTCGGGCGTCAACCCCTTGGCGGGGTGCTTCCCCATGCTGGTCCAGCTCCCGATCTGGTTCGCCCTGTACTCGATGCTCGGAGCGGCCGTCGAGCTGGTTCACGAGCCCTTCCTGTGGCTCCCCGACCTCACCGAGCAGGACCCCTTCTATATCCTGCCCCTTGCGCTGGGAGCGCTCATGATCCTCCAGAACCGGATGATGCCCAGCACCATGGACGCCGCCCAGGCCAAGCTCATGCGCTGGGTCATGCCCATCATGTTCACGGTGTTCATGTTGTTTTTGCCTTCGGGCCTGGGGGTCTATATCTTCGCGAACATCGTGCTGTCCCTGGTCCAGACGGCCATTCAGGTCGGCACCAACAAGAACCCCGCAGCCGCCGCGGCGAGCTAAGCGGTCGGCCGCACGACGGATTCTGAGGAGCGATGCTCATGACGGATGATCGCGAGCCCAAGGGCGACGATGCGAAGGAAACCACGGCCAGCGACGTGCCGGCCGAGGAGCGCTATGGCGAGGCCGTTCCGGTCGTGCGCAGCTTCCTCGAGACCGTGCTCGGATTGCTCGACGTGGATGTCGAGGTCGACATCGACATCGAGGAAGACGGACTCCACTGCGACCTCAACACCTCGCCCGATGACGGCGGTCTATTGATCGGTCGGCACGGGGCCACCCTCGATGCCCTGCAGTACCTCACGCTACGCGTGCTCCAGGCCGAGGGCTTCCCGCGCATGCGGATCACCCTCGACGTGGCCGGCTATCGCACGCGACGCGAGAAGACGCTGCGCCAGCTCGCCGAGAGCGTGGCCAGCAAGGTGCTCGAGAACCGACGCGCCTACCACTTCGAACCGATGAGCGCGATGGAGCGACGCGTGGTCCACATGACCATCAGCGACATCGAAGGCCTCGCCACCGAGAGCGAGGGCGAGGGTCGCAATCGCCACGTGGTGGTCTTCCCCGAGCGGCGCTAGTCCGCCGCCAGGGCAAGCCGCCAACCAAGCGAGAAGCCAGCACTCACCTCGGTGAATGCTGGCTTCTTTGCGTGGGCGAGTTAGGCGGCGACGCCCAGGAGCGACGCCCAGGAGTGACGCTAGAAGCGACCGACCCAGGCCAGCCCGGCGCCGTTGCGATCGGCGGTGGGCACGAGGGCGGTCTTCTTGTCCTCGGGGGACCAGCGCTCCCATCGCTTGTAGCGCAGCGAGTAGCCGACGCCGACGCCGAGGAGCATGGTCCCCGCGAGCAGCGTGGCGGCTCCCATCGGGATCAGGAAGTCGTCCTGGTTCTGCAGCCGGCACTGGAGCGGCCCATCGAAGCTGCACTTGCGCGTCATGAGGGAGAACGCGATGGTCAGACCTGCGCCAACACCGGCGAGGGTGCCACCCGCGATCATCAACCCCTTGCCCTTGGCGGGCTTGTTGGCGATGCGCGGCTCGGGCGGACGATCATCGTCCTCGGGGAGATAGGAGGGTGGCGGGGGCTTGGCCGCCTCGGCGGCGGCAGCGGCCGCAGCGTCGGCCTCTTCGGTGGCCGTCTCGATCGCGGCCTTCGCTGCGGCGATGTCGGCCTCGGCCTCGCTGATCTTCGCCTCGGCGTCGGCGATGCCGGAGGCGGCGACCGCGATGTCGCCCTCGGCGTCGCCGATCTGGCTCTCGGCGGTGGCCTTGGCCTTGCCCTTCTTGGTTGCGGCGGCGGCCTTGAGCTCTTCGAGCGCGGCCTTCTGCTCTTCGAGCGCGGCCTTCGACTCGTCGAGCGCGGCCTTCGACTCGGCGAGCGCGGCCTCGGCGGCGGCGAGGTCGGTCTCTGCATCGGCGATGGCCGCGGCGGCGTCGTCGGTGTCGCCCGCGGTCTCGGCTTTGTTCTTGGCCTCGGCCGCCTTGGTGCTGGCCTCGGTGGCCTTCTCGTCGATCTCGGCGGCGCGGGCGGCCGCGACCGCTTCGGCGTCGACCGGCTCGTCGGGCGCTTCGGCCTCGACCGGCTCGTCGGGCGCGGGTGCGAAGGCCGTGGCGGCCACCGCTCCCTGGTAGGGGGCGAGGGTGAGCGTCGCGGCGACGAGCGAGGAGACTAGGGAGACGGTGGGAGTGCTGGTGCGCATGGGCTGGCTACGCCTCGAAGCGAACGGAGGAGCCGAAGTATCGTACGGGGTGGGGGCCTCCACAAGGCCGTTGGGGCCGTTCGTGAGGATCACTTGAGCGAGGGCCAAGCCATCCCCGGGCTACGAGCGCTCGAGGCCAGGGTGCTAGACTTCCGCGGATTGGAGGGTTGCCATGCCGATGCTCGCCGATCTGGATGATCCCCCGCGGCCCCGCTGGCGGGGCTTGCTCGTAGGGGTGGTGGTCGCTCTGCCGCTGGCGGGGGTGCTCGTGGGGGTGCTCATGCCCAGCTTCGTGAGCGCGCTGCTCGGCGGCGCCCAGCGCTACGACGAGCGCCTGCGCATGGAAGCCGCGTACATGCAGGCGGTGTGCACGCAGATGGAGCTGCCACGCGACGAGTCGCTGTGCGAGTGCGTGCTGGCGGGGGAGTACCCCGCGATCGACTGCCAGGGGCCGTTCTTGGCCTGGTCGGTCGCGCGGCAGCAAGACCACTGCGCCGTGGCCGAGAACAACAGCGCCTCGCTGAGCTTCTGCGCGTGCGTGAACGAGGTCGGCAAGCGCATGGGCGAGGCCGAAGACGAAGACGGGAGCGAGCGCGCAGCCCAGGCCTATCGCAACTGCCAAGAGCTCCCCGACGCGGTCTACTTACCCACCATCGAGGAATTGGGCGAGGAATTGGGCGAGGAACTGGGCGAGGTCTCGGGGGAGTTGGGCGCCAGCAAGTAGCGCATGCGCCACACTCGTTGCTCGCGGGCCAGCGTGGTGTCTTCGCGCCGCGACTGGGCCGGGAACGGATTGCCCCGCCAAAATCGCCACGGCCCCAGGCGGTTGCGCAGCCCCAGGTGCTCCGTCAGCGGATCTTCGATCTCGGCCATCGCGGCCAGGGCCACGTCGAACACGTCGCTGGCAAAGTGGAGCTCGCCGCCGATCCGCAGCTGCTGGCACACGACCTCGAGCATCCACGGGTCGACCACGCGCCGCTTGTGGTGCTTGGCCTTGAACCAAGGATCGGGAAACAGCAGGTGGAAGGCATCGACCGAGCGCGGCAGGAACACGCGATCGAGGTCGACGTTGAGGTTCACGTAGGCAAACGTCAGGTTCGAGAGGCCCTCGTCCTGGGCTCGCTGCGCATTGAACTCCACCAGCTTCTCGCGGATCTCGAGGCCCACCACGAGCGTGCTCGGACGCGCGCGCGCGAGCTGGAACGAGAACTGGCCGTCTGCGCAGCCTAGCTCCACCTCGACCGGCGGATCGGCCCCCAACGAGGCCGGGGCCCGCACGGCCTGCGCCCGCGGCTGCATGTAGCGCGTGGCCAGGGGATTGACGTGGTGACGGACGCGGGGCGGCACGGGTCGCGGAGGGTACGTCGGTCGTGGAGGGCGGAAAACCCCGGGGGAGGGTGGGCATGACCGCGACCGATCGCGGCGAGCACCACCGAGTGCGGCCCGGCGGCCGAGGCAACCACCGTCGCGGATCGGTCACTGGCGCCATCCCACGCCCGAGGGGACGGGCGCACCGACATGGGCCCACGTCGCGCGCCAGCGCACACGCGGGCGGGTCGGTGTTCGGCGCTAGCAAGCGGGACGTGCAGATGGATACCCTTGGGCCGTGTCCGATCACGAGACGTTGTCGTTGACGCCCGAGCAGCGTGCCCACCAAGCCGAGGCACAGCGCGAGGTCTTGCTCGAGGCACTGGAGATCTTCACCCACGATCTCAGCAACCCTCTACAGAGCCTCATCGTGCTCACCGAGCTCGCGCTCGACGACACCCCCGAGGGGACCGAGGACTACGATCGCGTGCGGCAGAGCCTCGAGGCGGCGGAGCGCATGCGCACGCTCGTGCAGGGCTTGGCCGGGCTCACGCGCAGCATCGACGGGCCGCGCAACACCAAGACCGTGGTCGATCGCTTCATCTCGGTGCTCTCGCGCCGCTGGGAGCGGCATCAGGTGCGCGTCTCGATCGACATGGGGACGATCGAGCGCACGCCCACGCCGCCCAACCTCGAGACCGTGCTGCTCAACCTGGGCTTGGCCACGGTCGCCGCGGCCACCGATCGCAACCACCCGCGCTACGAGCTGAGCGTGCGGGGGATCGTGCGCGAGGGCCAGGCGCTCTCGTGCGCGCTCGAGATCACGCTCGTGGGTCACGACGCGGGGGGCACCGCGGCGCCCGTGGAGCTCGCGCGCCTGCAGATGGAGCGAGTCGCTCGCTTGCTCGACGGCACCACGAACATGCGCCTCTACGAAGAAGCCGAGTCCGTGTACCTCGAGTTCGCACCGGAGCCGCGAAGGTAATGGCCGAGGCCCCCAGCTCTCCCGGCCTCTTGGGTGCGGGCGTGGGGGCACCAATACGGACGTTTCCCGGCCCTCGCCACCCCACCGGAGTGGTGCTGCTGGTCGAGGACGACGACCTCGTTGCCAACGCGCTGCGCATGCTGCTGGCGCGCGCCGACTACGAGGTTCATGTCGCGGTCGACGTGCAAGAGGCCCTGCCCGCCTTCCTCGCCCACCCGTTCGATGTGGTGGTGACCGATCTGCTGATGCCCGGCGGCACGGGCCTCGATCTGCTGCGGGAGATCGAGCACGTCGATCCGCAGGTGCCGGTCATCATCGTCACCGCCGATCACAGCGTGCAGGCGGCCGCCGCAGCCGTGCGCGAGCACGCCTTCGACTACCTCACCAAGCCGGTCACGCGCGAGCTCTTGCTCGACACGGTGGCGCGGGCCGTGCAAGCGCGGCGGCACACGCAGATCCAGCAGCACGAGCAGGAGCGGCTGCGCGAGGAGCATCGCCAGCTCTCGATTCGCCACCAGCGCACCGCGATGCTGCTCTCGGTGCTCTACAACCGCGCGGCCGAGGGGATCATCGTGGTCGATCCCGAAGGTCGCGTGGTCGACGTGAGCGAGAGCTTCGTGACCCTCGTCGACAAGCCGCTCTATGCGCTGCTCGACACCAACCTGCGCGACTGGTTCGAGCCCAGCCCCACCGGCGGCGACGTGCAGGATCGCGTGCTCGAGATGGTCAACGACGGCCAGGCCGAGGCGCACTGGCGCGGCGAGGTGACCGTGCGTGCGGGCGAGCGGCAGATCCCCGCGCGCATGAGCCTGTCGCTGTGCGAGAGCCCCGAAGACGAGGACCACGGCCCCACGCGCTACGTGATCGGCCTCGTGTACTTCGAGCGCAGCCACGAGGAGCTCAGCCAGCGGCTGCAGCGGGCCGATCGGCTGGCCACCGTGGGCTTGCTCGCCGGCTCCGCCGCGCACGAGATCAAGAACGAGCTCGGCCCCTTGCTCGGCTATCTCTCGATGATCGAGACCAGCGGGGCCGACCCGGTGGAGAGCGGGATGATCGGCATCATGCGCGAGAGCGTGCGCAGGATCCACGAGCACGTGGAGGAGATCCTCGAGCCGCTGCGTCCGCGGGTACGCACGCGCGGTGCGGTGGTGATGCGCGAGTCGGTCGACGACATCCTCAAGCTGCTACGACGCGCGGGACGGCTGCGGCGCATGAAGGTCGAGGTCCTGGAGATCTCCGATGGCGATGGTGATGAGATCGTCGTGCACGCCGACAAGGACGAGGTGCATCAGATCGCGCTCAACCTGATCAGCAATGCGATCGATGCGCTCGGCGACGGCGGGGGTGGTGATCGCGGCAACGTGCGCATCGAGCTCTCGCGCGAGGGCGCCTACTGTGTGCTGAGCGTGCGCGACGACGGCTCCGGCATCGCCGAGGAGCTGCGCGGGCGCGTGTTCGAGCCGTTCTTCACCACCAAGGGCTCCGCCGGGACCGGGCTCGGGCTGGCGGTCGTGCACGACATCGTGCGCAGCCTGAGGGGCAAGGTCGTGCTCGATTGCCCCGCGCGGGGCGGGACGATCGTGACCGTCGCGCTGCCGCGGTATCGGGGGTAGCGCGGCCGCCGGCTACACGTTATCGGCCGGATCGGGCAGGTGGTTCACCGCGACGACCACCTGATCGCTGTGCGGATCGAGGAGCAGATCCCTCCACGCGTGGAAATAGGCGACCAGCTCGCTGCCGCCGTCGAGCGCGTGGTTGAAGAACTCCACGAGCGTGGCCAGGGCGCCGGCGTCGGCGGGGTCTTGGGCGGCGATCAACGCGAGCGAGGCCGCGCGCACGGTGTCTGCCCCCGGTACGGCGGGCGGGTTCTCCAGCCATGGCCGAGTGTTGCCGCCGGGCTTCACCGAGAGCGTTGGCGTTCCCAGCGTGAGCACCTCTTGCCAGGTGTTGGCCCCCTCGGTCACGAACAGCTTGGAGTAGCGCTGGAACTGGGTCATCGCCGTGGTGCGGCCGATGTGCGCGAGCTCGACCTCCACGTCGAGGCCGCGCACGCCCGTATCGACCCTCGCGATCACCGTGTCGTCATTCAGCGCCCTGACAACGGTGGTGTGGGCCTCCTTCATGTCGTCGCCCATGAGTACGACCACCACGGGAATGTTGGGTGCGGCCCCCTTGATCATGCGCACCATCACGCGCAGCAACTGGTCGTAGGCGATGTCGGAGACCGGAGCGCCGTAGTAGGCGGAGATGAGGTGCACCTCGCCGGCCATGGCCGCCTGCAAGATCGTCCTCGGTACGTCGGGGAGCGCGGCCACCACCCCCGCGTCGCCCCCCGGCGGGCGCGGTACCAAGCGGTAGACCGGCTTGCCACCCACGGCCAAGACCTTGGCGACCACGTCGACGGGCGGAACGACGATCGTGTCTTGTCGCACCTGCATCGGATGACCCTCCGTCCACAAGAACGGCTGGAAGCTCATCGCGACCGGATGCGCCTCCCTCGTCATGCGGCGCAGGACGGGCAGCCAGTGGTTGTCGAAGTAGGTGGTCTTGAAGGTGGGCAGCGCGGCTTCGACGGGGTCGTTGGTGTGGCAGTCCATCGCTCCAAAGGCGTTCAGCGTGCGGGGAACAGGGGGCTGTAGCTCGAGCAGCTCGGCGTCGCTGGCCATCGTTGCGCCGGTCTCTTGGTCGTACACCTTGGTCTGTCGCCACGTGCGTTGTTCGAACAAGTAGCGCGGGATGAAGGTGCCGTCTTCGAGTCGGGTCGGGGCATCGTTCGTCGTCGACCACTTCAACCGCTCGCGCCAGAGCGCCGCCACGGCCCCGAATCCGCCGGGATTGGGGTCGGTGAACGGCGCCAGTGCGGCACCCGGCCACCCGTAGGTCGTCCAGAAGCCTTGAACATCGAGGGGCGCCTGTGGCATGCGCCCTTGTGCGCCGGTCAATGCAATATCGAGCGCGCCAATGGGTCGACAGCGGACGGCCAGCGGGGGCCGGCCCGGCACCGTACACGTGCCGGCCCACTCGACATCATGATAGAGCGCATAGGACTGCGCGGGGTGGTTGAGCGCCGCGCCGCGACCGAGCGCATTGCCGTAGATCCGCGTCTTCTTGCGGTTGTAGGTCAGCACCACGTCGCCGGCGTA
>JBFIJN010000267.1:0-12046 GCA_041600735.1 Nannocystaceae bacterium
ACCACCTTCCGCGTGATGGCGGTGGCGGTGGATCCTTCGCAGGCTGATCGCTTCGGCAAGGGCGACACCACGGTACGCGTGCGCAAGCCGCTGATGCTGCGCCCCAGCCTCCCGCGCTTCGCCAACTACGGCGACCACTTCGAGGCCTCGGTGATGGTCGACAACCAAACCGGCGAGGATCAGGCCGTGCTCGTGGGCACGCGCGGGCTCAACGTGAGCCTCCCCGGCGAGTCGCAGAAGCTGCTGCAGATCCCGGCGGGCGAGTCCTCCGAGGTGCGCTTCCCGATGGAGACCGTGGAGGTGGGCACGATGCGCCTCCAGTTCGCCGCGCTCAGCAACGGAGGGCGCGACGCGACCGAGCTCGAGCTGCCCGTGCACTACCCCGCGACGGCCGAGGCGTTCGCCGACTACGGCATGATCGAGGGCGCGACCCAGCGCACCGTGGTCCCGCCGCCCGAGGCCTTGCCGGCGTTCGGCGGTCTCGAGCTGTCGATGTCTTCGACCGCGCTGTCCGGGCTCGAAGATGCGGTCGAGTACCTCGTGACCTACCCCTACGAGTGCGCCGAGCAGACCGCGAGCCGCGTGCTGCCGATCTTTGCGCTCGCCAAGATCCTCGACGAGTTCCCCGTGGCCAGCCTGCGCGATCGGATGTACCGCGACCGCCTCGCCAACCAGGGCATCGAGCGCCTGCTCGCCAAGCAGAACTACGACGGCGGCTTTGGCTACTGGACCTCGAACGAGAGCTGGCCGTACCTCACCAACTGGGTGACCCTCGCGCTGCTCGAGGGCAAGGCGGCCGGCTACACCGTCAAGGAAGAGTCGCTGCGCAAGGCCTTGAACTACATCGAGAACTTCGTGGCCCACGGCCACGTCACGCGCTGGGGCACGTACTACGATCACACCAGTCGTGCGATGGGCCTGTGGATCCTGTCGGGCGAGAAGCGCGGCGCCGCGCTGTTCGATCGGGTGTGGGCGCATCGCAAGGACGTGCCGCTCTATGCCCGCGCCTTGTTGATGGCGGCCGCGCACCGCTACGGCCGCAACACCGCGCGCGACAACGTGCTCGACGAGCTGCGCGACGCGGTGATCGAGAGCCCGCGCGCGCTCCACTTCGCCGAGGGCAAGAGCGAGGCGGAGGCCGACGGCCTGCGCGTGCTGATGCACTCGAGCGTGCAGACCGACGCCATCGCGCTGATGGCCCTGCTCGAGGTCGTGCCCACCGATCCCATGCTGCCCAAGGTGATGGCCGGGATCATGTCGAGCCGCGATCCCAAGCAGGGCGGGCGCTGGGGCACGACCCACGCCAACGCGTGGGCGCTGCTGGCCGCCGATCGCTACTACCGCACGGTGGAGGCCGACGAGCCCGACTACACCGCGCGCGTCTGGCTCGACGAGCAGCTCTCGGGCGAGCACCGCTTCGCCGGTCGCAGCATGACCAGCGTGCAGCAGCGCCTACCCATGGCCGAGCTGCAGGGCAAGCCCGAGCGCTCGGTCGTGCTCGGCAAGGACGGCCCCGGCAAGCTCTACTTTCGCATGGGCCTGCGCTACGCCCCCAAGGACCTCGTGATGCCGGCCGAGGACCAGGGCTTCACCGTGTACCGCGAGTACACCCCGCTGCCCGAGGCCGACGGCAAGCCCGACCCGAGCGCCGTGCAGCACCTGCCCGACGGCAGCTGGCAGGTGAAGGCCGGCACCAACGTCCTCGTCACGCTCACCATCGTCGCCCGTGATCGCGCCAACTACGTGGTGGTCGACGACGCGCTCCCGGCCGGCTTCGAGGGCCAGAACCCGCGCTTCGTGACCAGCGTGGCCGCGCGCGCCGAGGCCAGCCGCAGCGTGAGCACCGACGGCTGGTGGTGGCCCTGGTGGAGCTTCAGCCACACCGACATGCTCGACGATCGCATGCTGCTGTTCGCCGATCAGATGCCCGCCGGCGTGTACACGTACAGCTACACCGCGCGCGCCACCAACCTCGGGACCTTCGTGCTGCCCCCGGTCAAGGCCGAGGCAATGTACGAGCCCGAGCGCTTCGGCCACAGCGCAACCTCGACGGTGAGGGTCGTCGAGTAGCGAGGTGTGCAGCGGACCAACAGGGCGTACGATACCTGCTCATGGCGATCCCCTCTGCCGGCTCCGAGGCGATGTTCTGGGCCGGTGTCGAGCACGCCGAGAGGTTCTTCATGGGTGATGCCGACGTCAATCGAGCCCTTCGCAAGCTCGTCGCTGCGCTCGCCGAGGCCAACGTCTCGTACGCAATCGTGGGCGCGATGGCGCTGAACGAGTACGGCTATCGCCGCGTGACCACCGACGTGGACGTGCTGCTCACCGCGGACGGCCTGGCTTCATTCAAGGCCTACTGGCTCGGTCGCGGATACGTGGAGAAGTTCCCCGGCAGCAAGGGGCTGCGCGACACGGAGCATGGCGTGATGATCGATGTGCTCCTCGCCGGGGAGTATCCCGGCGATGGCAAGCCCAAGCCGGTTCGGTTTCCCGATCCCGCCGAGGTCGCGGTGCAAGGGAAGGCGGGTGCATTCATGCCGCTGCCACGGCTCTTGGAGCTCAAGCTCGCCTCGGGAATGTCGGCCCCGCATCGGCTCAAGGACCTGGCCGACGTGCTGGAGCTGGTGCGGGCGATCGGGTGCCCGCGCTCGCTGGGCGACGATCTGGATCCATCGGTGCGCGACAAATTCTTCGAGCTGTGGGACGCAGCGCAGGCGGTCGATCCCGAGTAGGGCTGCGCGCGAGAGCCGCGGCAGCCACGCCGGGCGCGCGGCGCTAACGTTGCGAGCAGTAATGCCGTGCCGTCTCATCCGTCGGCCAGGGTGAAGAGAGATCGCCCATGGCAGCCGACACCACCACCACCGAGCTCTCGATCGAGGGCATGACCTGTGCCTCCTGCGTGCTGCGGACCGAGAAGGCGCTCACCGCGGTCCCCGGCGTCGTGCAGGCCAACGTGAACCTCGCCACCGGGCGCGCGCACGTGCGGCACGAGGCGGGCGCCGAGCTCGCCACCAAGCTCGAGGCCGCGCTCGCCAACGCCGGCTATCCCGCGCACCGCGTCGAGGACCAGGCGGTCGCCGAGGACGCCGAGCAAGCCCGCCACGCCCACGAGCAGGCGAGCCTGCGGCGTGACCTCTGGATCGCTGCGGTCTTCACGATCCCGCTGTTCGCGCTCGAGATGGGCGCGCACCTGATCCCGCCGCTGCACCACTGGCTGATGGCGAACTTCGAGCGCCAGTCCCTCTTCCTGCTTCAGTTCGCGCTCGCCACCGTGGTGCAGGTGGGCCCGGGGCTTCGCTTCCATCGCAGCGGCCTCGTCTCGCTCGTGCACGGCAGCCCCAACATGAGCTCGCTCGTGGCGGTGGGCACGTGGTCGGCCTACGGCTACTCGCTGGTCGCCACGTTCGCGCCCGCCGTGCTGCCCGCCAACGCGACGCACGTCTACTACGAGGCCTCGGCCACCATCATCACGCTCGTGCTCCTCGGGCGCTGGCTCGAGGCGCGCGCCAAGGGCCGCACCTCCGACGCGATCCGCCGCCTGATGGGCCTGCGCCCCAAGACCGCTCGCGTGCGCCGCGGTGAGGCCATCGTCGAGATCGCCCTCGACGAGGTGGTGCCCGGCGACCTCGTGGTGGTGCGCCCCGGCGAGCGCTTGCCCGTGGACGGCGAGGTGACCGAGGGCTCGTCATTCGTCGACGAGTCGATGATCACCGGCGAGCCCATCCCCGTGCGCAAGGAGCGGGGCGGTGCGGTGGTCGGTGGCACGATCAATCAGACCGGCAGCTTCACGTTCCGCGCCACCAAGGTCGGCGCCGACACGGTGCTGGCCCACATCATCGAGATGGTCCAGGCCGCGCAGGGCGGCAAGCTGCCGATCCAGAGCCTCGTCGATCGCATCACCGCGTGGTTCGTCCCCGCGATCATGGGCCTGTCCGCGCTCACCTTCGTAGGTTGGTATGTGTGGGGCCCCAATCCGGCGCTCACGTTTGCGCTGGTCAACGCGGTCGCCGTGCTGATCATCGCGTGCCCCTGCGCGATGGGGCTGGCCACGCCGACCTCCATCATGACCGGCACCGGGCGCGCCGCCGAGCTGGGGCTGTTGTTTCGCCGCGCCGATGCGCTCCAGACCCTGCACGACGTGGGCCTCGTCGCCTTCGACAAGACCGGCACGCTCACCAAGGGCAAGCCCGAGCTCACCGATCTCGTCGTGACCGCCGACTCTCGCGAGGCGCAGGTGCTGGCGCTCGCGGCTGCGGTCGAGGCTCACTCGGAGCACCCGGTGGGTCACGCGATCGTGGCGGCCGCGCGCACGCGAGGGCTGGCCGTGGCGTCGGCAGAGGAGTTCGAAGCCGTGCCCGGTTACGGCGTGCGCGCTCGCGTCGACGGTCGCGATGTGGCGATCGGTGCCGCGCGCTTCATGGAGCGCCTCGACATCGACCTCGCGCCGCTCAGCGAGCCCGTGCGAGCGCTCGCGCGCCAGGCCAAGTCTCCGCTGCTCGTCGCGATCGACGGACGCCTCGCCGGCGTGATGGCCGTGGCCGATCCGATCAAGGAGACCTCGCGCGCGATGGTCCAGGCGCTCCACGACCGCGGTGTGAAGGTGGCGATGATCACCGGTGACGCTCGCGAGACCGCCCTCGCCGTGGCCGCGCAGCTCGGCATCGACGAGGTCGTCGCCGAGGTGCTTCCCGAGGGCAAGGTGGCGGCGATCCAGCGGCTGCGCACCACCGCCGCGGGCGGCAAGCCGATCGCGTTCGTGGGCGACGGCATCAACGACGCGCCAGCGCTCGCCGAGGCCGACGTGGGGATTGCGGTCGGTACCGGCACCGACATCGCGATCGAGAGCGCCGACCTCGTGGCCATGTCTGGTGACTTGCGGGCCGTGCCGAATGCGATCGCGATCTCCCGCGCCACCATCCGCAACATCCGTCAGAACCTGTTCTGGGCGTTCGCCTACAACGCCAGCCTCGTGCCGATCGCCGCCGGCGTGCTGTGGCCCGCCTTCGGCTTGCAGCTTTCCCCGCAGATCGCCGCAGGCGCCATGGCCCTGTCGAGCGTGTTCGTGGTGGGCAACGCGCTGCGACTGCGCAGGTTCGTACCGCCGATGCCCCTCACCACCACGGACACCACCCACACCACCAACGACATCGATGACATCGCCGATATCGACACCATGCCCGAGCCAAGCATCGACCCCGAGCCCATGAGCACCAACGCCATCGACCTGGAGATCCGCGGCATGACCTGCGGAAGATGTGTACGGCACGTATCCGATGCGCTGCGCAGCGTCTCGGGTGTCACCGAGGTACGCGTCGACCTGGCCAAGGGAGCCGCCCATGTCGAGCACGAAGGGGGAGCCGCCTCCGTTGCCCAGCTGATCGCCGCCGTCGAGGAGGCCGGCTACGAGGTGTCGGCCGCATGAAGCCGCGGTGAGCGGAGCGGAACCTCTCGGAGGCCTGTGAGCGCGGTGGAGCGCTCACGGGCTTCGTCGCGGAATGACGCCCATCCCTCGTTCGTCGAGGTCTCGATGCGAGGACCCCCATCGGCCGCCACCCTGGGACTGTTGCTCTGCGGGTGCATGGGGCTGCCCGAGGCCGAGAAGCTCGTGCTCGCCGAGGACGAGCTCACCGAGCTCCCTGCGCTGCGCGCCATCCCCGACGCGGAGCCCTCGTCTACCGCGCCCGCGCCCGTGCCCGAGCCCCCGGAATCGCCACCCACCCTACGCCCTCGCTTCGTGCTCGCGCCCCAGGGCTCCGACTCGTGCTGGGGCTTCGCGGCCGAGGGCCTCCCTGCGATCTCCGTCGACGGCACCACGATCGCCGTGCCCGACGCCAAGCACATCCAGATCAACGCCGATCCTGGCCACCTGTCCTTGCTGCTGCGCGACGTCGCGAGCGACGACATCACGCAGACCCACGCGATCCTCGAGGGCGCGAGCATCGTCGATGACGTCGAGCAGGGCACCTGCGGCCAGGCCTCGCGGGAGGTCCGCCGGCGCGTGGCCGCGGCCAACCGGGTGCTCGACGCGGGGCGCTGGCGCACGCTGGAGTTGCTGCCCGTCTCGTTCGCCTCCGACGATCGCACCGACGAGGACCGCGAGGGCTACCTCGCGAGCGTGCCCGCGGCCGCTCGCATCGTCGAGGTCGGCATCCGCCACGGCGAGGTGTTCGTGCGCATTCCCGGCGTGCAGGTGCTCGAGCGCGCGCCCGCCAGCGCCGCGACCCGCGGCTACCCATTCGCCGTCTACGGCGATCGCGAGTCGGGCACGGTGCTGCTGGTGAGCCTGAATTGCGCGGGATACTCGTGCACCTGCGATCCAAGGTTCACCTCGCAGGTCCTGCACTGGAGCCCGACGACGTTCGCCGCGATCGACGAGCGCCCCTGCGTCGCCGACCCAGACCAGCGCCCCTCCACCCGGGGTCAATGGGGCGGCTGCGAGCCCAACGATTTCGACTTCGACGACGACCCATGGACCTTTGGCTAGGGCGACGCAACCGAGCCCGCCAAGCCGAGGACATTCTGAGGGTTGGGTCTGATTCACACTCACTGATTGGGGATTTTCAGCGTCCCTACATCGCTCGGCTGCGGCCCTACACCGCTGAGCGCTTCATTCGCGACGCCGGGTTCCGCTGCGCCGCCACGCCAAACTGACGCCGGGCTACATCCGGCTAGATCCCGAGTTGGTGGCGCCCTCCAGTACGACGGCGAGGTTTCGGCGGCATGAAGCCGCGCTCAACGGATGTTCCTCTCGGAAGCCCTTCGGCTAGCCCGGCCGGGCCACGTTGGCGGCTGGTTGCTGCTGCACCCAAGTGCTAGAGTCGAGTCCGTCGACGCCATGCCTTGCTCGATCTGCAGCCGAGCTCGCTTCGTGCTTGCGGCCCTTGCGGTCGCGTCGGCTTGCCACCGTGGTCCGTCATCGGGGCCCGAGCAACCGTCACCCGACGAGCCCACGGAGATCGCGACGACCAGCACGCCTACGACGGCCGACGCGATCGGGCCCGCGGTCGTAGAGCCAGATGTGTCGCCGAAGTGTCCGCCCGGGATGGGGTTCGTTCCGGGGGGTGAGCTGACACCGCGGCAACGCGAGGAGTTCCACCAAGCGCATGTGGGGCCGACACCCGAGCGAGTGGAGGACTTCTGCCTCGACCTGACGGAGGTGGCAGAGAAGGACTGGGAGGCGTGCTGCATCACCGGGGGTTGCTGCACCCAAGAAGAAGGGCAGCGGCTCAATGACGACTGCCGCAAGGATCCCGAGTGGTGCGGGAGGCACGGTCCTTTCATGCTCGCCGAATCCGCATCCGCGGCGAATGCGGTAAGATACTGCGAGGTTCGCGGCGGTCGAGTCAGCACGCTGACTGAGTGGCTTTGGGCTGCGTCCGGGGGTGGAGAAGATCGCCCTTTCCCTTGGGGGGACGCGGAGGACTTCTCGGTTCGAGCGAACCTGTGCGGTCGCGACTGCTATGGCGCACGGTTCTGCGACCCGAGCGAGTTTAGCGACGAAGACTGGGACCGGTGGCACGGCCGCGAAAAGTGCATGGAGGACCTCGAGAAGCGGGAAGGATTCCTCGAGCCTGATGGATATGTTGATCTGGCACCCGTGGATGCATTTCCGCTCGGAGCGGGACGCTGGGGACACCTGAACATGGCGGGCAATGCTCCCGAGCTCGTCCGTGCCGACGGTCGGGAGGACTTTCTGAGAGTCGGCTCTGATCTAAACTCAATGGTTCGGGATGTCGAGCGTCCCTACACCGCGCGGCTGCGTCCCTACACCGCTCGGCGTTTCATTCGCGACGCCGGGTTCCGCTGCGCCGCGATGCCGAACTGACGCCGGGCTACATCCGGCTAGATCCCGAGTGCCTGGGCGGCGCCGCCCAGCACGACGGCGAACTGACGCCGGGCTACATCCGGCTAGATCCCGAGTGCCTTGGCGGCGCCCTCCAGCACGACGGCGAGGTCGAAATCGACGAAGAACTTCGCCTCATTGTGTTTGTAGGCTGACTTCTGTACAGCGTAGTATCTGGTGCCAGTGCAGTAGTGTCGGATGAACTGGCCAATGCAGAATGCCGCGTTCATTTCGTAGTGCTGAGAGTACTTGGGGTCGTCCTCATTCCAACGCTTGTCGCCGGGCGGAAGGGGCGAATAGCCAATCTCCTCCAGGATGGAGTGAAGTCTCTTGACCGGCGATTGCGTCAGACCCTCGGCGATGACCTTCGTGCCTCGATGCACCGAGAACGTTTCTCCGCTCTTTCGCACCGCGTCGCCCACCTGCAGCCGGTGCTTCGTCCCATGGTCGCCCCCGAAGAAGCCGCCGAGCATCGCCTCCTTCTCCGCTGGAGTCAGCTCTTTCGGCGCAAGGCTGACTCCAGCGGCTTCCAGCTTCTCCCAGTGCATATGAGGCCCCGGGCAGCGTGCCTTTCCTGTGGCATCCTGATGACCGATGACGTTCTTGGCCGCGATATTGTAGGTCGACTTGATGGCGTTGCCGAGTTCTGCCAACGCCTTGTACTGCTCGTCGGTATAGGGCGCGGCCTTCGGATCATTGTCCGCGCCCTCGTCCTTGTGACAATTTTCTATCCCCAGGCCGCGGTCGTTGACGGCGCCGCGCTGCTCCCACTGGGCGTCGCGATGCTCGGGTGCGATCTCCCGCTGTTTCTCGTCCGCCGGCCGAGTCTGGTACTTGTACTGCCCACCGCCGTGCTCAGCAAGGTAGCGGTCGTCGACCATGCGGATGACGTGGCCGTCTCGGTCGACTAGATAGTGAGATCCAGAGTGCAGGTTCTTGCCCTCCCACTTCACTCCGCCCTTGGTGATGATGGCGCGGTCGTTGTTCGCCAAGAAAGTCTGAAGCGTCGATCCCGGGTTGTTTCCGGTGGTCTGGTGGATGAACAAGATCTCGATGATGTCCTTCCCCTTGCCGAGTTTCTGTCGTTTTCTCTGAAACGGCGAGAGCCCCAAGTACGTCCTCGGACTCGGAACCACCTTGCCCTTGCGGTTCTTCGCCATGACCTTCGGTCCCGCATTTACCAAGAACTGCGTCAGCACCACGCGCCGCACGAAGTCCGGCCGCCAATCCACCTCTAGGATCTGGTCGACGTTGGCGTCCGCCGATTTCGGTACCCCCTTCCAGAACAAGGTCGCGTGCAGCGGTCGGGCGGTGTTGCTTCGGTCGTCCACCACGGTGGCCGCGGTGATCTTCCCGCCCGCGACCTTCACCTCGATCTCCAGCGGCCGATACTCGACCTCGTACTGGCCGTTGGTCGGCGGATCCTTGGTTGGAGACCCCTTCGCTTTCAGCGAGCCACCGGGCTGCTCCTCCCAGAACCCGAGTCCGTGGTCGGCAGCGGGATCGGGCCCCGCCGGACCCTTGCTCAGCTCTTGGCTCTGCGGGGTCAGTCGCAGCGTCCATGTGCCGTCGTCGAGCTTCTGCACACGGAGCGACCCTCGGGGCGCGTAGGCCTTCTGCCCGAGGTGGATCTGTGCCCGGCTGGTAAGGCCGCGGCGCGACTCCGACCCTGGGCGCTCGAGCACGACCTCGGCCAGCATCACGGCCGGTCCCGGCCACCGGCTCGCGCTCGTGGAGCGGTCTCCGTCCTTGCTGGCCAGGCGAAACTGGGTGTAGGCGCGGACCTCGAACAACCGCACGGGAGGACTGGCCACGACCTCGTGGGTGCGCCCCGAGCCCAACGCCTTGGTGCCCTTCTTCTTGGTCACATCGAGCTCGTCGCCGGGCTTCAGCCCTCCGCTACCCCGCGTGTCGAACAACGCGGCGTTGTTGGGGTCTTCACGAAGCGCGTCGATCGACAGACCGTGTCGAGCCGCCACGGAGGCGAGGCTCTCGCCCGCCACGAGCTGGTGCTTGTTGTCGCTCATGCGTCGTCCTCGTGGTCGTTGTCGTCGTTGTCGTCGTGGTCGTCGTTGTCGTCGTGGTCGTCGTCGTTCCCCGTGTCGAGGATGTCTGGGACGTCGACCACGAGCTCGATCTCGTCGTCGAGCGGATTGTCCACGTGGTCGTTGTCGTCGTGGTCGCCGCCCGGAGGCAACGGCTCGTGCTCGGTGCTGGACCAGTCCCGGGCGTCGAGATCGATGAGATCGAGCACGTAGGTGCCGGGCTCGATCCCGGACTTGATGAACACGCCGTCGTCGTCGAGTGTGCCTTCGAACTGTGATCCGTCGGTCAGCGTCAGCCGGAATCGCTGACGCGGGATGGGATTGCCCCTCGGATCGACTACCCGGATTCCGATCTGATCGTCTCGCCGCACCGTGTGCGCGTGGATTGGGTTGAGCACGAACGTGGGCTCGGGCCCGAAGATATGAGCACCGCGAGGACTGCTGGAGTCGAGCTCGAGCTCCTCGGTCGGGTCGACGAACAGGATCTCCACTCGCCGGTTGCGCTCGCTCTCGTATCCGTCCTGCGCTGGCGCATCGACGGGGAAGCTCTCCCCGAAGCCCGCGAAGGCTGGGTCGGTAGACACCAGCGCCTGCTTGCGCCCGCGAATCGACTCGACGGGCTCGTTCATGTCCTCGGCCAGCGCACGGTCGTACAGCTCGAAGAACGCCAGCCAGTCGCGGACGTCCTGCCGCCCCGTGGGCATCGCCGAGCCGCTTTGCTCGGCAAACTGGGCGCGAAAGCGGTCCCGGGCCGACTGCGTCAGGGACCCGAAGTCGTTGTCGGCGAGACCCGGGTAGCAGTCGTACTCGGGGAAGCGCTGGTCACACCACGCCAGGATCCGCTGCACGTCGTCGATCTCGTGATTCGCCTGACAGTGCTCGGCCCAACCCTGCGAGTCGCCGTGGATGTACAGTTGAACGTTCTCCGCTCGCAGCTCCGCCAGCTCCTGGTTGTGACCGGCCGAGCCCGCGCGATCGGTGTGTCCAGCCACGAACAAGCGCTTTGCCGGGTGCGAGGCTACGAACTCGAGGGTCGTTCGCGCGAGCGTCAGACCCGGCACGCGATCGAGCCCAGGCTCGTGATCGGGGATCGAATCGGCGTGCGGAAGCAAGATCGCGCGATCGGTGTGGAAGCAGCAATTGCCGAACTCGAGGAACGTCGCGTGCGGTCGTACTAGACGCACCACAATGCGGTGGGCCCGCCCACACGCGAGATCGATCGTGACAGGTCGCCCCGCGTCGACGAACACGTCGCCCTCGCGAGCCTCGATGACGGCGCGGCCGGTCTTGTGCGCGGGCCCCTCGAGCTGGAGCTCGCAGACGCCGTGGCCGCGAGGGATGTCGTCCGCACGAAAGCGTGAGTCGGCGTCGAGCCGAATGTCCCGCATCGACCCGTCGGGACAGGTCAGCACCAGCCGGAGCCCAGGTGCCGCGGTACCGTTCTCCACCACGACCTCGACGGCGATCCACGTGGGCCGCGGGCTATCGATCTCGGGCCCCGGATCATCGCGTGTCGTGATGAACTCAGCGCGCGGCTCGTCCAGCGTCCGGGGCTGCTCGAAGCGGAGTAGCACCAGCCCCGCCCGAGGGAGCACATCGAGGGCCCGACCGCGGAGCTCGTCGTCTCCGAGCTCGGGCGAGCCGACGAGCTCGCGCAGCTGTGCCCGGCCACTATCGGTCTTCATCAACGTCTCCACGAACACCGCGGCCCGGGCCTCGTCGAGGGGCAGCACATCGCGTGAGGGCAGGAGCAGCAGCCGATTGTGGAGCCCACGGATGCCCGGCGGGTGCCTCATGGTCCAGAGGATACGAGATCCGCACCGGCGGTGCCCAAAGGGCGTGACCCGTTCGGGCCGAGGACGGGTTGGTGTGACCGGGGATGGCTGGGCCACCGTTGGGCTGCCGCGGTCCGTCGCTCACCTCAGCGCGGATCGTCGTCGTCATCCTCGTGCTCCGCCGCTTCTTCCTCCTCGGTCTCGTCCTCGACCGCGAGGACCGATCCGTCGTGCGGATCGATGCGGCGCTCCGCCGTGAAAACCGCGACCACCTTGGCGGTAACCAACCGCCTCGGATCGGCATAGACTCGGCCATGCCCCGCGCCCGCGTGTTCCTCGGTCTCTTCCTCGTGCTCTGCGCCTGTGCCGAAGGCAACGAGGCC
>JBFIJN010000268.1:0-12037 GCA_041600735.1 Nannocystaceae bacterium
GATCTTCGCCAAGAGGTGCAAGCCGTGCCCGCCGACGTGCGCATCGCCGTGCTCGACTCGTGCGCATCGGGGGCCTTCACGCGCACCAAGGGCGGCACCAAGCGCGCGCCGTTCTTGGTCAGCCCCGCCGCCGAGGTCAAGGGCCACGCGTTCCTCAGCTCGAGCTCGGTCGACGAGGCCGCGCAGGAGAGCGATCGCGTGGGCGGCTCGTTCTTCACCCACTACTTCACCACCGGCCTGCGCGGGGCCGCCGACGTCGACGGCGACCGCCTCATCACGCTCACGGAGGCCTATGAGTTTGCCTTCGACGAGACGCTCGCGCGCACCGAGGCCACCCGCGGCGGAGCCCAGCACGCCGCCTACGACATCCAGCTGGCGGGCTCGGGCGATCTGGTGATGACCGATCTGCGCGAGACGACCGCGCGGCTCGAGATCTCGGCCGCCGTGGGCGGGCGGATCTCGGTGCGGTCCGGGTCGGGTAGCCTGGCCGCCGAGCTCTACAAGCCGGCGGGTAGCGCTGCGGTGGTGCTGGCGCTCGAGCCCGGGCGCTACCAGATCACGGTCGATGACGGCTCGATCCTATGGCGCACCGAGCTCGCGGTGGCCGACGGTCGGCAGGCAGTGCTCGAGCGCGACGCGCTGGTCCGCGTGCAGACGGAGGCCACGGTGCAGCGTGGCTCGGCCCCCGCGCCCCCAGCCAGCGAGTACGTGCAGATCCCGTTCGACCTCGGCTTGTTTCCGCCGCTCAGCATCAATGGGCAGGATCGCAGCGGCAAGAAGACCCGCAACGTGGCGAGCCTCTCGCTGGTGTGGGGTCGCTCGGCCGTGCTCGACGGGGTGGCGCTCTCGCTGGGCGCGAGCATCGTCGACGAGCGCATGAACGGCGCGCAGCTGTCGATGATGGGCAACCTCACCGAGCAGGCCGATGGGGCGCAGCTGTCCGCGCTGTTCAACCACGCCGAGAAGGTCTCGGGCGTGCAGGGCTCACTCGTCAATCATGCGCGCGCGTTCGACCTTGGCCTGCAGCTCGGCATGGTCAACACCGCAGGCACGCTCCGCGGGGTGCAGCTCGGTCTGGTCAACGTGGGCGGTGAGGTGAAGGGGGCGCAGCTCGGCCTGTTCAATTTCTCTCGCCGGGCCGACGCGGCGGTGGGGCTGATCTCGATCACGCGCGAGGGCGGCGTGCACCCCGAGCTCTCGATCAGCGACACCGCCTTGCTCAACCTGGGCCTGCGCTTTCCGGCGAAGTACACATACTCGTTCGCAGAGATCGGCGTGCACCCGGCGGGCGGCGGGCGAGGGTGGCAAGCCGGGTTCGGCTTCGGTGGGCGCATCCACCTGCCCAAGAAGCTGTTCCTCGACCTCGATCTGGCCGGCTATGCGGCGTTTCGTGGGCTCGAGCGGGCGCGCGTGCCCGATGCGCTGGCGAAGCTCCGGCTCGCGTTCGGCTGGCAGCCCTACGGTCGCCTCGCGATCTTCGGCGGCCCCACCGTCAACGTGCTGGTCGAGTCCGACACCATCGAAGCGCTGACGCGCCCGGGGGTCTCCCAGTGGGCCGCGCTCGACTACACGAACACCCGGACTCGCCTGCACCTGCGGGTGTGGCCGGGGTTCGTTGCGGGCGTGCGGTTCTGATGGCGTGATGGCGTGCCCTCCGCCGCGGATCGAGGAGAATGGACCCGTCCGTTCGTCGGTGGCGCGCGAGGTATACTCCGCCGCTCCGATGGCCATCCGACTGACCAAGACCGCCAAGCGAGCCGGGTGCGCCGCCAAGCAGCCCCCCGGCTACCTGTTCCCGCTGCTCCAGCGCCTGCCTCCGATCACCGACCCGGCCGTGCTGGTGGGTAGCGCGACCGCCGATGATGCTGCGGTCTATCGGCTGGATGACGACCGCGCGCTGGTGCTCACCACCGACTTCTTCACCCCGATCGTCGATGATCCCTACGACTTTGGTGCGATCGCGGCCGCCAACGCGCTCAGCGACGTGTACGCGATGGGCGGCCGCCCGCTCACCGCGCTGAACCTGGTGGGCTTTCCCGCCGAGCTCGATGTGGAGATCCTGGGCGAGATTCTGCGCGGCGGGGCCGAGAAGGCGCGCGAGGCCGGCATCGATCTCGTGGGCGGTCACACCATCAAGACCGAGGAGCCGATCTACGGGCTCGCGGTCACGGGGATCGTGCATCCCGATCGGGTGGTCTCGAATGCGGGGGGGCGGCCCGGCGATCGGCTGGTGCTCACCAAGCCGGTCGGTACCGGGATCGTGACCACCGCGGCGAAGAACGACGAGGACGTGCAGGGGGCGATCGCCGAGGCGATCGTCGTGATGAGCACGCTCAACCGCGCGGCCGCCGAGGCCATGACCGCGGTGGGCGTGGACGCCTCGGGGGTGCACGCGGCCACCGACATCACGGGCTTCGGGCTGCTCGGGCACCTGCGCAACGTGGTGCGAGCCTCGGGCTGCGGCGCGGTGATCGAGCACGCGCGGGTGCCCGTGCTCGCGGCGGCGCTCGACTATGTGAAGCAGGGCATCGCCCCCGGGGGCACGCACGCCAACCGGCGATTCCTGGCCGAGTCGGTGGACTGGGCCGAGTCGTTCGGCGAGGCCGATCAGCTGCTGCTGTGCGACGCTCAGACCTCGGGTGGCTTGCTCATCGCGGTGGCACCCGATCGCTGCGAGGCGCTGCTCGATGCGCTGCGCGAGCGCGGGGTGCAAGGCGTCGAGGTGGGCGAGCTCGTGGCGGAGTCGCCCGGCCGCATCGCCGTGCGCTAGCGGCTAAGGCCAGTCGGGCCAGTCGCCGGAAATCGCGTCGGCGATCGGCTCGACCGGCGCCTTGACCAGCCTCGGTCGCGTGCGGACCACGGGTCGCGGGGCTTCCTCGGCCAAGAGCGTGGCGATGGAGGCGCCGACCAACAGGTCGGAGGGGCGCCCCAGCACGTGCGCGCGCAGCAGCCCCTCGCGATCGAGGATCACCATCGAGGGCGTGCCCGCGAACCCGTAGGCATCGGTGATGGTGGGGGTGCGGCCATCGAGCGCGGCCACGTCGACCCCCACCGGGATTTCGACGCCGTACTCGTAGAGGAAGGTGGTGAGGGTGCGCGTGCGGGTGGGCTCGTCGTGTTCGAACAGCGCATGCACACCGATCACCGCTACTTCGTTGGGCTCGAACGCGGCTTGGATGCGGGCCGCTTGGGGCAGCGCGTGCAGAATGCATGCAGGGCACATCATCTGGAACGCTTGGATCACCACTACGCGACCACGCAGCTCCTCCAGCCGGGGAGCCCGGTCGATGTTGAGCCAGTGCCGGGCGAGCAACGGCGGGGCCGGTTGCGCCTCGTGGGCAGGTTGAAGCCAGATGCGTTCCATTGGAACTCCGTGGCCGCGAGCGACCGAAACCCAACGTATCCCCCGTTGATTACCCCGTCAAGCGTAGTCTACATCGCACAAGGTTCACGGGCGGGTCGTTTGAGGCCGGGTCATCGCGCGGCGAGCTTCATTTCCACGATGTACTGGTGAGGAAGAGTCTCACCATCGGCGCGGACCAGAACGAAGCCCGCGCGGCCGAGCTCTTCGATCACCTGGCTCTGGGCAACTCGCATCGCCGGCGGCGGACCCGGCACGTCGTCGGGTGCGTCTTTCTTGAAGTCGACGATCACCACGCGACCCCCGGGTCGAAGCCGCGCGGCCACGGCCTGGAAGTACGCCAGGCGATCCTCGAGGTGATGATAGACATCGCACATGAAGGCCACGTCGACGGCCTCGGGCAACGCGGGGTCGTCGGGTCTTCCGAGCACCGGCACCACGTTGTCGAGACCCTCCTTCGTGGCGCGCTCCCCGAGGTATCGCACCATGTCGGGCTCGATGTCGTTGGCGAGGACGCGCCCTCGCGGCACCCGCCGAGCGAAGCGAACCGAGAAATAGCCCGTGCCCGCGCCGAGGTCCGCGACGATCGCGTCGGGGGCGAGGCCGATGAAGTCGATCACGGCCTCGGGCCGCTGCCACGCATCGCGGGAAGGATCGTCGAACTGCTTGGCCCACGCGTCGGCGTCATCGAAGCGGTGGTGGTGCCCATGCCCGTGCCCATCGTGCGCGGCGTTGGGCCCGGAGTCCGCCTCGGCGTGGTGGTGGTGGTGGTGCGGCGACGCGCTCTCGGGCGCGGTGGTCTCGGGCGCAGTGTTCTTGGCGCAGCCGGCCACGAGCAGGAGCGTGACCAGGCGGCCGTGGGGCGAGCCGGAGGAGGAGCCTGACATCTGCGCGCGAGGATAGCTCAACCCTCGCGGGTGCCAGACAGCACCCTCCAGCCCTCGGGGACATCGGTACAGGAAGGCTCGTACGAGAACGAGCTGGCGCCGTTCGTGAAGCGGAGATCGTCGATGATCACCTGCTGACCTGGGGAGACGCTGGCTCCGTCGATCTCGATCGCGTGGTGCTGCTCCTTCCAGCATGTGGCTTCGGAGAGGCACTCGACGGGACCGAGTCGCACGGGGAGACAGTCGGGGGTGCGCTCGATGGGGGGCGATCCGGTGTCCGCGATGAACCACCACAGCGTGGAATCGGACACGTCGCGCAGCTCGAGGCGGTAGCGCAGGTAGGCATTCGACCTGCTCCACTCGATCGAAGCGGAGACCGGCTGGCCCACGGTGAGCGCGGTGGTGTTGTCGGGCGCGGCGAGGGCGATCACCCAGGACTCGCCGTCCGCCTCGATCCGGATCCAACGCACGTCTTCCTCGAGAGCCGGCGTTTCGGTGGTCGAGGCGAGGCTCCCGACGGAGGTGGGGAAGGGGCACTCGACGGGTGGGGTTCCGCTGCCTACCTCTGCGATCACGCCCTCGATCTCGACCTGGAGCTCGGTCTTGGTGAGCCCGAGCTCGTGCGAGACACACGCGCCGAGCACCTCGGCCGGAGCGGGGGCGCACTGCGGGGCCTCGTCGGGGATCACCGACGGTCGAAGGTCCTCGGCGTCGCCCACGACCGCAGCCGGACAGGACGCGGGTGCCTCGGGCCCGCTCTCCACCAGGCAACCCGTCACCAGCGCAGAGCCGAGCAAAGCGCCAAGCGTAGGCCCGGTGAGGCGAGACACTGCATCACGCACGGAGTCATCGTTTGCCACAGAGCACTCGAACGCGGTGAGTACGAGCTGCTTTCACCGCCAGTCGACATCGGTGGCACGACGGAGGAGGCTACGGCGCGAGCATCTCCTCGAGGGACCGAGCGGTGAGGACCCGCTCGGCCCAGACATCGAGCTGATCGAGCGTTGCGGCTTCGATGCGCGCTCGCGTCGACTCGGAAGGGGGGCCAAAGCGGAGGCCGACCAGCTTGAGCAGGATCTCCGCGCGGCCCTCGGCCTTGCCCTCGGCCTTGCCCTCGGCCTTGCCCTCGGCACGGCTCGCGAGCAGGTCGATCTCGTAGAGCTTGATCGCGTCGGCGCGCTCGCGGGCGATGCGGCGGGCGGTCGGGTCCTGCGAGAGCTCGTCGAGGGTCTGCTTGGCGAGGGTCATGATGGGGTGCTCTGCAGTGAGTCGGTCGAGCTCGGCCTCATCGTCGAATGCGGTGAGCAAACGGGCCCAGCGCTCGACACGAGCATGATAGCCAGTTCGGCGAGACTGTGACAACGCGGAGAGCTGGAGCAGGTGGATCGCGAGCTGGTCGCCGAAGGGCGTGTGCGTGTGGCGCTCGCGCAGCTCGAAGATCGAGTGGAGGCGATCGAGCGCCGGGAACAGAGGGTCCACGAGCCAGACGATGACAGCGGTGGGCCTGAGCAGGTGGTAGCCGTCGCCTGGAGCGAGCTGGTCCGCGTAATCTCGAGCGCAGTAGAAGACCAGGCGAGAGGCGAGGGTGGGGACGACGCGGATCTGCATCTCGATGTCGGCGCGGGAGCCGTCGCCGAGCTGGGCGCGGATGTCGAGGACGACCTTCTTGTCGCTGGCGAGCTCGCCGTGGATGCCGGGGTCGATGAGGGTGAGCTCCTGTACCGGCTTGGCGAGGACGCCTTCGAGCATGTCGCGGAGGAGCGCCGGCTCGCGGGTGAGCAAGAGCTTGAAGACGACATCGAGCTTGGGGTCGAGGCGTTGCACCGCGTGGTTCCGATCGCTTGCCGGGCGCAGGGAGCGGGTCACAGTAGTGCGCGCGAGCGGTGGGGCAAGACGGGCGAACGGGACAGTCTTCGTCGTTCTTGATTCGCCTGGACAGCCGCCCCGGTGTTCGTCAGGATGGCGGCCCGACGCCGACGGAAAGCCCTCCTCACGGTGAGCAAGAATTCGCGAAGACGACGGCGATCTCGCAAGCGGCAGCAGAACGCGCTCGTCCGCGCGCGGGACCCCCAGACCGCCCTTGCTCGCCGGGGTGCGGTATTGCAGGTGCAGCCGCGGGTCGAGCGGCTCGAGCTTGCGAAGGGCTACGATGGGTTCCTGCGGGGCGCGCCCGAGCCCACGCTGCTCGTCGCGGTCTACGGGGTCACGGGCACCCGAGCTCGGCTGGCGGGGCGCTACGTGTACCGGTTCGAGCAGCCCACCGCCTACCCCTGCAAGGTCTCGACTCGCGAGCCCTCCCACGAGTCGTGCGTGGTGGTCGTTGCCGAGCCCAGCGATCGTCTCGTGCTGCTGGTGCTCGCGATCGAGGAGGACAGCGGTCGCGGGCTGCAGGCGCTCTACGCCGAGCTCGAGCGCGCCGACGCGATCGTGGTGTGGCCGCCCGACACGGTCACCCCAGCGCCGCTGCTGCTCGGCGAGCTCGAGCCGCAGGCGATGGCGCCCGACCTTGGCCATCGCGTCCACGTGCTGCTCGGCGAGCTCGACCCGGCCGCGAAGCTAGAGGGCGACGACTGGGTCGACGCCGCGGTGCTCCACGCCGCAGCCACCACGCAGCGCAAGCGGTGCCGGTTCCACCTGTGCTGCGCCAATGCGCGCAACGACTGGACGGCCGAGCTCGAGCTCATCGTGCGCCGCATCTGAGCCGTGATTGCGCGGCAGTGGGCGCGCCCGCTGAGCGACGACAACGCAGAAGAGCCGCGGCGGCGATGCGCAGCGGCTCTCGTAGTGGTGATCGTACCAGTGAGGATGATGGGCCCGCGACCGCCTGGTCTGTATACTCTCGATTCAGGCGCAACCCGGAGCTCTCGATGTCTACGTTTCAGATCTGGCGAACGGTGTCCTACCCCAACGACGGCACGGCTTGTTGCCTGACGGACCTCGCTGGCGTGCGAGAGTCCGAGCACCTGTTCTCGGGGCAGTCGATGGCGGGCCGCTTCGAGGCCGACGCCGGGTTCACCATGAAGAAGGGGCGGGAGCTCGGCGAGGCGCTGTCGGACTGCCTGGTCAACACGCACGGGGTCATCGTCGGGTCGCAGCGGCTCGTGGACTTCTTCGGGCGCGAGGGCGTTGGCGCGGTGGAGTACCACCCGGTGCGCATCCGCAAGGCATCGGGTCGCGAGCTCGAGGCCTCGTACGCCATCTTGCATCCGACCTCGCCGGTGGACTGCATCGACAAGAATGCCTCCGAGCTGGAGTACTCGTTCATCCTTCCCGACGAGATCGATGGCTTCAGCCGCTTGGTGCTGGATGAGCGGCGGGTGCCGGCGGAGCGCAGCTTCTTCAAGTGCGCCGGGCTGCAGGGGGTGTTCGTGGTGCGCAGCGAGCTCGCCGAGCGCATCCGCGAGCAGGGCTTCACCGGCGTGGCCTTCGATCCGCTCTAGGCGAGCGGTGGGGCGTTGCGGGGCGCGGCGCGCTAGCGACGGCGTCTCGCGGGGGGCGGAGCCGTGGAGACCTCGGTCGATTCATCCGCCGCGGTCCACACTTCTGCGGTAGCCGGCCCGACGTCGGACCGTGTACAGTAGGCGGGTGGAACTCGGGGTTGGGGCAAGTCGGTTCGCGGTCTGGGGGGCGCTGGCGGGTCTGCTGTGGGCGTGCGGCGACCCCCCGTCGAGCGGCGCAGACGAGGGCACGAGCGCCACGACCTCGCCGGGCTCGACGAGCTCGACGCCGACGACCGAGGCCCCCGAGCAGAGCACGGGTCCAGTAGGGAGCACCGGCCCGGCGGGGAGCACGGGCGCCGACTCGACGGGTGGCTCGACCTCGGCGGCCGAGACGATGCCGCCGATCTACTTCGACCTCGGCATCATCCCCGAGTCGCCGATCTCCAAGGGCCCCTGCGGCAAGGTCGACTTCCTGTTCGTCATCGACAACTCGGGCTCGATGTCCGAGGAGCAGGCCAACCTCGTCACCAGCTTCCCGGGCTTCATCTCGGCGATCCAGGGCAGCCTCGACACGGTCGAGGAGTACAACGTTGGTGTGATCACGACCGACGCGTACAGCCAGAACACGGCGGTACCGGGCTGCGTGGTGCTGGGCGGGCTGGTCACGCGCACGGGGGGGACTTCGTCGAGCAACATGGTGTGCGGGCCCTACGACGCGGGGGCCAACTACATGACGCAGGAGGACGATCTCGCGACCTCGTTCGCGTGTGCGGCTCAGGTGGGCATCAGCGGCAACGGGATCGAGCGGCCGATGCAGGCGATGCTCGATGCGATCGACCCGGTGGGCCCGCTGGCGCAGCCCGGCGCATGCAACGAAGGCTTCATGCGCGAGGACGCGCTGCTGGTGCTCGTGATCATCACCGACGAGTACGACGGCATGGGCGACCCCGAGGCTGGACCCTCGCCCGGCACCCCGATGGACTGGTACGACGAGGTCGTGCTGGCCAAGGCGGGGATCCCGGAGAACGTCGTGGTCGTCTCGCTGGTGAACTCGGCGGGTGGGCCGTGCCCGCCTGCGTCGTTGGTGTTCGATGGGGTCAACATCGTCGACTTCACCAACATGTTCGGCACCAATGGTCTGGTCGGCGGGGTGTGCGAGCTCGACTACAGCCCCGTGTTCTCCCAGGCGGTCGACGTGATCGACGTGGCTTGCGACAACTTCGTGCCGCCCAACTGATGACTAGCCCATGAGCTTGGGCAGCCCGGCCTCGTTCCACGCGATCATGCCGCCGCGCATGGAGGCCACCTCGCGAAACCCGAGCTCGCGCAGGGTGTGAGCAGCATGCAAGCTGCGGCCGCCGGAGCGACACAGCGTGACCACGGGCTTGCCGCGCTCCCAGTCCTTCGCTCGCTCGGCGACGGTGGCGAGCGGGACGAGCACCGAGCCGGCGACGCGACCGAGCTCGCCGTGGAACTCCTCGGGCTCGCGCACGTCCACCACGAATACCGTGGCCCCGTTGGCGGCGACCCAGGCCGGGTCGACCTCGACGACCTCGCCCGCCACGAACGGCGAGCCCGCGGTGGCGGCCTCGGCCGTGGCCAGCGCTCGCACGCCGCAGTTGAGGTTGGCGGGCACCGCCACGTCGATCTTCTTGGGCTGGCCGAGCTTGAGGTTGTTCATGATGGTCACGAATTCCTCCTCGGTCATGCCGCCGCCGAGGCGCGGGTTGTGCTCCAGCTCCTCGGCCACGGTGGTCACGGTGCGGCCGTGATAGTCGTGCCCAGGGTAGAGGAGGGTTCGTGGCGGGAGCGAGAGCAGCTTGTCGTGCACGGAGCGGTACAGGACCCGAGGGTTGCCCTGCTGGAAGTCGGTGCGGCCGCACCCGCGGATCAGCAGCGCGTCGCCGGTGAACACCATGCACTCGAGGCCGTCGTCTTGCCCCTCGAGCACGAAGCTCAGGCAGCCGCTGGTGTGACCGGGCGTGGTGCGCACCAGGAGTGAGTAGCGACCAAAGCGCACGCGATCGCCGTCGCGTACGTGCACGTCGCCGCAGCCGGCCCCGCCTTCGGCGGCGACCACCGAGCGCGTCCCCAGGCGCTGGCGGATCTGGGAGGCGCCGGTGATGTGGTCGGCGTGCACGTGGGTCTCGAGCGTGTGCACCAGCGTGAGGTGCAGCTCCTTCACGAGGCTGAGGTCGCGATCGACCTGCTCGGCCACCGGATCGATCAGCACGGCCTCCCGCGTGTCCTCGTCCGCGAGCAGGTACGTGTACGTGGAAGTCTCGGCGTCGTAGAGCTGTCGGAACAACATGGGGCTCCTCCTCTGCTCTCATGCAGTCGTGCAGGAGATGGGCCAGGTGCTCGAGCGGTGCGGGGCGGGTCGGCGGGGGTGTTCGCGGGCGGAGGCGTCTCGAGGTTGCACCGCGTTGAAACACTCGCTTCGGTCGATGAACCAAAATACGTCGGTTCTCGCAGGATACCAGGAGGTCGCGACGGGCGAGCGAGGCGCTGGGCTCGCCATCACCGCGGGGTGGGCTCGGCGCGCGCGCGCTCGAGGTGCTGCTCGATCTCGGTGAGGCGTGCGGGGTCGGCCCCCTTGGCCAGCATGATCTCCCGCGCTTGCTCGAGCCGCACGATCGCATCCGCGGCGCGCCCCTCGTCGAGCTCGACCATCGCGAGCGCATCGAGGGTGCTGGCCACGAGCGGGTGGGCATCGCCGAGCTTCGCCAGCCGGATCTCGAGGGCCCGCGACAGCAGCTCGCGGGCTTCGGGCAGGTTGCCGCGTCGGTGCTCGAGCGCCCCCAAATTGTTGAGCGGGTACGCGAGCGTGGGGTGATCGACCGGCAGCGCGGCCTCGCCCAAGCGCAGCGCCTCGCGGTAGCTGCTCGCAGCAGCGTCGTCATCGCCGCGGCCGCGGTGCGCAGCGCCGAGGTTGATGAGCACGGTCATCAGCTCCGACGAGTCGGGCCCCACGCGCTTGCGCTGGGCCTCGAGCACGTCCTCGAGCACGGTCACCGCGCGCTCGAAATCTCGGTGCTGCACCAACAAGCCGCCGAGCACGGTCCGAACGGACAAGGCTTGCGTGGTCTCGCTGCGCTCGTAGACGACCAGGGCGCGGTCGTAGGCCGCGATGGCTTGCTCGAGATGACCCTGCTTGGAGAGCACCGTGGCCAGTGTCTGGACGGCGTCCGCCGTGCGCGGGTGGTCGGGCCCTAGGCTCGCCTCGGTCAGCGACACCGCCTCGCTGGCGTAGGCATACGCGGCATCGAGCTCGCCGCGGATCGACTGGATCGTGCCGAGGTTGATGAGCGTGCGGGCGACCTCGGGGTGATGGTCGCCCCACACTCGACGGTGCCGCTCGAGCCCCGCGAGGGTGATCTCGAGCGCCGCGTCGTAGTGACCGCGGCGGATCTCGATGTCGGCGACCGTGGAGGCATGCGTGTCCACGTCGGGATGATCGATGCCGAGGGTTTGCTCGGCGCGCTCGAGCGTCTGACGAGCCAGCGCGATCGCGGCCTCGTAGTCGCCGCGCGCCGTCAACCACTTGGTACGGGCGAGCGCGAGGGCGATCGGGTCCACTGCGTCGGGGCCGCGCAAGCGCCCGTGGAGCATGCTCGCGTGGTGCAGCCAGGTCTCGGCGACGTCGGCGCGACCCAGCAAGTGGGCCTCGACGCTCGTGAGCTCCATGGCCAGCGTTAGTTGACCGTCCTGGTCCCCAAGGCGACCACGACTGAAGTACGCGCTACGCAGGTGCTGGGCGCCGCGCTCGTGCTCGCCGTGGGCCACGAGCAGGTGGCCGAGAGCCGCGTCGATCATCGCCACCAGCTCGGGATCTTCGAGCGCCTGGGCCTCGACGAGCGCAGCCTCGAGTCGCGCCTGCCCCGTGGCCTGGCGACCCGCTCGCACCTCGACCTCGCCGCGGATCGCCTCGTTGCGGACTCGCAGCGCGCTCTCGCGCTCGTCGGAGCGCGGCGGCGGGCGCAGACGGAGCGCTTCTTCGTCGGCGCAGCCCTCGAGCGCGGGCAGCGAGCTGACCGCGGCGTTGGCGAGCAACAGCCCCTCGAGGTCCACGCTCGAGAGCACCTCGACCAGCGCTCCGAGTGCGGCGCGGCGCTCGTCCAGGCACTCGCTCGCGCGCACGGCCAAGTCGTCGCTCCAGCGCTGCTCCACCCGGCGAGCCGTACACGCGGTGGCGCTCGTGGCCCGCCACTCCTCGGCGTAGGCGTCGAGCGCGGGCGCGAGTCGATCCCAGGTCTCCTGCGCAAAGGTGACGTCGTGCGCGAGGATTGCCCGCTCGACGGCGGTGCGGCGCTCGCTCGTCCACTCGGCTTCGATGGCGTGACTCTCGA
>JBFIJN010000269.1:0-12014 GCA_041600735.1 Nannocystaceae bacterium
CCCCGGTCCGCGAGCCCAGGAATCCTGGCTCGCGGACCGGGACGCCGGACCCATCCGCCCGTGCCACAATCGCCCACGCGGATCATGGAAGCGATCGTTCGGGGGCAGCAGGACCAACGCGTGGAGCACCTCCAGCGCCTGCTGGCACGCTCCGGCCAGCACGTGGTGGTCGACGGCGTGTACGGGCCGCGTACCCAGGCCGCCGTCGCGACGTTCCTGCGCGCGCAGGGGCAGGCGGGCAGCGGGGCGAGCGTGGATGCGGACCTCATCGCCCTGCTCGAGCAGCTCACGAAGGCCGCGAGCGTCGTCCGCCTCGCCACGACCGGTGAGCCGGCGGTCCCGGCGATCGACGACGCAGGCGTGCAGGCCGAAGCGCGAGCCTTCGCGCGACTGATCTGCTCGCGACGCACGAGCGCCCCGCTCTCGATCGGTCTGTTCGGCGACTGGGGCTCGGGCAAGTCGTTCTTCATGGCCAAGCTGCAGGGGGAGATCGAGGCCCGCTGCGCCGCGTTCACGCGGGTCGCGACCGCGCTCCAGCCACCCGTGGATGGTGCCGAGCTGCTCGCGCTGCAGCAGCGCTGGCACGGGCGCGTCGCCCAGATCACCTTCAACGCCTGGCACTACGCCGAGCCCAACCTGTGGGCCAGCCTCGTCACCCGCGTGTTCGACGAGCTCGCCGACATCATCAGCCCATCGGAGTCGCTCGAGGACACGCGCGCGCGGCTGCTGGCCGAGGCCTCGCAAGGCAAGCAACGCCGCGAGCAAGCCAAGCTCGAGCTGCGTCGGGCCGAGGAGCAGCTGACCGAAGCCCGCAGCGAGCGGGAGCGCCGTGAGGCCGAGCTCGCCAAGCTTCGCGAGGAGCTCGCGGTGGTCGAGGCCGTGGCTCCCCCGGTGGGTGCGGAGCCGGGCGAGGCGTCGGCCCAGCTGTCCGTGCGCAACCCCTGGGCCGCCCTGCGCGTCACGCTGCGCTGGATCTGGTCGCGCGGCCGCTGGACCCGTGTCGCGGTGATCGTCGCGGCGCTGCTGGTCGTGCTCGGGGCGGTGCTCGCGGTGGCGTGGTGGCGCGGCTGGTGGAGCCGCTGGCTGTCCCCCGGGGTCGCGATGATGACGTCTGGCATCGGCGTGCTCACCGGGATCGCGAGCACGGTGTTCGCGTGGTGGAGCCTGGTCCAGCCCCGCATCATGCAAGCGCGGGCCGCCCAGGCCGCGTACCTGGGCCAGCGCGCCTCCGCGGAGCGGCTCGTCGATCGTGCGCTCCGCGAGCTGCTGCAGCCCAACGAGAGCGCCCTGCTGCTCGCCCGCCGCCGCCTCGACGAGGCCAAGGTGGGGGTGGACAGCGCCACGATGGCCACCGACCAGGCGAGCGAGCAGATGGCCCGGGCGCGGCGCATGCTGCAGGAGCTGGAGGGCGGCCGGCGCTTCTATGCGTTCATCCGCGATCGCGACGAAGGCGACGACTACCGCCGCCACCTGGGCCTGGTCTCGATGGTGCGCGACGACTTCATGCGCCTCGAGGCGATCCTCGATCAAGTCGAGCGCGAGGGGCCGGGCGATGGTGAGCTCGCGCCGCTGTCTCGCATCGTGCTCTACATCGATGACCTCGATCGTTGCGATCCGGCCCGCGTGGTCGAGGTGCTCCAGGCGCTGAACCTACTGATGGCCGCGTCGATCTTCGTGGTGGTGATTGCCGCCGATGTCCGCTGGCTGCGGCGCTCGCTCGCGCTGCACTACGACCAGCTGCTGCGCACACCCGACCCGCCCTGGTTCCCCCAGGAGGACGCCTCGAGCCCCACGCCGCGGGCCTATCTCGAGCGAGTCATTCAGATCCCGTTCTCACTGCGGCCGATCGATGAAGACGGGTTTGCCTCGATCGTGGACGCGGCGGCCCAGGCCGCGCTGCGCCCCTCGGCGGTCACGCCTGCCGTGTCGGTGACGCCCGCGCAGCAGGATGCCGACCTCGCCCACGACGCCGCGCTCGCGCTCGATCCGGCCGAGGTCGCATTCCTCCAGCGCTTGTACGCGGTGGTCGACATGCCGCGACTGCGCTCGCTGCTCGCCAGCTACCGGCTGCTGCGGGTCGAGCTCGATGCCGAGGCGCTGGCTTCGTACCTCGCGGACGGCCGCTACCGCGGCGTGCTCGCGCTGATGGCGATCCAGCTCGGGCGGCCGTGCGAGGCCTCCGCGCTGCTGCGTGCGCTGCACCGTGACCCCGCCCCGGCGACCACGCTGGGCCCGCTGTTGCTCGCGCTGGGGCGCGAGAGCGGCTCGGATCTCGACGAGGCGCGCTGGCAAGCGCTCGCGACCGCCGTGCAGCAGGCCGGCGTGGCCGACACGCCGGTGGTCGAGCTCGCGCCGTGGGCCGAGCGAGTCCGTCGGTTCTCGTTCGACCCCGGGGCTAGCTCGCGCCCTTGTGAATCAGCACCACGGGGATCGTCATGAGGATGATGCGGATGTCGAGCCACAGCGACCAGTTGTCGATGTACTCGAGGTCCATCCGCATCCACTCTTCGAAGCTGATCTCGTTGCGCCCGGACACCTGCCACGGCCCCGTGATGCCCGGCTTGACCGAGAGTCGCCGGCGCTGCCACGGCTGATACTGCGCGACCTCGGAGGGCAGCGGCGGGCGCGGGCCGACCAGGCTCATGTCGCCGAGCAGCACGTTGAACAGCTGCGGCAGCTCGTCGATGCTGGTCTTGCGGATGAAGCGGCCCACCCGGGTGATGCGCGGGTCGTGCTTGATCTTGAACACGGGCCCGTCCATCTCGTTGAGCTTCTCGAGCTCCTTCTTGAGCTGCTCGGCGTTGACCACCATCGAGCGGAACTTGTGCATGCGAAAGCGCCGACCGTTGCGGCCGGACCGCACCTGCGAGAAGAACACCGGCCCGGGCGCGGTGATCTTGATCGCGATCGCGGTGGCGACCAACAGCGGCGACAGCAGCACCAGGCCCACGAATGAGCCCACGAGGTCGAGCAAGCGCTTGAGCAGCAGGCTGCCCTCGCTGGTGGGCGTGCGCCGCATGCCGATCATGGGGAGGTCGTAGCCCGTCATCTGGGCGACCTCGATCTTGCCGGCGCGCGGCACCTCGGGCGGCATGGTCAGCAGCACCTCGACGCCGCGCTCCTCGCAGAAGCGCAGCGCCTCTTCGAGCGTCTCGGGCGGCTGCTCGGGCACCGCGAACACGACCTCGTCGATCGGCTGACCGTCGAGGATCTTGTCGAGCTCGCGCAGCTGACCGATCGGCGCGGGAGCCCCAGGAGCCACGACCTCGTTGGGCACCTCGACGTGGCCAATGAGCTTGTTGTTGTAGGGCTGACCGGTGCGGATCGAGCGCGCGAACGCGAGGGCTTGGTCGCCGCGCCCCACCACCAGCACGCGGTGGCCGTCGACCGACTGGCGCTGGAACAGCGAGAGCACCTCGACCCAGATCACGCGACCCAGCATCAGTGAGATGAGCTGCACCGCGCCGAACAGCAGCACGAACGTGCGCGCGATGAACGTGATCTTGAAGACGAACGTGGTCGCGATGAAGAGGATGAGCCCCAAGCCCACCACCCGCAGGTAGCGGCCCGCGACGCGCGGGTACGGCAGGCGAAAGTCGGAGCTGTCGCCGAAGTAGAGCGAGATGATCCATAGCGGCCACAGCCCCCACAGCAGCGGGTAGTAGTCGGGGATCGTGATGGGGCCGAGGTCGAGGCGCGCCAGCCACTCGGGCAGCGAGCCCTCGAGCTGCAAGACCGCCACGGTCTGCCGGATCCACAGCGAAGCGAAGAACGCCAAGGTGCAGATCATCAGGTCGTAGACGTAGATCAGCCGCCTAAAGAAGACCGCCTGGTGCCGTGTCACAGCTCGCTCGTTCCTGCTCGGCCCCCGTCGGGGGTCCCTAGTGTGGCGATCAGCCGCGCCTACGAAAAGCATAAACCGCAATGCAGCTCACGGTGCCCGCAGCGGGCTGTGTGCGAGCCAACGCGCCGGCCTCGTGCGCTGCTCCGCGGATCTCGGTCGCCGGCGCGGGCGCTCGCCCGCTTGGCCGAGCGCGGTCCCGCCCGCTACCCTCGCCGCCGATGGAGCACGTCTTCTTGGGGCGCACGGGCGTCCGAGTCTCGCGATTGGCGTTCGGCACCATGTCGTTCGGCGGCGACGTCGGCGAGCGAATGGCCGGGGTCATGTACGAGCGCTGTCGCGCGGCGGGGATCAACCTGTTCGACTGCGCCGACGTCTACAGCCAGGGCCGCGCCGAGGAGATCTTGGGGCGGCTCGTGGGGCGCGCGCGGGACGAGGTCGTGCTCACGACCAAGGCCTACTTCCCCACCGGGCCGGGGCCCAACGCGCGTGGGAGCAGCCGCTACCACCTGCGCAACGCACTCGAGGCGAGCCTGCGGCGCCTCGGCACCGATCACGTCGACGTGTTCTTCCTGCACCGCATGGACGACTGCACGCCGCTCGAGGAGAGCCTGCGGGAGGTCGAGCGGCTGGTCGCGGCCGGCAAGGTGCTCTACCCGGCGGTGAGCAACTTCGCGGCCTGGCAGACCGCGCGTGCGCTCGGGATCGCGGAGCGCCACGGGTGGGCGCCGATCTGCGGGGTGCAGCCCATGTACAACCTGCTCAAGCGCCAGGCCGAGGCCGAGATCCTGCCGCTGTGCGCGGCCGAGGGGCTCGGCTGCCTGACGTATAGCCCGCTCGCCGGGGGGCTGCTGAGCGGCAAGTACGGCGTCGAGCGACGGCCCGAGCAAGGGCGCATCCTCGACAACCAGATGTACGGGGTTCGCTACGGCGCGCCGAGCAACTTCGAGATCGCCGAGCGCTTCGTGGCGCTCGCCGGCGAGCTCGGCCTGCATCCGGCCGCGCTCGCGATCGCCTGGGTGGCGGCGCACCCGGCCGTGACCGCCCCGATCCTCGGCGCGCGCAGCCTCGAGCAGCTCGACCCATGCTTGGCGGCGGCCGATGTCGTGATGACCGACGAGCTCTACGCGCGGATCACCGAGCTCTCGCCCGCGCCGCCGCCGGCGACCGACCGCAGCGAAGAGGGCAGCGCGCACAACTACGGCTCGCGCTAGCGCACCCTCGCGCTACTGGGCCACGAGCACCCGCAGCCAGCGCGCGGGCACGCTCGTGGTGCCGCCGCTCACCGTCACGCTCTCGCCGCTCAGCTCGTCGAGATAGCGGCCATCGGGAAGCCCGCCGACGGCGTTGCTGGCGTCGGCGCGGTTGATCGCGACGAACACGGTCTCGTCGAGCTCGCCGCCGGTCGCCAGCTCCATGCGGTAGCTGAACGTGTCGGGGCCCGAGGCGAGCGTGGTGCGGGTGCCATAGCGGAGGGCCGGGTGCGCGGCTCGAATGGCGGTGAGGCTCTTGATCGCGTCGAGCAACAGCTGCTGGCCCGCCGAGTAGCTGCCGGTGTTCCAGTCCATCGGGCGCCGGTTGTCGGGGTCGCCTGCGCCCGCCATGCCGATCTCGTCGCCGTAGTAGACCAGCGGCGCGCCCGGGGTGGTGAGCAGGATGCCAAAGCCCACCGCAAGGCGTTCGAACGCCGAGGTACCGCCGGGAATTCCGGGCGGGTTCGACCAGCCGAGGTCCTTGTCGTTCCACCACGGGTCGGTGCCCGAGCGCGGGACGTCCTCGGCGTAGTGCACCACGCGAGGCAGGTCGTGGTTGCCGATGAAGGTGCTCATCACCGCGCCCGACCAGTAGACCTGATCGTTGGCGTCCATGAAGCTGGCGAGCTCGCCCATGCTGCCGCGACGCATCAGCACCTTGTCGACGATCTGCGTGCGCAGGGGAAAGTCGAACTGCCCGTCGAGCATCTCCTCGCGCACGTAGTAGGCGATCTGGCCCTGATCGCCGGTGAAGGTCTCTCCGACCATGTAGAAGCGCTGGGTGAGCGCGCCCTCGTCGTCGTACTGGTCGAGCTCGGTGTTGGTGCGCGCGCGCAGATCGAGCAGCCACCCGTCTTCGATGTGCTTGACCGCGTCGAGCCGAAAGCCATCGGCCCCCGCGCTCGTGGCCCACGAGATCGCATTGTCGACCGAGAAGGCGCGCGCGTCGTCGTTGGTGAAGTCGAAGTCGGGCAGGTAGTCGGTGAACCAGCAGCGTCGCGCCTGCACGGCGTCGTCCCACGAGCAGCCGGAGCCGCACACGCAGTTGCCGCCCGAGCCATTGTCGTTGGGCCAGAACCAGTCCGGGTTCTCGGCGTACACGGGCGAGTCGGCGTGCACGTGGTTCATCGCGTAGTCGAAGATGACCTTGAGCTCGTGATCGTGCGCGACGGTGACCAGCTCTTGCAGCTTGGCGAGCGTGCCAAAGTGCTCCTCGGGCTCTTCGAGGTCCGAGGGCCAGTAGCCGTGGTACCCCGAGTACATGTGGGGGTCGCCCACGCCCAGCCCGGCGGCGTTGGTGTTGTCCATGGGCACGGTGACCCACAGCGTGTTCACGCCGAGCTCGTTGAAGTAGCCCTCGTCGATGCGGTCGATCACGCCCTGCCAGTCGCCGCCGTACCAGTCGGCGCGGTCGTCGACGGCGCCGTTGATCTGGCCGTCGTTGCTGGTGTCGCCGTTGTGGAAGCGATCGACGAACACGAAGTAGATGATCGAGTCGCGCCAGTCCCATGCGCCATCGGCCGGCGGAGGCGGCGGAGGGCCATCGTCGCCCGTGCTGCCGGGCCCCGAGTCACCGGTGCCGCCGGTGCCCGTGCCGGTTCCGCTGTTGGGCAGGCCGTCGGAGGGGTCGTAGCTGTCTTCGGGGGGATCGAGGCTGGTGGCCGAGGACAGCCCGTCGCTGCCACACGCGAGCAGCAGCGCGCTCGCAGCGAGGTACGAGGCCGAGACGAGCGCAGAGGCGGCGAGGGATCCGAGATGAAGCGAACGCATGATGAGGCTCAACCGCAGGGCAGGGTCTCGGGCACGAGCACTCGCATGGAGCGAGGCTCCATCTCCACCTCGGCTCCCTGGGAGCCCAGCTCGAAGCGATCGCCCGACAGTCCATCCTTATACCAGCCGGGCACGGTCGTCGAGCCAGCGGGGAGCTCGAGGGTCACCGGGGTGGGCGCGCGCGACAGGAGCACGATCGCGGGCGCACCGTCGCCGGCATCACGGGTGAATGCGTACTGATCGCGCCCCACGAGCAGCGCGCGACGGTCCCCGCGGCGCAGCGCGGGCACGCAGCGGCGCAGGCTCGCCACCCGCTGCACGAGCTCGAGCAGGGCCAGGCGGTCCGGATCGAGCGTGGCGAGCTCGGGCATCACGCGACGATTGTCGGGATCGGCGCTGCCCGCCAGCCCCACTTCGTCGCCGTAGTAGAGGACCGGTAGACCGGGCAGCGTGAGCACCAAGCCGAGCGCGAGGGCGGCCCGCGCATGGACGTCGGGATCGGTCGGCTGTGCGGGCGGGTCGTCCCACGGGCTGCCCACCTTGCCGGCGGCCTCGGAGACGAAGCGCGTGACGTCGTGGTTGCCCACCATCGTGGCCAGGAGCGCCCCCGAGCCCGCGAGCGCACGCTCGGTGTTGGCGAGCGTGGCCTCGATCGCCGACAGCCCCGCGCTCTCGTGCGCGAGGGCATCGCGAACGACCCACATGAGCGGAAAATCGAACGCGCTGTCGAGACCGTCGGGGCCGAGGTGATAGCGGATGATCTCGGTGCCGCCCGCCCCGGGCCCGGTGAAGATCTCGCCCAAGCTGAAGGCGGCCGCGCGGGGGGCCGTGGCCTCGCGCACGGCGTGGACGATGCGCCGCGAGGCCGCGCGCGGCATCATCGGCACCGCGTCGAGGCGAAAGCCGTCGCTGTCGAAGCGCTCGTGCAGCCACAGCGCGTCTTCCACGGCGAGGTCCATCACGCCCGGGTGCTCGAAGCGTAGATCGGGCAGGTAGTCGGTGAACCAGCACACCTCGATGAAGTCCGCCCATCCGCACGTGGGCGAGCCGCAGATGCACGCGGGATCGTGCTCGTGGAACCAACCATCGGCGCGGTGCTCGGCGACCCTCGGGTTGTCCTCGTAGAGGTGGTTGGGCACCAGATCGAGGAGCACGCGGATGCCCTGCGCATGCGCCTCTTCGATGAGCGCGTCGAGGGCCGCCTCGCCGCCGATGCGTGGGTCGACCGCGCGCGTGTCGAGCGGCCAGTAGCCGTGATAGCCCTCGTAGAGGTGATCGTCGTCTCGCCCCGCTCGCGCCTCGCTGGGGTTGAGATAGACGGGCGAGAGCCACAGGGCCGAGACGCCGAGCGCCGCGAACGTGCCCGCGCGCAGCTCCGCGCGCACGCCGTCGAGGGTCCCGCCCGCGCGTGCGCCGGGATCGCGCGGAGCGGCGAGCACCGCCCCACCGTCGCCGCGAAAGCGATCGATCATGATCTGATAGACGAGCCCGTCCTCCCACCGCGGCGCCACCGGGTCCACCCAGCCCACGCCCCACACCGCCGCGGTCTCGCGACCGCCGAGATCTGCCGCGACTGCGCGCACGCGGTGCTTGCCGCGGGGCAGTCCTCGAGCCCGCAGACGCGCAGTGCCGGCCTCGTGATCCGCGTGCTCGAGCTCCAGCGGCGTACCATCGACGAGCTCGGCCCGGACCGCGCTCGCATCGAGCGGCGGCTGGTCGCGCGCCGGGGTCAGGCGCAGCTCGATCGCGAAGCCATCGGGCGCGTCCTCATGAACCGCCTCGATCGCGAGCCACGGTACCTCGCAGTCACGCAGCTCGAGCCGCGAGACCTCGAGGCCATCGGACTCGCGAAAGCTGGTGAGCGGATTGTGCCGGTCGACCCGCGCCCGCCCTTCTTCGATCAGGAGATAACCGTACAGGCCGGGCGCGAGCGCGAGCTCGGCCAGCTGCCACGCTTCGTCGGGCCCGTCTCGGGCGACGAAATCCCGCAGCGGCACGGGGGTCGACCAACCGTCCCAGCTGCCGAGCACGGCGAGCGACTCGCCGGCCCGGCGCGGCTGGGCCCACACGACCACCGGGCACGTGCCCGCGAGGGGCTCCACGCCCTCGTCGGCCGCACAGCCCAGCGGCCCGCCCGGCGCGATCGTCAACCCGAGGGCCAACGCCAGCCTGCCACCGCGTGGGATCGCACGACGCATCCGCCTCAGTGTACGAGCGTCGCGGGCCGTGCGCAGCCCCCCGTAGACACGTCCAAGAGGCCAAGTCCGGGCAACGTCACGGGCCGGTTACAAATGGTCGGGCGGCGCCTCGGCAATATTTATTCGTGGTAGTTGCCGTGCTCGATGGGACTTCAGGACTTCATCCATCGGCTCTTGCCTCGCCAAGACCAGTTCTTCGTGCTGCTCGAGCGCCAGGCCTCCCTCGCGCGCAAGGCCGCCGAGGCCTTGTCCTCGTTCTCCGAGCCCGATCGCAGCGCGGAGTCGGTGTGTGAGCAGGTGCAAACGATCGAGCACGAGGGCGACTCGCTGGTGCACGACGTCGAAGACGCCCTGGCTCGCACCTTCGTGACCCCCATCGATCGCGAGGACATCCACTTGTTGGCCTCGAGCATCGACGATGTGCTCGACCTGACCAACTACGCCGCGCGAGCGTGCGCGATGCTGGGCGTCGAGCGCCCGACCCCACCCATGAGCGAGCTAATGGTGCTGCTGGTCAGGGCCACCACCGCGCTGGCCGAGGGGGTGCCGCTCCTGCGGCAGCGCAAGTACACCGAGCTGCGCGCCGCCACGCGCAAGGTACGGCTCATCGAGAAGGAGGCCGACCTCGTGCATCGCGAGGCCGTGACCGAGCTGTTTCGCCTGGAGCACCCCGATGCCAAGGTGCTCCTGCGCGAGCGCGAGGTGCTCGAGGACCTCGAGGCCGCCGTCGATCGCTGCGAGCGAGTCGCCGACACGCTGGCCAACATGGCGGTGAAGCATGGTTAGCCTGCTCATCGCCGTCATCGTGACGGCGCTGATCTTCGACTTCATCAACGGGTTCCACGACGCGGCGAACTCGATCGCCACCGTGGTGTCGACCGGCGTGCTCCCGGTGCGCACCGCGGTCATCCTCGCCGGGCTGCTCAATTTCGTGGGCGGCATCGCAGGCACGGCGGTCGCCAAGACCATCGCTTCGGGCTTCGCCGATGCGGGCGACGTGACGCAACCGGTGGTGCTCGCCGCGCTGATCGGCGGCATCGTGTGGAACCTGATCACATGGTGGTGGGGGCTGCCCTCGAGCTCCTCGCACGCGCTCATCGGCGGCCTGTGCGGCGCCGTCGTGGCGCACGCGGGCATGACCGCGTTCAAGTGGGGCGCGCTGGTCAAGAAGGTCCTGATCCCCATCGTGCTCTCCCCCGCCATCGGCTTCCTGCTGGCGTTCGTGCTGATGCTGGGGCTCATCTGGCTGGTGCGATCGTGGCGCGCAGCCGCGGTGGAGAGCTCCTCGCGCAAGCTCCAGCTCGTGTCCGCCGCCAGCATGGCGTTCTCGCACGGCTCCAACGACGCGCAGAAGGTCATGGGCATCATCACGCTCGCGTTGGTCGCCCACGCGACCGCGGGCCATCACATGCCCGACTGGATGCTGCCCGGGACGGAGGGCGCCGTGCCCACGTGGGTCGTGTTTGCGTGCGCCACCACCATCGGGCTGGGCACCATGGCCGGTGGTCAGCGCATCATCAAGACGATGGGCAGCAAGATCATCCGCATCACCCCGCTCCAGGGGTTTGCGGCCGAGACCAGCGGCGCGCTCACCATCATCGCCGCCAGCCAGGTGGGCATCCCCGTGTCCACGACCCACGTGATCAGCTCGTGCATCATGGGCGTCGGCGCGGTCAAGCGCGTGTCGGCGGTGCGCTGGGGCGTGGCCGGGAACATCGTAGCGGCCTGGGTCCTCACGCTTCCGCTGAGCGCCGCGATCGCCGCGCTGTTCATGGTGTTCTTCGACGTGATCGGCCTCTAGCCGCTCGGTCCGAGGCGAGGCGAGGCGCTCGGTGCGGTACGCTGTGCCCGTGCGTCGCCTCGCCCTACTCCCCCTCTTCACCCTCGCTCTCGCCTCGACCGCCTGCAAGGGCGGCCGCACGCAGCTCGAGCAGCTCGTACCCGATGGCGCGACTGGCCTCGTGAGCGTGGACGCCGGGGGCCTGGTGAAGTCCGAGCTCTTCACCAAGGTGAAGACGAACCTCGACTCGGCCACCGACGGCAAGGCCACCGCCGCGCTCGACGAGCTTCGCGACGGCTGCAAGCTCGACGTGGACGCGATCAAGAGCGTCGTCGTGGGCTTCGACGCGCTCAGCCAGAACGGGATGGGCGCGGTCCACATGCCCAACCTCGGCAAGGCCGAGGCGCTGCGCTGCGTCGACGAGCTGGTGAAGAAGCAGGGCGGCAAGGGGCTGTGGACCGTGGGAGAGAGCGACGGCAAGGCCACCGTGACCGCGGAGAACGGCAAGCTGGAAGGCTGGGCGCTCGACGACGACACGCTCGTGCTCAGCACCAAGGGCTGGGCCTCGGCCGTGCAGGCGCGGATGAAGGGCGAGAGCAAGGGCGCGATCGACAACAACTTGGCCGAGGCGGTGGCGATGGCCGACCGCAACAAGCACGTGTGGCTCGCGGGCGAGGTGCCGGCCCTGATGCAGCGGTTCCTCGACGATGGCCCCGCCAAGGGCGTGCGCCGGGCCGCGGGCAGCCTCCACTACGGCGATGATCTCGAGATCGCGGTCGCTGCGGCGTTCGCCGACGAGGCCGGCGCCAAGGCCGTGCACGACGAGCTCGCCCCGATGCTCGAAGAGCTCAAGAAGGTCGCAGTGGGGCAAGGGCTGTCGCAGAAGTCCGCCGACAGCGTGACGATCGAGCTCGACGGCGCCGTGCTGAAGGGCAAGGTGAACCTCGAGATGGACCCGCTGTTCGAGGTCACGAACGCGGCGTTCAGCAAGTACATGAGCCGCTCGAAGACCAGCGAAGCGCGCGTTCAGATCGCGAAGATGTTCGATGCCACCTCGGCGTTCTTCAACGAGGAGCACGTGTCGCGCGGCGAGATCGCGGTGCTCGGCGCCGGAGGATCACTCGGCGCCGCTCCGCATGCGTGTCCCAACGATGGCAAGCGCGCCGGCGAGA
>JBFIJN010000270.1:0-12010 GCA_041600735.1 Nannocystaceae bacterium
CGGGCTCAAGCACGCCTGCACGCCCGGACATCCGAGGCCGAGCAGCACGAGCATCGAGGGCGGGAGCTTCTTGAGGTCCATGACGAACGCTCGTCCATCATGACAGCCGGCGCCGTCCACGGTCAAAGGGAACGCGCGCGCCGGATTGCTCCATTCATCCCCGCGGGGGTGATCCTTCCCGCGCGGCAGGGCACACTCGACTGGGGTGCCCATGTTCTCGACCTTCGTTGCTCTCATTGTCGCGTCGTCCCTCGCGCCTCCAGCGGAGGTCGTCGCGCCGCCGCCCACGACCGCACCGCCCGTCGCCGCGCCCCCATCCACCTCACCACCGAGCGCCACACCACCGAGCGCCACACCACCGAGCGCCGCGCCACCGACCAGCGCGCCCCCGAGCGCGGCCCCGCCGACGGCAACGAGCCCGCCAACGGCTGCCCCGCCGAGCGCCGCCCCCCCGCCTTCACCGGCCCCACCTCCGACCGCCGCGCCCCCACCCGCGACCGAGGTCCCCGCGCCCGCCGCGGACCCGAGCGCTCCCGCAGTGCCCGGGGAGGCTCCGCCGCCCTCGCCCGATCCCGCGTTCACGCCCGAAGAGCCGCCGGTCGAAGAGGCGCCGATCGAAGAGCCACCGGTCGAGCAACCGCCGATCGAGGTCGTCACTCAGCCGCCGCCTCCGCCCGCCAACACGGTCCCCGCTCCGCCTCCTCCACCGAGCGGCCGCGGCTTGTTGATCGCCGCATCCGCGGTCGGCCTCACCGGCGCGATCTTCCGCGTGGTCACCTCGGTCTCGGTCTACCGTGCGATCCGCCTGCCCAACGCCTCGCCCATTGGCACCACGGTCAATGGCGCGATCTTCTACGATCCGCTGATCGCCACCGCGCTCGGTCTCGCCGGCGGCGGCATGGCGCGGCGCGGTCGCCTAGACGCGCACAACGAGCTGTTCGAGGGCACGCCGCCCAAGCGTAAGAGCCGCCAGAAGCTGGGCTGGGGCCTATTCGGCGGCGGTGTGGCGGTCTGGTCGATCACGCGCGTGCTCGGCCTGACGGGCTGCCGCGGGAGCCAAGACTGTGCCGCGCGCGTGTGGGAGGCGGGCTACTACGTCAGCTTGGCCGGCACCGTACCCGGCGTGATCATGGGGGGCTACGCGACCGGCTATGAGGGCTACCACAAGCGCTTCGGCCACCTCGCCAATGTGAGCGTGACCCCGCTCGCGCATCGTGACGGGTGGGGCCTCGGGGTCTCGGGTCGCTTCTGATGCCGCGGCTGCCCCGCGTCGCGACGTCGCCGAGCCCCACGCGCGCGCCCTCGCGGCGGCCCATCACTTCGCTCGTCACGCCCCATCCGCCCGCGATTGCACACTTGCGCATGTCCTGAGGCATCACCCACAAATGACGCGCGGTCGGCTCGCCGAGCACGAGTCGACAACCCCCGCGCTGCGTTGCAAGATGCGCTCGCCGAGCCCCTCCCCCTTGGATCTCCAGGCGGATCGCGTGGCCGGCCACCCCGGAGCATCACGATATGACGCAGCACAATCTCGACTCGTTCGGTGCACGCTCGACCCTCACCGTGGGGGAGCGCTCCTACGAGATCTACCGCCTCGACGCGCTCGCCAATGCCGGCGTCGGCCACGTGGATCGGCTTCCGTTCTCGCTGCGGGTGCTCGTCGAGAACCTGCTGCGCAACGAAGATGGAGTCGCGGTCACGGCCGACGACATCGCGGCCGCAGCGGGCTGGGACGCCAAGGCCGAGCCCTCCGTCGAGATCGCCTACCACCCCGCCCGCGTGCTCCTGCAAGACTTCACCGGCGTGCCCGCCGTCGTCGACCTGGCCGCCATGCGCGACGCCATCAAGACGATGGGCGGCGATCCGCAGCGCATCAATCCGCTCGAGCCCGTCGATCTCGTCATCGATCACTCGGTGCAGATCGACCACGCCGGCACCGCCGCGTCGTTCGGTCTCAATGTGCAGCTCGAGTATCAGCGCAACCGCGAGCGCTACGCATTCTTGCGCTGGGGCAAGGAGTCGTTCGGCAATTTCCGCGTGGTCCCGCCCGGCACGGGCATCTGCCACCAGGTCAACCTCGAGTACCTCGGTCGCACGGTGTGGACCAAGCAGGTCGGCGAGGTCACGCAAGCCTTCCCCGATACGCTCGTCGGCACCGACTCCCACACCACCATGATCAACGGCTTGTCCGTGCTGGGCTGGGGCGTGGGCGGCATCGAGGCCGAGGCGGCCATGCTCGGCCAGCCCGTGTCGATGCTGCTGCCGCAGGTGGTGGGCTTCCGGCTCCACGGCACCCTCGCCGAGGGAGCGACCGCCACCGACCTCGTGCTCACCGTCACCCAGATGCTGCGCAGCAAGGGCGTGGTCGGCAAGTTCGTCGAGTTCTACGGCCCCGGTCTCGATAGCCTGAGCCTCCCCGACCGCGCCACGATCGCCAACATGGCCCCGGAGTACGGGGCCACCTGCGGGTTCTTCCCCATCGACGACGAGACGCTTCGCTACCTGCGCTTCACCAACCGCCCCGCCGAGGCGGTCGCGCTGGTCGAGGCCTACGCCAAGGAGCAGGGGCTGTACCGCACCAAGGACACGCCCGACCCCGTGTTCACCGACTCGCTCGAGCTCGATCTGGCCACCGTCGAGCCCAGCCTCGCCGGCCCCAAGCGCCCGCAGGATCGCATCCCGCTGCGCGCCGCCAAGGGCATGTGGAACGAGCACATCGCCGGCAAGAAGTCGGTGGTGCCGGTCAAGGGCAAGGGGGGCCACGACTACTCGCTCTCCCACGGCAGTGTGGTGATCGCGGCGATCACCTCGTGCACCAACACCAGCAATCCCTCGGTGCTCGTGGCCGCGGGTCTGGTCGCGCGCAAGGCCGCGGCGCTGGGTCTGCGCAGCAAGCCGTGGGTCAAGACCAGCCTCGCCCCCGGCTCTCGCGTGGTCACCGAGTATCTGAGCAAGTCGGGCCTCTTGCATGATCTCGAGACCCTCGGGTTCCACGTGGTCGGCTATGGCTGCACCACCTGTATTGGCAACTCTGGGCCGCTGGCCGAGGAGATCACCGAGGCCATCACCAGCGGCAAGCTCGAGGCGGCCGCCGTGCTCTCGGGCAATCGCAACTTCGAGGGGCGCATCAGCCCGTGGGTGCGCGCCAACTACCTCGCCTCGCCCCCGCTCGTGGTCGCCTACGCGCTCGCTGGCCACATGGACATCGATCTGGTCAAGGAGCCGCTGGGCAAGGACGCCAAGGGCCGCGACGTGTTCCTCGCCGACATCTGGCCCAGCCCCCAAGAGGTGCGCGAGACCGTGCGCGCGTGCCTCGACGAGGAGATGTTCGCTGCGCAGTACGCCTCGGTGTTCGACGGCGACGACAGCTGGCGCAAGCTCGCCACCCCCAAGGGCGAGCTCTACGACTGGGCCGACGACAGCACCTACGTGCGCAACCCGCCCTACTTCGAGGGCATGGATCGCAACAAGGCGCCGCTGCGCGACATCGTGGGCGCGCGGGTGCTGGCCAAGCTCGGCGACAGCGTCACGACCGATCACATCTCGCCGGCGGGCAACATCCCCGCCAGCGGCCCCGCGGGCAAGTATCTACAGGAGCACGGCGTGCCCGAGGCCGAGTTCAACTCGTTCGGCTCGCGGCGCGGCAACCACGAGGTGATGATCCGCGGCACCTTCGCCAACATCCGCCTGCGCAACCAGCTCGCGCCCGGCACCGAGGGCGGCATCACCCGTCATCTCCCCGATGGCGAGCAGATGAGCATCTACGATGCCTCGGTGAAGTACCAGGCCGACGGCATTCCGTTGGTCGTGCTCGGCGGCCTCGAGTATGGCACCGGCTCCTCGCGCGACTGGGCGGCCAAGGGCACGATCTTGCTCGGCGTGAAGGCCGTGATCGTGCAGAGCTTCGAGCGGATCCACCGCAGCAACCTGGCCGGCATGGGCGTGCTGCCGCTCGTCTACAAGGAGGGCGAGAGCGCCGAGACGCTCGGGCTGACCGGTGAAGAGGAGATCACGATCACCGGGATCGCCGGCGGTCTCGCGCCCAAGAAGGTGCTCCAGGTCAGCGCCAAGGCGGCCGACGGCAAGGTCACCACGTTCGAGGTCGTCGCCCGCTTGGATACCCCCAACGAGGTCGAGTACTACGAAAATGGCGGGATCTTGCAGTACGTGCTGCGGCGCATGTTGAACGAATGAGCGTCGTCCGGCGCTCGCCGGTCCATCTCATGCGCCCAGCGGGGCGGCCGTCTCTTCGGAGGGGCCGCCCCGTGCTCGTCTGGAGCCCCAAGCTCGACCACGGGACGAACGTCGAGTGAGTTGCGACTCGCCCCTCTGCCGACTGACTAGTGCACGCACTCCTGACAGGTGGGTATCGCAGCGCACGTTCCATCCATGGTCCGTAGATCGCAGAAGTCGCGGATGATCCGGCGAGGCGCGGCCCCGTGATATGCTCGCCGGTCCATGGAGAAACCAGCGGGGTGGGACGAGGGGTGGGAGGAAGTCGGGTCTACATCGAATACGGTGTACTACGTCGACAATGAGCGGATCCTATTGGTGCTCCCTCACCCGGGTGCGCACGATACGGCCGCGACGGCGCGCGAGAACATCGACTTCCAGCACGCGTGGTTTGCGAGCAACGACGACCCGCCCGTGCTCATCATCTTCTTCGATCGCCTCGCATCCCAAGACCGAGGGGCGCGCAAGTTCTACTCGGAGGACACCAAGAGCCCCTGGGCGCTCGGTTTCGCGCTGGTCGGCGGCAGCCTGCTGAGCCGCGCGATGGGGTCCTTCTTCCTGGGGCTGGCGCGCACGGCCATCCCGCTGAAGTTCTTCCCGACCATGGACGACGCACGCGTCTGGCTCCGCGTGCTGCAGCAGAGCAAGAAACCATGACAGTGGATCCGAGCTGGCCCAAGCTGGGTCGTAGCGACAACGCATCCTTCTATCTCGCCGCGCCCCGCATCATCCTGGTGGTGCCCGACGACGGCTGCACCGACGACGAGGCGACGGCCCGACAGAGCGTCCAGTTCCAGCACCAGCACCTGCAATCCGCGGAGGCGCGCGGCGTCGCCATCGTGCTGATGGACAGCGTCGCGCACCAGACCAAGGAGGCGCGACGGGTCTACCAGACCGAGGTCGACCCCGCGATCATCGCCGGTTTTGGCCTGGTCTCGAGCAGTGTCTTCGGACGCGCCGTGGCCTCCGTGTTCATGGGACTGGCGCGACCCGTCGTTCCCACGCGCATGTTCGCCAGCCTCCCGCTCGCGCTGCGGTGGGCCGAGGCCCGCAACGCGGAGAGCGATGACGGCTGAGAGCACGCCCTCCGATACGCTCGACTCGGGCTTCGTCGCCGCCCTGCTCGAGGCCTTCGTCGCGTTGGCGCAGGGGAACTTCTCCGTTCGCCTGCCACGCACGGCGAAGCGGGACACTGCGGACACCATCGCGTACCTCGTGAACCTCATGGCCGAGGAGCTCGGCGAGCTGTTCACGCTGCGCCTCCAGCATCAAGATCGGGTGGAGGCGCTGATCCGCTCGGTGACCGACGTATTGGTCAAGATCAGCTCGGGCGAGCTCGATGCCCGCGTCGAGCGGACGCTCGATGGCAGCCCCGAGGACGTGCTGGCCTACCTCGTGAACTCGGCGGCCGAGGAGGTCCAGGGCCTGTTCGAAGAGCGCGAGCAGCAGAGCGCGATGCTCGAGGAGCAGGCCACGCGTCAGGCAATCGCCGAGCGCTCCGCATTCTCGACGCTCTCGGCGGGGGTCGGTCACGAGCTCAACAATCCGCTCACGTTTGCCGGCGGTAACCTCGACTTCGTGGAGACAGAGCTGGGGCTCTTGCAGGCCGACGGAGATCTCCAGCGGATCCCCGAGCTCCTCGAGGCGATCCGCGACGCCCGGGTCGGGGTGCAGCGTGCAGCCCGGATCGCAGCCGATCTCAAGCAGCTCACCCCCGCGACCGAGGTCCGCCTCGCCCCCTCGGACCTGGCCGATCTCATCGACTCCGCGCTCACCCTGATCCGCAACTCGGTTTCGCACCAAGCCCGACTGGTGTGCAGCTATGGGGAGGTACCCCCGGTCCTCGCTGACCGCGGCCGCCTCGGTCAGGTCCTGGTCAATTTGGTCCAGAACGCGCTCCACGCGTTGCCGCGGGGCCGATCCAAGGACGAGAACCTGATCGAGGTGATCAGCTACCGCAGCAGCGAGCGGATGGCCGCCATCGAGGTGCGCGATAATGGCGTGGGCATTGCGCCCGAGAATCTCCACCGCATCTTCGAGTCGTTCTTCACGACCCGCCCGGTAGGTGAGGGAACGGGGCTTGGCCTGGCGATTTCCAAGCGCATGGTCGCCGACCACGGCGGCCACATCGAGGTAGACTCGACCGTGGGTCAGGGTTCCACGTTTCGGATCTTCTTGAAGGTGGCAGAGGAGCCTCGATGAATGCCGAGCCAACCAAGCCGCGTGTGCTCATCATCGACGACGAGCCGCTCGTGATCGGCGTGCTCACCCGCCTGTTGCGCCGTCGCTACGAGCTCACGACCACGACCTCCGCCCTCGATGGGCTGCGCCTGGCCTCCGACGAGTCGTGGGACGCGATCTTGTGCGACGTGATGCTGCCCGAGCTGAGCGGCCCGCAGCTGCGGCAACGACTCGCCTCGGAGGGCAAGGATGTCGCGGCTCGCATGGGCTTCATGACGGGCGGGGCATTTGGAAGCGAAGCCGGCGAGTTCCTCGAGGGCCTGGGCCAGGACGAGTGGCTGCCCAAGCCGTTCTCCGGGGCGGAGCTCGATGCCTTCGTTGCCCGCTTGGTGGGTCGTTCGACCAGCGACGTGTAGGCACAAGTCGTCGAACGCTGATATCTGGCGTGTAGCGACCATCACAATGAAGAATCATCGTGCGCCGTACGATGGCGCATTCGTGAATCCATGTTAACTTCCACACTCGCAGGGAGGCTTCACGGATGAAGCGCCGAGTTGGTGTCTGTTCTTGTCTAGTCGTCCTGGTGTCGTTGGGGTGTGCGGCGGAGTCCGACCCCGATGATATCGACAGCACGTTTCGCAGCGGAGGTCCTCAGGGTGGGTTCGAGGCATCCTACATAGGATGTGATGAATTCGCCGGGGTCGGAGTCGTTCCCATTGCAAACGTGATCGACAGAGTCCCCGACGACTACACCATCATCGAGGCCTTTCCCGGACATGCCGTCGTGGTGGCTCAAGCCGGCTCTTGTGCCCAGATCCGCGTGAACGGGAACCATGGGCAGCCCGGAAAGTTCGCACAGTTTGGCGTGTCGGTGGTTCCTCCACTCGCCGCGGGCAACGGAGACTTCTACCAGTTGATGTTCGCCACCGACCACAAGAAGCTGGCGAGCAAGATGAAGCAGGCCGGGGCGAACGCGCACCACGCGAAGGATCTCTCCTATGAGATCGCGGCGCTGCCCCACCTCGACGTCGATGTGCCCGACCCCGGCGCGCTGGCGTTCTCGCTGAGTGGTCCGATCGTCCCGCCCAACCCCGCCGACGACCCCAATCCAACCGCGGTCTTCAACTACTACTCGCAGAACAAGCACCACGAGAACGTGCTGCAGCAGAACGTGGTCGAGGGCATTCGCCTTGGCCAAGGCCAGGCGGTCACGCTGACCGCCGAAGGCCCCGAGATGCAGGCGATCGTGGGCGGCGACACGCTGTTCTTCCCGTTCTTCTCGAGCCCCGAGATCTTCGATCGCGCCGAGTTGATGGTCGAGTCGGGCGCGTTCTAGGGTGTCCCTAGCCCGCTTCGCTCGAACTTGCCGCGGTGCCGCATCAGCCCCTCTTGCGCGGTGGAGGCCACGAGCACCCCCTCGCGGGTGAACAGCTGGCCTCGCACCAGGCCGCGCGCGCCGCTGGCGGAGGGGCTGTCGACGGCGTAGAGCAGCCACTCGTCCATGCGAAACGGGCGGTGGAACCACATCGCGTGATCGAGGCTCGCCACCTGCATCCCGGGCACGAGCCACGACACGGCGTGGGGCTGCATCGCGGTCGACAAGAAGTGGAAGTCCGACGCGTAGGCCAGCAGGTAGCGATGCAGCGCCGGATCGTCGGGCAGCGGATCGACGGCGCGAAACCAGACCCCTCGCTGCGGGGGCTGTGCCGCGGGGCGCAGCGGATTGGTGGGGTCGATCGGCCGGATCTCGATGGGGCGCTCGGCGGTGGCGATCTTGCGCAGCTTCTCGGGGATCTTGTCGGCAAAGCGCTTGCCCAGCTCGACCTCGGAGACCAAGTCCTCGGGACCGGGCACCTCGGGCATGGTGGAGGCGTGGTCGTAGCCGCCCTCGACCTGCTGGAACGAGGCCGACATGCTGAAGATGGCCTTCCCGCTCTGGATCGCGACCACTCGCCGGGTGGTGAAGCTCTTGCCGTCGCGGATGCAATCCACGTCGTAGACGACGGGCTTGCTCGCGTCGCCTTGGCGCAAGAAGTACCCGTGCAGCGAGTGCGCGGGGCGGTCCCCCGGGACCGTCTGCACCGCGGCGGAGAGCGCCTGCCCCAGCACTTGGCCGCCGAAGATCGCACCCCAGCCGAGATCCTGGCTCTGGCCGCGAAATAGATTCTGCTCGATCCGCTCGAGGCGAAGCTGCTGCAAGAGCTCTTGCAAGACGTGACGCATGACGGGTCTCCGAGGGTGGGCCGCGGGTCATACCACGGCACCGCCCTCGAAGCCGTTACGTCGCGATCAACCGCACTGATACCAGGGAACCCCGGTCTTATCGACGGTCTCGTTGCAGGTGAGGCCCACCGGACAGTCGCAGTCGTTCTCGCACAGGATCTGGCAGGTCTGCATGAACGCGAACCCGACGAACGGCTGGCAGGTGTAGCCGTCGGGGCAGTCGAGGTCGCTGACGCAATTCATGCCGATGCCCGAAGGGTCGTCGCTGATCGGCATGCACGCCTCGGTGGTGCTGCCGCCGTCGGTGGTGCCGGTGCCTTCGCTGGTGCCGGTGCCCTCGCCGCTACCGGAGCCGGAGCCATCGCTGGTGGTGCCGGTGCCTTCGCTGGTCGTGCCCGTGGCGCTGGTGTTGTCGCCCTCGGTCGCGACATCGCTCCCGCTGCTGCCGGTGCCGTCGCTTCCGGCGGGCCCGGTGGCGATACCGGTGCTGTCGCCATTCACCGTGGTGGCGCCCTGACCGCTGTCGCCTTCGTCGCTTCCGGTCGAGGAGTTCTGGTTCTGCACGCCTAGACCGTCGTCGGAGCACGCGATCGAGAGGGCAAACCAAAGCAGATGAGCCGCATGGGCACGTCGTGTCTTGCAATGCATGGGGAGCTCGTTAGTGAGGTCGGTGGCGCCGACGCGCCGCCGAGCAAAGGGTCAACGGAAAGTCGTTGGAGCATACCACGACGACGCGACGATCGGAGGTCTGCGTCGCCTGCGCCGTTCGTTACAGCGCGTCGCCGAGTCGCTGGCAGAAGGTCTCGAGCACCGTCACGCGCGCGTGCTTCTTGTCGTTGCCGGCGACCAGCGTCCACGGGGCCTGGGCCGTGCTGGTGCGCGAGACCATCTCGTCGACCGCTGCCTCATATGCGGCCCACTTGTCGCGGTTGCGCCAGTCTTCCGGGGTGATCTTGTGCTGCTTGCTCGGGGTGTCCCTGCGCTCCTCGAAGCGCCGCAGCTGCTCGTCGGCGCCGATGTGCAGCCAGAACTTGAGCAGCACCACGCCGTGCTCCGCGAGCTGCTCCTCGAAGTCGTTGATCTCCTGATAGGCGCGGCGCCACTCGTCGTCGCGGGCATAGCCCTCGACGCGCTCGACCAGCACGCGGCCGTACCACGAGCGGTCGTAGATCGTCATGTAGCCCGCGCGCGGGATCTGTCGCCAGAAGCGCCACAGGTAGTGCTGCGCGCGCTCTTCGTCGGTGGGGGCCGCCACCGAGATCGTGTGAAACAAGCGTGCATCCACGGCGCGGGCGATTCGCCGGATCGCGCCGCCCTTGCCCGCGGCATCCCAGCCCTCGAACACGACCACGGTGTTGATCCGCTGCTCGCGAGCCTTCCACGCCAGCTTGGCGAGCTTGCGCTGGGCCTTGCCGAGTCGCGCCTCGTAGTCGTCCTCGGACAGCGTGGCGCCGAGATCGACGCGATCGAGCACGGTGACCCGCGGGGTGGCGGCGGTGGACACGATCACCGGTGTGTCACTCGCCGCGGCCGGCGGCGCGGGCGTGCTGGCGCGGGCGAGCCCTTCGAGCCGCCCCTGGATCGCGCTCAGGAGCGTGCGACCCACCGCGAGGTCGCGGTAGCGGCGATCGCCGGCCTCGATCACGGTCCATGGTGCGTGGCCGGTGTCGGTCATGCGCACCGCTCGCTCGGAGCACGCCACGAAGCGATCGTACTTCTTCGAGAATTTCTTCAGCAGCCCCCCGGTTGGGCGCCCGCGCTCGGCGTCGCGCTCGAGTCGGCGCTTCTCCTCCGCCTTGGACAGGTGGAACCACAGCTTCACCATCAGCGCGCCGTCGTCGGTGATGAGGCGTTCGAATTCTTCGATGCGCCGCAGCTGGTGCTCGTACTCGACGTCGTCGGTGCGCTTGGCGGCGTGGTCGAGGATCGGCTGCGTGTACCAAGAGCCGAACATGATGCCGACGGTGCCGCGCGGGGGCAGGCGCCGCCAGAACCGCCAGTAGTACGGCCGCTGGGTCTCATCGTCGGTCTCGTCCCAGAACGCGTGGGTGCGGAGCCCGCGGGGGTCGAGCCACTCGTGCAGGCGGTTGACCACCTCGCCCTTGCCCGAGCCCTCGACGCCGGAGACGAGGACCACCACGGGAACCTTGGCCGCTCGGATCTCGCGCTGTGCGACCAATAGCCGGGCGTGCAGCTGCGGCGCCTCGGCCTCGTAGTCTTGCTTGCTGACCTTGCGACCGAGCTGTGCCGTTTCGAACATGTGAGCTTCCATGAGCATCCGGGAGCGGCCCTGCGCCGCGCAGGGGGCCCGAGCATACACGGGCGCGCGCGGGCACGCGTCGGGGCATGGACTACGGCTCGAGCACGAGCTTGCCGTGCTTGTCGCCGCGCAGCAGCTGTCTCAGCGTCTCGGGCAGCGCCTCGAAGCCATGGCGCACGTCCTCGAGGGTCTCGAGCTTGCCGGCCTGCGCCCACCCGAGCAGCTCGCCCGTGGCCTCGCCAAAGCGCGCCGCGAAGTCGGAGACGATGAAGCCCTGGACCCGCAGTCGTCGCATGACGATCATGCCAAAATTGTAGGGCCCGGGGACGCGCTCCTCGGCGTGGTTGTAGCCCGCGATGAGGCCACACAGCGACACCCGCCCCCCGACGTTCATGCGCAGCAAGATCTCGTCGAAGATCGGACCGCCCACGTTCTCGAAGCACACGTCGATACCCTCGGGGCAGTGCACGTCGAGGCTCTTGCCCACGTCTTCGTTCTTGTAGTCGATACAGGCGTCGAAGCCGAGCACGTCCTTCACGTAGGCACACTTCAAGGGTCCGCCCGCGATCCCGACCACGCGACAGCCGCGGATCTTGCCGAGCTGGCCCGCCAGCGAGCCCACCGCACCCGCGGCCGCGTCGACCACCAGGGTCTCGCCCGCGCGCGGCTGCCCCACCTCGAGTAGCCCGAAGTACGCCGTGAGTCCCGAGGTGACGCCGAGCAGGCTCAGCACCTTGGCATCGGACAGCGGCAGCTCGCGCGGCACGGCGTGGAGCCCCGTCGCGACCGGATCGACGGTGGGGTGGGTGGCCCAGCCCACCGTCCCGATCACACGATCGCCCACGAGGAAGCCCGGGTGTTCCGATTGTTCCACTACGGCGATCCCGATCGCGCGCACGAGCTCGCCGATCGCGATCGGCGGCATGTACTGCGGGACATCGCTCATCCACACGCGGTTGGTGGGGTCGATCGAGATGCACGTGGTCCGCACCTGGATCTCCCCTGCGCGAGGCGCCGCGATCGGCTCCTCGTGAAGGCGGACGTCGGAGTCGGCAAGCTCGCCATGCGGCCGCGACTCGAGCGTGTAGAAGCGGTTGATACGGCTCATACCGA
>JBFIJN010000271.1:0-12002 GCA_041600735.1 Nannocystaceae bacterium
CGCTCAGGGCACGGGCACGCGCAGCAGCACGTAGTGAAAGCTCTCGTACATCACCTCGATGCCGGCCTGGTACTGCCGAGGCACCTGCGCGCGCAGCCGTCGAGCGTGGGGCTCGATGGTCATGAACCATAGCGTCGCGCCGCGACCCTCGTACTCGGTGAACAGCTCGCCGAGGGCCTTGCGGTCGACCTCCTTGGTGACCCACACGTCGCGCTTGGAGAACCACGTCTCGCCGCGATAGTAGAACCACCAGCTCACCAGGCGATCGTCGGGACCGCGCTGTTCGAAGTAGACGCGCATCGCACTGCGCTGCGACCAGTTCTCGGAGGCCGCGGGCAGATAGTCGACGACCACCCAGCCCGCGGTGAGGAACGCCGAGAGCACGAACGCCACCATGGCCTCGCGATGGCGCGCGAGCATCCACGCACCCAGCCCCAGCGCGAACGGCAGCAGCAGCCACGGCAGCACGCTCACCTCCGGCCCCCCCGAGCGCCACATCCCCGTGTAGAGGTACGTGGTGAGGTGGGCCAGCCACGCGGTCGTGTTGAACAGATCGCGAGCGACCGCGATGAGGATCGCCAGGCCCACTCCCGCACCGACCACCAGCGCACCGCGCGAGCTCGCGGGACGACGCAGGCGCTCGTCGAGCCACAGCCCCACCAGCACCGCCAGCGGGGGCAGGCACGGCAGCAGGTAGTGATAGTACTTGGTCACGCTGTAGCCGATCGCGAACAGCGAGACCGCCAGCCACAGCAGCGCGAAGCCGTGGAGCGTGCGGCGGACTTCCTCGGGCGTGCGAGCGAGCGCGTAGTCCTCGAAGACGGGCGGGTCGGTGCTCGGCGCTGCGCTCGTATCGGCGTTGGCGTCTGCGTTCGCGCTGGCGTGCGGCGCTGCGCTCGTATCGGCGTTGGCGTCTGCGCTGGCGCTCGCCTCATCTTCCGCGCTGGCGTCCGCGCTCGCGTTCGCGTCCGCCGCGTGCTCTGCCTCCGCGTCGTCGTTCGTGCCGCGACCTCGCACGAACATCCCAAACGCAGTCGCGAGCGCCAGCGGCACCACGGCCGACCACGGCAGCGCGGCGAGGCCCAGGGTCTCGAGATAGAACGAGAACGACCCGACCGCCTGCTCCTGCTCGCCCGTGCCGAAGCGTGCGAGGTTGTTCTGGATGATGAGCTCGTTGACCCAGCGCTCGCCGCGAAGGAGCACCATCGCGTGGTGCCAGGGAAAGCTGGCCAGCGCGAACAAACCAATGCCCGTGGGCAGGCCACAGCGCCGCAGCAGGTCCCAGCGCCCGGTGACCACCAAGTGGGCCAGCACCACGGCGCCGATGAGACCGGGACCGATCAAGCCCTTGCCCACGAGCGACACGCCCGCCGCGAGGTAGAGCATGCCCATCCACACCTCGCTGCGCCGGGTCCATCGCGTGCTGCGCAGCACCACCACCGCGAGCAGTCCCCAGTACACGAACATGTGGGTCTGGATCTCGCGCAGCGGCCCGGCCTGTCGCGGGTCGCGACCGTACGTCGCCCAGGTGAGCGGATCGAACGAGTGCTGGTGGATCACCGCGAGCGGAACGACCGCAGCGATCAGCAGCAGCGCCACGAAGGCCACATAGGCGCGATCCCAGGGCAGGCTGCGCAGCCCGTCGGCCCGCGCATCGCGGAGGCCACGCCGCCGCAGCGCGCGATCGGGCTGGCCCCACGCCATGATCCACGCCGCCGCGGCGAGCACCACCGGACCCACGAAGATCATGTCGGTCAGCGCCTGCCGCGAGGCCACCGCCCACTGCGGCATCGTCACCAGCACCACCGCGACCAAGATCCCCGCGCGCGGCGAGACCTGGCGCCACGCGACATGACCCAAGAGCGCGGCGCTACCGAGCCCCGCGACGAGGCTGGGCAGGCGCAGCGCGAACTCTGGCCAGAACGGTCGCACGAGCTCGGCGGGATCGCCCGAGGTGCCCACGCCCATGACCTTCATGCTCAGCGCCATCAGCCAGAACGGCAGCGCGGGCTTCGACCAGAACGCCTTCTCGGTCTCGGCGTCGGGGCCTCCATTGCCGGCCTGCCACCACAGATCGATGGGATCGTGGCGCACCAAGATGTTGCGCGCGACCTCGCCGTAGTGGGTCTCCCAGGGGTCCCACGCGCCGGTCGTACCCATCGACGCGAGGTTGATGACGAGGACGACGATCGCGAGGAGCACCGCCCAGAAACGGGGTTGCTGCCACCATGGGGTCGAGGGCGCGGAGGTCACGGAGCGGCGCAACGGTACCGCAAGGCGGGGCGGGCTGCGAACGGCGCGGTCACGAGCCCGCGCCGCAGGCACCCACGTTCTGCTGGCCGCGCGGCGCCTCCCCGGGCCCGAACCACGGCTCGCACGACTGCCCCCCTAGGCACGGCGGCATGGCATCGTCGAGATCGCACAGCGAAGAGCAGCAGCCGGAGCCCCGGCAGCCCGGCACCTCCTGCGCCTCGAGGCACACGCTACCGGGGTCGCACCCGCTGCTGGACTCGCACACCTCGCCCGGCGGGTTCGTGCCGCCCGAGGCGAGGGGTGAGCACGCGAACGTCCCGTCCGACTCTTCGTAGCAGCCCTGTCCGGCAGGGCAGTCTTGGACGAGCGGCGAGCACGGTGGCCAGCACACGCCCACGCCATCGCTGTTGAGGGTGCACCAAGCCTCACGATCGGCGCACACGGGGCGCTCGAGGGAGCCCATGCACAGCCCCACGCAGGTCCCCTCGAGCGTGGCCTCGTCGCTCACCCAGCAGATCGAGCTCGCGTCGCAATCGTCGTAGCCGCTCCACAGCTGGCGCTCGGTCGTGCACGCATCACCAGGCGCCCCGGCCCCCTCGACCACCGGGAAGCACGCCACCCCGGTCCAGGCCATACCGGTCTCGCTGAACGGCACGCACTTGAAGCCGTCGAAGCAATCTTGCGCATAGAAGTCGCACATCGGTGGGGTGGTGGCGTCGGGATCGGAGAGGAACAGGATGCCGTCGGTGGTATCGAAGCCCTCGGTCGTGTCCGATGAGGTCCCCGGCGGAGGCGGCGTGGTCGTCGTGGCCGTGACCGGCACCGGGCCGCTGGTGGTGCCCTCGTCACTGCCGCCGGAGCCCGTCCCGTCGACACCAGACTGCGGCCCGCACCCGAGCAGCACTCCAAACAGCGCAACCCCCATCCCCCGCCGCCCCATGTTCATGGCCACATAACTACCATATTGCGGAAAAACAAACAGCTATAATAGCTAATGGCCGTACTGATTTTCGGGGCATGCTACGCGCCGTGGGCCTTCTCCGCTGGCTGCGTCGTGAACCTTCCGCCGCGCCCGACTCGCGGGTCCGCCTGCGGCCGTCGACCGAGGTGATCGAGCGCTACCGGGCCGAGGGCGCCGATGCAGCGGCGGCGCTGCGCGGGGCCAAGCAGCAGCTCGAGGGTCTGCGTCGCGAGGTCGACGACGACCAGAGCTGGGCGCGCCTCGTCCACCTCTCCCGACAAGCGGGCGATCCGTGGAACGCTTACGACTGGCCGCTCGGGTTCGATGGGTTGGTGTGTGGAGCTTCGCTGTGTACCGACGTGTCGTTCGAGTGCTCGCGCTGCCCCGTGGGCCAGCGACAGAGCAATCGTTCGTGTGCCCACCCCGACTCGGCATTTGGTCGCATCGACGGGCTCGTGCGCGAGGGTCAGCGCCAGCGGCTCCGCGAGCACCTCGACGCGCTCGACGCCCTGCTCGACGAAGCGCGGTCCGACCTCTACGATCGGTAACGCTCGCGGCTCGGTCGACGATCGGCCGCTAGCGGATGTGATTTCAATGTGCCCTTCTCCCTCGCTCCACGATCCCGCCGCGACCGACGCTACCCTCATGGCGACGAGCACGGCTCCGGCAACGCCGAACCCCTCGGCGGTGGCGACGATCCTCGCCGAGGACGCGCGGGTCGACGAGTCGGCGCTCACGCTCTCGAGGGGCTCGACGCACGACGCCAGCGACCCCGGCCGAACCCACGAGAGCGCCCTCGAAGGCACGGGCGTCGGCCGCATCACCGTGCTGCCGCGCGTGGTCACCCACGACGCCGAGCTGCGGCTCGAGCCCCACGCGCGCGCGCGCTACTCGGTGGAGCGCTCGCTCGGCGCCGGCGCGATGGGTGAGGTCGAGCTCGGCGAGGACCACGACATCGGCCGTCGCGTGGCGCTCAAGCGCCTCTCGGACGGCCATCCCTCCACGGCCGCGGTCGCGCGCTTCGTCGACGAGGTGCGCACCATGGGCGCCCTCGACCACCCGAACATCACCCCGATCTACGACGTGGGCCGCGACGAGCACGGTCGGCTGTTCTTCACCATGAAGTACGTCGAGGGCCGCAGCCTCGAAGACTTGATCGCGCTGCTAGCCGCGGGCGATCCCCAGACGCACGCCCAGTTCCCGCTGGCGCGGCGGCTCGACATCTTCGTGGGCATCCTCCACGCGCTCGACTACGCGCACGCGCAGGGGATCCTGCACCGTGACATCAAGCCCGCCAACATCATGCTCGGGATCCACGGCGAGGTGCGGCTGATGGACTGGGGCATCGCACGCCGCGGCGGCAAGGCGCTCACCACGGGGACCGGCACGCAAGCCGAGCGCCCCGACATGACCCACGACGGCGCGCTGCTCGGCACGCCGCTCTACATGTCACCCGAGCAGGCTCGCGGCGATCAGGCCGCCATCGATGCCCGCTCCGATCTCTATAGCGCCTTCGTCGTGCTGTTCGAGCTGCTCACGCTGCGCCGCTACGTCCGCGAGGAGAGCAACGTGCACGCCACGCTCGCCGAGGTGATCGACGGCCGCGAGCTCGCGCCCGACTCCTCCGAGTGGCTCCACCCCACGCAAGGGGCCGTCCCGGCGGAGCTGCGCCACTTCCTTCGCCATGGCCTAGAGCGCGACCTCGCCCGCCGCTTCCAGAGCGCGGGGCAGGTGCTGGCGCTGCTCGAGCAGATCCGCTCGGGCGAGATCGAGGTGCAGTGCCCGATCACCGCGCTCAAGGCCACCCAGCACCGCGTGGCCAAGCTCGCCGACGCCCGCCCCACGCTGTTCATGGGGCTCGTCGTCGCGGCCGCGGTGGGCACGCTGAGCGTGCTCGGGCTCGCCGGTCTCGGGCTGGCCTCGCTCGTGTAGCGGCTCAGTCGAACAGCGCGGCGACCTGCGCGTGGTGAGCCTGCGCGTCGTGGTACCCGAGGTGCATCAGCTCCTTGGTGTAGTCGGGATCGAACAGCACGTAGCTGGCCAGATCGTTCTCGGGCATCTCGTCGCCCATCATCGAGCGCCGCAGCCAGCGAGCCATGACCCCGCTGTAGCGCGAGAGGTTGGTGCGGCGGATGACCTGATGCGCGATCTCTCCGAGGTTCTGGCTCGGGCGGATCAGCAGCACCTCCATCTTCACGTACGGCCGATCCTTGCGCCCGGGGACCGCCGAGCCGATCTTCTGACCAAAGTCCGCGCCGTAGAGCTCCTGACCCGCGCCGATGATCTCGTTGAGCCGCTCGATGCGCCGCAGGTCGGCCTCGAGCTTGTCGAGCATGAGCGCGTCGAGCAGCTTGCCGCCCATGAACACCGCGTTGGGGTAGATGTCCCTGACCTTCTCGCGCGCACGCTCGTGCACCGACGCGTCGGCGTGCTCGTGACGCAGGCCCACGACCAGCAGCCGATTGGCCCCGAGGCGCATCGCCGGCCGCACCGGTGTGTTCTGCCGCAGGCTCCCGTCCACGTAGTAGTGCTCGCCCACGCGCACCGCGGGGAACAGCAGCGGGATCGCAGCCGACGCGAGCGTGTGGGCCGGCCCGACCTTCGTGTACACCACGTCGTTGCCCGGGTCGGTGGGCCACGGCAGGTTCCCGGCGGGCTGGGTCTGCACGAACACCGTGGTCTTGCCGGTGGCGAGCTCGGTCGCGCTGCAGGCGTAGGCGTGCAGGCACCCGCGCTTCAGGTTCTCGTCGAGCCCCTTCCACGGGATCCGCCGCCGCACGAAGTCCTCGATGTACGCCGAGTCCACGAGCCCGCGCGCGGCCTCCATGCGGCCGGGCTTGGGGATGTTGCGCCCGAACAGCAGCTGCGGAATGTTGCGCACCTGCGACCAGCCCACGCGGTACATCAGGTCGAGGTCGAGCTCCGACCACACGCGTGCGAGCGGGCGCGTCTGGGCGCGCGGACGATCGGCGGTGGCCGCCAGGTACGAGCCGTTGATCGCCCCCACGCTGCTGCCCGTGATCACGTGGAAGGGACAGGGGTGCTTGACCTGCTCGCGAATGTAGCGGAGCACGCCGACTTCGTAGGCTCCGCGCGCGCCGCCTCCGGAGAGCACCAGCCCCACGCGCGGGGCGGCTTCCTTGCTCGAGCTCACGCTAGAACCCGATGGGATAGCAAGGACACCCTCCGTTGGCGCAGGTATCCGGGGGCGCCGGATTGCCGGGCAAGATGCTGATCGCGCGCCCATCGGGGATCCGATTGGTCTGCTGCGGGTACTGCTCGATCAGCGCCGTCGTGCCCTCGGCATCGTTGGGATCGGCGGCGATGGTGGCCGCGTCTTCATTGGTGAGGTACGGGACCTCGAGCAGCATGGTGCCGCTGATGGGCCCGCTGCTGGTCTCGGTGGCGAGCTGGAATTCCACCTCGGTGCCGTACTGGCACTGCCCGGTGTCGAACGATCCGAACGCGTTCTCGGGACAGCCGGTGGCCGCCGAGTCGCCGACCAGCCACATGAGCGCCTCCGCCTCGCAGCGGCTGCCGCGGCACTCGAACGTGTGCTTGAACTGGAACGACGACACCGAGACGCAGGGGTGAAGGCACGGGCGCATGAGCACCGGAACGCTCTTGCCGGACTCGACCTCGAGCGGCAGACAGATCTCGCCGCGATGGAACGCGATCACCTTGTCGGTGAAGCTGCCTGGCGCCGGGCTCTCGGTCGAGCTGGTGTCGACCTGCGCGGCCACGCAATCGTTGGTCTCGAGATCGCAGACCTGCCCGCGCGTGGGGCACTGCGAGTCATCATCGCAGCCGCCTTGCTCGGCCCGCGGCGCGCACGCGCCAAAGGCCAATCCCGCCGCGAGCGCCCCCATGAAGGCCGCCGCTCGGAACATCATCCTTCGCTCACCGCTGTGCTGGTCCATCGCAGTTTCCCCGTTCTGCGCTCATTTTACGGCAAGAACGGCCGACCCGGCCAAGATCCCGAGAGTTTCGCGCATGAATGCCCTCAAAACTAACATGCGAAGAGTTTGCTCGTTGGACCGGCTCTATGGCAGGTTTGCCACGGCGCAAGGCTCCGGACTCTGTGGGAGGGGCAAGAGGCGAGCGCCGAAAAAAGAAGAAGAGACAGGACTGGCAATGACGTACGGAAGCACGCTTACGAGAAACTGGGTTGCCCTCGCGGGGCTGATGTTGGGCCTGGCAGGCTGTAGCGGAGGCGACGATGGCGACACGGGGGCCACGACCTTCAACACGCCCACGTCGACCGCCGGGTCGACCACCGACGAGCCGGGCACCACCACCGACGCGACCGGCACCGGCACGCCCACCACCACGATGCCGCCGGCCGACTCGAGCGGCGGCGAGTCGAGCGGCGGCGTCACGTGCGATCCTCCGTGCGCGGCGGGTGAGCAGTGCATCGGCGGCACCTGCTTCGATGCGGGTGACTCGTCGAGCGGCGAGCCCCCCCCACCCACCAGCAGCGACTACGGTCCCTGTGACATGTGCGCCGCGGGTGAGGTGCCGGTGATGGTCGGCACGATCGAGGGCTGCTTCTGCTCGCCGGGCTGCGATGGTCAGGGCTCGGCCTGCCCCGATCCCAACGAGGGCTCCGCCCAGGCCATGTGCGTGCTCGAGCTGATGATGGGCGCGGGCCCCACGAACTGCGCGCTCATCTGCGACCTCGCGGCCAACAACTGCCCGCCTGGCGCGACGTGCGAGGATGCCGGCGGCGCTGGCGTCTGCGTCCATCCGTCGTAGCCGTCGGTTGTTCGACGGAGGCATCGACGGGCGTCGGTGCCTCCGCCCCCATCGTGTCCGGCCATCGTGTCCGGCCATCGTGTCCGCACCTGGGCCGCAGGCATCCATTGCCTTCGAGGCCGTCGTCGGGTTTCAATGGAGGCCGCCTTGGCCCCGATCTCGAGCGACGACGAACAGGCGTATAGCCGCAGGTACACCCAAGACGGCATCAACGTCGTGGCGCTCGATCGCCGCGGTCGCGGGCTCCATCGCGCGCGACCCGAGCGACGCCTCCGCACCGCGGGCTTCTCGAGCCCCCCTCACCCGCCGGGCTCGCGGATTGCGAGCCTCGTGTTCGGGGTGGTCCTGCTCGCGGCGATCGGGCTCCTCGTGGCCCGCGTGGTGCTCTAACCGCCTAGCTGGCGCTGCTGAGCAGCTGCGCCAGCTCGCCGTTGGCGTCCATCTCGCGCACGATGTCACAGCCGCCGACGAACTCGCCGTTGACGTACAGCTGCGGGATCGTGGGCCACTCGGCGTAGTCCTTGATGCCCTCGCGGACGGCCGCGTCTTGCAGCACGTTGAAGTGGTGGAAGGGCACGCCCTGCCGCTTGAGCACCTCCACCACCGCGGCCGAGAAGCCGCACTGGGGGAAGGACGGGTTGCCCTTCATGAAGAGCATGACCTTGTTCTTCTGCACCAAGATGTCGATGAGCTTGCGGGTGTCGTCTTCGAGCATCGCCGGGTCCTTCTTCGCGATTCGGGATCGCGGGAGCGCCGCGAATTGCGCGCTCCAAATCTGACGTCACGGTAGATATAGCCGAAGGCCCGCCGTTTCAAGAGCGAATGTGCGTGGGGCTTGGCACGTCGAGGGAGCCGCGCCATGGTAGGCGCAGCGAACGAAACGTCATGCGCGACAAACGCCAGTCTCTCGAGGGGGTGGTGGGCCGGGGAACCGGGCTCACCCGACGTGGATGGATGACGGGTGTGGCGGGGCTAGCGGGTGCGGCGGCGTGGATGCCGGGTCGAGCCCGGGCCGACCGCTACGGCCCCGAGGGAGGCACCCGGGTCCTCGTGCTCGGCGACAGCATGATCGCGGGCGGTTTTGGCCTCTACCTCGCCCGGGCCTTGGGCGAGGAGCGGGGCTACGACGTGACCCGCCGCGGCAAGAGCAGCTCGGGCCTCTCTCGCCCCGACTTCTTCGACTGGATCGCCGAAGCCAAGCGCCTCGTGGGCGACACGCCCTTCGATGCCACGGTCGTGATGTTCGGCGGCAATGACGTGCAGGGGCTCTACATGGGCAAGGGCGAGTGGATCCGCTGGGAGGACGAGGGCTGGTCCGAGGAGTATGCCCGCCGCGTCAACGCACTCGCGGAGATCGTGGCCCCCGACGAGCAGCAGCTGTTCTGGATCGGCATGCCCGTGATGCGCCCGTCCAAGTTCCACGCCCGCGTCCAGCGGGTCAACACGATCTACCGGGCCGAGATGGCCATCCGACCCAAGGCCCTGTTCGTCGACATTTGGTCGGTGCTCGCCGACGAGGACGGCCAGTACGCCGACCACATCTACGTGGGGCCCCCCGAGGAGACCGAGGAGACCGAGGAGACCGCCGACGGAGCCCCCGAGGAGGGCGCGCCCAAGCCCAAGGTCAAGCGCAAGAAGGTGCTCGTACGGGCGAGTGACGGGATCCACCTGACGGTTGCCGGGGCCCACTACCTCACGGCTCACGTCGAGCGGGTGGTACATGGCAAGCTGTCGGGCGTAGGGTGAGCCCCGCCGCGGATGGCCCCCAGAGCCGCCGCCCGTCCCTCAGGTGAGCTGCGGGACACGCGCATTCGTTTCATGCGAGAGTTGCCGCCGTTTTGGCGAGGCCAAAACTACACCGCGGTCGCGAGCCGCTGAGCGACCGCTGGATCCGCTGGGTCCTGCTCCATCATCGCGTCATCTTGCTCGCGGCCGGCGTTCTGACGCTGATCGCGGGTCTCCTCGCGACCAGGTTGCAGGTCAATGGCGATCTGCGCGTGCTGCTGCCGACCGATCATCCCGTCGTGCGCGGCCTCGAGCAGATCGAGTCCACGTTCGGCAGCATCAACACCGTCAACGTGCTGGCGAAGGACGGCACCGCGGAGGCTCGTCACGCCTTCACGGACGCGCTCGAGGCTCGGCTGAAGGACGACCCCATGTTCCGCGACGTGGAGCATGGGCTGCCCAGCGAATTCTTTGCCGAGCGCGCGCTCTACTACCTCTCGCCGGAGGAGCTCGAGGAGCTCGAGGAGCGCGTCGACGCCTGGACCCACTTCCAGCTGTGCTCGCGCCAGCCCGACGCGTGCCTCACCGAGGCCGACCCCGAGGCGCCCGAGAAGCTGCGCGCGTTCATCGACGACAAGCGCGGCCGCTCGCAGGCCCACACCGGGTTTCGCGGGCGCTACGAGCGGGAGGGCATCGAGGCCGAGGTGATGCTCGTGCATCCCTTCGAGCCCGCCAATCGGCTCGAGGTCGCCAAGGCCGTCACCCTCGAGATCCGTGCGGTCGCCAAGGAAGTGTACGAGCAACCCGATGCGCCGTGGGCCGGCACCGGGATGACCTACAACCTCACCGGCCCCTACGTCACCAAGGCCGATGAGCAAGCGACGATTCTGCGCGACATGCTGCGCAGCGGGATCTTCGCCTTCATTGGCGTGGTGCTGATCCTCTACTTCCTGTTCCGCTCCAATCGCGCGGTCCTGGTGCTGCTGGTCCCGCTGTTGTTCGGCGTGATCTGGTCGCTCGCCGCGACGCAGCTCGTGCTCGGTCACCTCAACGTGATGACCAGCACGATCTCGACGGTGGTGATGGGGATGGGCATCGACGCGGGCATCCACTTCCTGCGGCGCGCCCGGCGGGCGCGACTCGAGCACGATGATGGCGAGGCGATCCGCCGCGCCTTCGACGGTCTGGTCACGCCGCTGCTGGTGGCCTCGAGCACCACGATCGGCGCGTTCCTGGCCATGGCCAGCTCCGACTTCCCGGCGTTCCACGAGTTCGGGGTGATCTCGGCGCTCGGCGTGGCGCTGTGCCTGCTGAGCATGGTCACCGTGCTGCCCGCGCTGTGCTTCTTGGTGGGCATCAAGAAGCGGGGCGAGGCCCCCGACAAGGACGAGCCCGGCTGGGCCGCACGACTCGTGCTCGCGCGACCGGGGCTGGTGTTCGTGGGCCTCGTGGTGATGACCTTGGCCGCGCTGCAGGCCGCGCGACACGTGGAGTTCGAATACAACGGGCGCAGCCTCCAGTCCGACCACGCGCGCCAGAACACCGAGCCCGACGCCAAGCTGGTCTCGGCGATCTTCGGCAAGGACATCCACGCGAGCGTGTTGGTGCGGCCCACGCTCGAGGATGCACGCGCCACGCTGGCGCTGGCTCGCGAGCGTCATGAGGCCCGCGTGCTCGCGAATGACACGGTCGTCGCCGATCTGTTCGGCGCGCCCGATCTCATGCCCGATCCCGCGCTCGACATGCAGGCGCGAGCGCGCTGGATCGCGGGCTTTCGCAGCAAGAACGGCGAGCTGCTCGACGAGCTGCGCGAGCGCGCCGGCCTGCCCCCACGCGAGCGCCCCGTGGACGAGGGCGGCGAGGATGCCGAGCGCTGGGACGACTGGGACGAGGAGGAAGGCGGCAGCGATCCCGCCCCACCCGGGCAGATGGGCAACGACTGGGACGCGTGGGACGGCAGCGAGGACGAGCCCGGGGCTGCGCCGGGGCCCGCCGCTCCGCCGTCCGAGCGATCTCCCGCGATCACGCCCGCGCCATCGCCGGCGATCACACCCACGCCATCGCCATCGCCCGCCGTCGCGCCCGCGCCAGCGCCCGAAGTCACGCCATCGCCCGAAGTCGCCCCCGCGCCCGCGCCATCGCCCGCCCCCGCGCCAGCGCCCGAAGTCACGCCCGCGCCCGAAGTCGCCCCCGCGCCCGAAGGCGCGCCCGAGCCCGAAGAGCTGTCGAAGGCCGACGCCGAGCTGCTGCTCTCGATGCTCGACGCGCCGCCGTTCACGATCGACGACCTGCCCGCCGCGCTCCTGGC
>JBFIJN010000272.1:0-11940 GCA_041600735.1 Nannocystaceae bacterium
CGAGCACCGCCGTGAGCACGCCGAAGTGGAGCGGCGGCGGCCCCATGGGCGGCCCCATGAAGGATGGGCTCGGCGGCGGCATGGCAGCGCTCGCCGGGGCCGTGGGACCAAACGCTGCCGCCCACGACGCGGCGCGCCGAGGATCGGGGATCGCCGGGGTCGACGCGCGCGCGCCGACGTCGAGCGTCGTGGGCTCGGCGAGCTCGGCTTCGCCGAGGTCGGTCTCGAGCTCGCGGGGCTCGCCGTTGCGGCCGGAGAATGCGGCGCCCCACGGTCCCGGACCGGGGCGGCCGAGGATCACCTCGTCACGCACCGGGGGGCGCGCGACGGGCACGAGCTGCGCGGGCTTGCGCTCGGCGAGATCGCGAGGCAGCCATGCACTGCGACCACCGAGCGGTGCTGCGGCGGCGGCCAGCGCCGGGCTCGACGCGACGACCGCGACGACGAGCGCGAGCAGCCACCCGATCGCGGGCGTGCGCGACCAGAGCCCGCGAGCCCGCGCCTGGGTGCGCGGGTCTGGTGAAGTGGCCGGGCTTGGCGGACGCTGGCTGCGTCCGAGGCCTTGGGCGACCCGGCTCGTCTCGGGGCTCGTCACGTAGGGGCAGGGGCATACGAAAGACGCGGGGCGCGGTCAACACGGGCGGGATGGGCCTCGCGCGGCGGATCACGGCTCGGCCCGGGTCGGGCTCCCGGACCGGCTTTGAAACCGGCGCCAAAGCGGGCTAAGGGTGACGGTCGCATGGCCACTCCATCCGTCGCCCTCGAGGCGCTCCGCGTCGACCTCGCCGCCCTGCGCCGCCACGGGACCACGCTGCACCCCGTGCAGACCGTGCTCCAGCCGTCGTGGCTGACCGACGTGCTGCGCGACACCGATGCCGAGATCTCCAGTGCGGCCGACGTCGAGCTGCGGGTCACGCTGCAGACCGACGGCATGGTGCTCGTCCAGGGCTCCATGCGCCTGCAGCTCACGGTGCCGTGTGGCCGCTGCTTGGCCCCGGCGGCGGTCGACGGCAGCACCTCGATCTTCGCCACCTATATGGCTTCGGCCGCGGCGGCCGAGTCGTTCTTGCGCGCCGATGAAGAGGCGATCGAGCCCGACACCGATGCCCCCGACGTCTGGGTCTACGACGGCCACATCCTCGCGCTCGATGCGATGGTGGCCGAGCAAGTGGCGCTGGCGTACCCGATGCGGGCGCTGTGCGAGCGGGGCGAGGATTGCCGGGGCCTGTGCAGCAACTGCGGCTTCGAGCTCAATACCTTGGCGCCCACCGAGCTGCGCTGCCCGGAGTGCGGCCACGAGGTTCCGCTCACGCCCGTGGCCGATCTCCCCGAGCCGGGCGCGGCAGAGCCTCTGCGTGATTCGCGCGGTGCGCCCGAGAGCGCCCTGGCGGCCGCGCTGCGCAAGCTGAAGCTCGAGTGAGGCCGCTTTCGACGGTCGAGCGCGTGCGCGGTCACGTGAGCGGCCGCGCATGCGCGTGCTTGCGCGCGGGGACACTCGTCCCTATCCTCCCGCCCCCCGAGGGACCCATGGCCGTACCCAAGAAGCGCACTTCCAGCTCGCGACGCGACATGCGTCGCTCCCAGCACGACAAGACCTCGGCGCCGAGCCTCTCCGCGTGCCCCAACTGCCAGGAGCTCGTCCTGAGCCACCGGGTGTGCCCCGCGTGCGGGCAGTACAAGGGCCGCCAGCTGATCGCGGTCGCGCAAGAGTAGCCGCCGCCGCCTTGGCTTGCCGCGATGTCCGAGTCGACGTCGAAGGGTCCCACGATCGCCCTCGATGCGTTCGGTGGTGATCACTGTCCGGGCCCCGAGGTCGATGGGGCGGTGCAGGCCGCCCGCGCGGGCGGTCGCGTGGTGCTGGTGGGCGATCGCGCCAAGCTCGAGCTCGAGCTCTCGCGCCATCCCGGCTGGGATGCGCTGCCGCTGTCGATCCATCACGCGCCCGACGTGATCACCATGGAGGACAGCCCGGCCAAGGCCGTGCGCGGTCGGCCCGAGGCCTCCATGCCCGTGTGCTTCGATCTCGTCGCGCGCGGGGAGGCCGACGCCGCGATGTCGGCCGGCAATTCCGGCGCGATGCTGGCGTGCGGTCTGTTCAAGTACCGCCGCATCAAGGGCATCGATCGACCCGCGCTCGTCACCAGCCTGCCCACCCGCAAGGGCTGGGTCGACCTGCTCGACGTCGGCGCCAACGTCGATTGCCGCCCGATCAACCTCGTACAGTTCGCGGTGATGGGAGCGGTCTACGCCGCGTTCAAGCACGGCAAGCCGCGCCCGCGCGTCGGCCTGCTGTCCAACGGGACCGAAGATGGCAAGGGCACCGAGCTCACGCGCGCGGTGCATCGCTTGCTCGGGGGGGCCAAGCTCGAGGGCCTGGAGTACGTGGGCTACGTCGAGGGCAGCGGCCTCATGGGTGGCGACGTGGACGTGGTGGTCACCGATGGCTTCACCGGCAACGTCGCGCTCAAGATCGCGGAGGCCACCGGGCGGCTCATCGGACAGTGGCTGCGCGGCTCGGTGCAGGGCGGGGCCCGGCGCTCGCTCGGCGCGCTGCTGCTCAAGCCCGCGTTCGACGAGCTGCGCGTGAAGCTCGACCCGGATACCTATGGATCGGCGCCGCTGCTCGGCGTCGACGGGGCCGCATTCTTGTGCCACGGCGGCGCCTCGGCGTTTGCGATCGGCACCGCGATCGAGCTCGCCACGCGCTCGGTCACGGAGGCGCTGACCCCCCAGATCACCACGGCGCTCGCGCGCCACGAGGCGCTCATGACCGCGGCGAAGGAGCCACGATGACCACCGCATTCCTCTTTCCCGGGCAGGGCAGCCAGGCCATCGGCATGGGCAAGGCGCTGTTCGACGACGAGCCGCTCGCGCGAGCGGTGTTCGAGGAGGCCGACGAGGCCCTCGGGTTTCGCTTGTCGACGCTGTGCTTCGAGGGCCCGGAGGCCGAGCTGGCGCTCACCGCCAACACGCAGCCGGCGATCCTGACCACGTCGATCGCCGCGCTGGCCGTGCTGCGCGCGCGCACCGGGCTCGTGCCCAGCGTGGCGCTGGGGCACAGCCTGGGCGAGTTCTCGGCGCTGGTGGCCGTGGGGGCGCTCGGCTTCGCCGATGCGGCTCGGCTGGTGCGGCTGCGCGGCCAGGCCATGCAAGAGGCCGTGCCGGCCGGGGTCGGGGCGATGGCGGCGGTGATCGGCATGTCCGAGGACGAGGTCGACGCGCTGTGCGCGGAGGCGGCGCAGGGCCAGGTGTGCGCGCCCGCCAACGAGAACGGCGGCGGCCAGATCGTGGTGGCCGGGCACGCCGAGGCGATCGCCCGGTTGATCTCGCTGGCCAAGGAGCGCAAGCGTCGTGCGATCCCGCTCAAGGTGAGCGCCCCGTTCCACTGCGCGCTGATGCAGCCCGCGGCCGAGCGCCTGCAGGCCGCGCTGGCCGAGATCCAGGTGGGTCCGATGGCGCTGCCGGTCATCACCAACGTGGAGGCCGAGCCCAACGTCGACGGCTCGCGGGTGGCCGAGCTGCTCGTCCGCCAGGTCACCTCGCGGGTGCGCTGGGAGGCCTCGGTGCGAAACGCGGTGCACATGGGCGTGAGCGCGGCCGTCGAGGTCGGGCACGGCAAGGTCCTGGCCGGGCTCGTGCGCCGCATTGCGCCGCAAGTCGAGGTCCGCGCCGCAGCTTCCCCCGCCGACATCGCTGTGCTAGAGGCATAGCCCGATGGTCGAGGGCATCGCACTGCCGTCCCTTCCCGAGTCGCTCAGCTTGGCTGGCCGCAAGGCGCTGGTCACGGGGGCTTCACGAGGAATTGGGCGGGCCATCGCGCGCACGCTCGCGGATCGCGGCGCGGCGGTGGCGATCAGCTACGCCGCCAGCGAGGGCGCGGCGGCCAGCCTGCGCGACGAGATCGTCGCGGCCGGAGGCACCGCCATCGTCGTCGGCTTCGACGTGGGCGACGCGACCTCCGTCGACGAGGGCATCAAGCAGGTCGTCGAGCAGCTCGGCGGGCTCGACATCCTCGTCAACAACGCAGGCATCTCGATCGACGCGCTGCTCATGCGCGCGCGCGAGGAAGACTTCGATGCGCTCACGCGCACCAACCTCAAGGGCACGTTCTTGTGCTGCAAGGCTGCCTCGCGCCACCTGCTCAAGGCGCGCGCGGCGGGTCGCATCATCAACTTGAGCTCGGTCGTCGGCGAGCAGGGCAACGCGGGGCAGTCGATGTACGCGGCCTCCAAGGCCGGCGTCATCGGCCTGACCAAGTCGCTGGCCCACGAGCTCGCCGGCCGCGGCGTCACCGTGAACGCGGTCGCCCCCGGCTTCATCGAGACCGACATGACCGCGGCCAGCCTCACCGGCAAGACCCGCGACGCGCTGTTGGCCAAGATTCCGCTCGCTCGCGTCGGTACCGTCGACGAGGTTGCCGAGGCGGTCGCGTTCCTCGCCGCCCCGGCGGCGAGCTACATCACCGGTCACGTCCTTCGCATCAACGGTGGCCTGGCCATCTAGTCCGTACCCAAGGAGAAAAGCTCGCCATGTCCGACATCAGAAAACAGGTCATCGAGATCGTCGTCGATCAGCTCGACGCCAAGCCCGAGGACGTCGACGATTCGAAGTCGTTCACCGAGGACCTCCAGGCCGACTCGCTCGCGATCGTGGAGCTCGTGCTCGCGCTCGAGGAGAAGTTCGACGTGAAGATCCCCGATGACGAGGTCGACAACATCAAGACCGTCGGCGACGCCATCAAGTACATCGAGGGCCACGCCGCCAAGTAGCGGCCACGGGCGGGGGGTCCGGTCCGGCCGACCTTCGCCTGCGAAGATCTCTCCTCATGGCACGACGCAGAATCGCGATCACGGGGATCGGGCTCGTCACCCCGCTGGGCATCGGCACCGCTCCCACATGGGCGCGGGTTCGCGCGGGTGAGTCGGGCATCGGCCCGATCACGCGCTTCGACGCCGCCGAGTACACCACCCGCATCGCGGGCGAGGTGCGGGACTTCGACGGAACCCAGTGGGGGATCGCCAAGCGCGAGCTCCGTCAGATGGATGTCTTCATCCAGTACAGCCTCGCCGCCGCCAAGATGGCGTTCGAAGAGGCTGGGCTGCACGAAGACAAGCCCGACCCCGAGCGCATCGGCGTCTACGTGGGTGCCGGCATGGGCGGTCTGGGCGTGATCGAGAGCACCCTCGACGCGCTGCGGGCCAAGGGCCCCCGCCACGGCATCAGCCCGTTCTTCACCCCGTCGGTGATCATCAACCTCGCGCCGGGCCAGATCTCGATCCGCCACGACTGTCGCGGGCCCAACATGAGCATGGTCTCGGCCTGCTCTACTGGGGCCCACTCGATCGGCGAGGCCGCTCGACTCATCGAGCGCGGCGACGCCGATCTGATGATCGCGGGGGGCACCGAGTCCACCGTGACCCCGCTCGGCATCGGTGGGTTCTGCTCGGCGCGCGCGCTCAGCCAGCGCAACGACGAGCCCACCCGCGCCTCGCGACCGTTCACCAGCAGCCGCGATGGCTTCGTGCTGAGCGAGGGCGCGGCGATCGTGGTGCTCGAGGGGTTCGAGCGCGCGCAGGCTCGCGGCGCCAAGATCATCGCCGAGGTGGTCGGCTATGCCGCCAACGCCGATGCCCACCACATCACCATGCCCTCGCCCGAGGGCGAGGGTGCGCAGCGCTGCATGGCCCTGGCGCTCCGCGATGCCGGCCTGGCGCCCGAGGCCATCGGCTACATCAATGCGCACGCCACCTCGACGGCCGCCGACAGCATCGAGACCAACGCGGTCCGTCGCGTGTTCGGTGACCATGCCTTCCGCGGCCTGGCGGTGAGCTCCACCAAGTCGATGCTCGGTCACCTGCTCGGGGCCGCCGGCAGCCTCGAGGCCGCGATCTGTGCGCTCTCGCTGCGCGACGGGGTGCTGCCGCCCACCATCAACCTCGACGACCCCGATCCCGAGTGCGACCTCGACTACGTGCCGCACACCGCCCGCGAGGTCCAGGTCGAGCACGCCATGTCCAACAGCTTCGGCTTTGGGGGGACCAACGCGACCCTCATCCTCAAGAGGGTCGGCTAGCCGCGCGGCGGCGCCGCGCGGGCGGGGGTGGCGACGGTGACGAAGCTCCGCTGGCACGTGGGTAGTGATCATGGGGCCGTGGCGCTGCGGCGGCACCTGGTCGATCACCTGCGGGCACAGGGGCACGAGGTCGTCACCGAGGTCGGCCCCGCAGACCCCTCGCAGTCGATCGACTACCCCGACATCGCCGTGCACGTGTGCACCGAGGTGCTGGGCGATCCCGGGAGCCGCGGCCTGCTCGTGTGCGGCACCGGGCAGGGCATGGCGATGTCCGCCAACCGGATCCCAGGCATTCGCGCCGCGGTGGTGGTCGAGGGGTTCAGCGCTCGCTTGGCCCGCGAGCACAACGACGCCAACGTCGTGTGCATGGGCGGCCGCGTGGTGGGCCCCGGGCTCGCCGTCGAGCTGCTCGACGCGTTCGCGGCGGCGAGCTTCGAGGGCGGCCGTCATGCACGGCGGGTGGGCAAGGTCGAAGCGATCGGCGCCGCGGCGCCCGAGGCCGGGCCACCGTCGCAGAAGGCCGGGAGCTGAGCCCCCGTGCTGTGCCCGGTCTGTCGCAGTGCAAGCACGAAGGTGCTCGACTCCCGCGACGGTCGCGATGGCAGCTCGGTCCGGCGTCGGCGCTCGTGCAACGCGTGCGGGCATCGCTTCACCACCCACGAGCGCATCGAAGAGACGCTGCCCGTCGTCATCAAGCGCGACGGCACCAAGCAGGCCTTCGATCGCGGCAAGCTGCTGCGCGGGCTGCAGCTCGCGTGTCGCAAGCGCCGCGTGCCACGCGAGCAGCTCGACGCGATCGTGCAGCAGGTCGAGCAGTGGTCGTCGACGCGTGGCGATCGCGAGCTCGAGGCCGAGGAGATCGGCGAGCGCGTCATGGACCACCTCTACGAGCTCGACGAGGTCGCCTACGTGCGCTTCGTTTCGGTCTACCGCAGCTTCGAATCGGTGGCCGAGTTCTCCACGCTGCTGCGCGAGATGGAGAAGGCGCAGCGCGTCGATCCGGCCGGCCAGCGCACGTTGTTCGAGGGCGTGACCGCGGCCTCCGCGGCCCCCATCGAGGCCACGCAGGAGCGCGACGATCATGACGACGACGGCTAGTCGGCGCGCCGAGGTCCACGCCGCGCTCATGCGCAAGGCCGTCAAGCTCGCCCGCGCAGGGCTGGGTGCGACGTACCCCAACCCGTGCGTGGGCGCGGTGGTGGCCAAGGGCGCGCGCGTGCTCGCGGAGGCGCGCAGCCAGCCCACCGGAGGGGCCCACGCCGAGACCCAGGCGCTCGCGCGCGCCGGAGCGGCCGCGCGCGGGGCCACGCTCATCGTCACGCTCGAGCCCTGCTGTCACCACGGGCGCACGCCGCCGTGCACCGATGCGATCATCGCGGCGGGCATTCGCACCGTCGTGGTCGGCGTGGGCGATCGCGCGGCGCACGTCGATGGCAAGGGCATGCAGGCGCTGCGACGCGCCGGGCTCGAGGTCATCGATGGCGTAGAGGCCGGGGCCTGCGCCGCCGTGCACGAGCACTACCTGCACCACGTCACGAGCGGCACGCCGTTCGTCTCGCTCAAGGCCGCGACCTCGCTCGATGGGTGCATCGCCACCCGCGAGGGCGACAGCAAGTGGATCACCAGCGAAGCGGCGCGTCGCCACGGGCACGGCCTGCGATCGGTGCACCACGCGATCGCCGTCGGGGCCCAGACCGCGATCCTCGACGACCCCGGCCTCGACGTGCGGCTCGTGCGAGGGGTCGATCCCACGGTGGTGATCTTCGATGGTCGCCTGCGCGTGGGCAGCCCCGAGGCCGCGGCGCTGCGGGTGCTGCGGCCCGGCACGCTGGTGCTGCACACTTCGCGGGCCTCGGCCGCTGCGCGAGCGCGGGTGGCCAAGACCGGGGTCGAGCTCGTGTGCGTGGCCGAGCATGGAACCGGCCTCATCGATGTCGTCGATGCGCTGCGCGTGCTGGGACAGCGGGAGATCCGCTCGCTCCTGGTCGAGGGCGGCGGGCGCCTGCACGGGGCCTTCGTGGCGGCGGGCGCGTGGCAGCGGGCGTTCCTCTACCAGGCGCCGCGGTTCCTGGGCGAAGGTCGGCCGATGCTCGCCGGCGTGGGCTGGCCCACGGTGGCCGAGGCGCCTCGCGTGCACGTCGAGGCTCGTCGACGCCTCGGCCCGGATCTGCTGACGGTGGTGGTCCCCGCGGTCGACCCCCGGCCGGCCGTGGGGTAGAAGACACGAGTGTTCACCGGCTTGATTCGAGAGGTCGGCACGCTCGTGTCCGCGCGGGTGGGCGCGGAGCGCAAGACGCTGGTCATCGCGGCGCGGCTCGAGCCGCGCGCGCGAGCGCTCGGCGCCAGCGTTGCCATCGACGGCGTCTGCCTCACGGTCACCGAGTCGAGCGCGACCGAGTTCTGCGTCGATGCAGCCTTCGAGACCCTGCGGCTCACCACGCTGGGCTCGCTGACGGCCGGTCGCGAGGTCAACCTCGAGCCTGCGCTCTGCTTGGGCGATCCGCTCGGCGGGCACCTCGTGTCGGGTCACGTCGACGGCGTGGGCAAGATCCGCACCGTCACCCCGCGTGGCGAGGCGCGCGAGGTCTGGGTCGACGCGCCCGCGGGCTTGCTGCCGTTCGTCGCCGCCAAGGGCTCGATCTGTGTCGACGGCACCAGCCTCACCGTCAACGCCGTCGATCCCCTCGGGTTCAGTGTGGGCCTCGTGCCGCACACGCTGCAGGCCACCACGCTGCATGCGCTGCACAGCGGGCGAGCGGTGAACCTCGAGGTCGATCTCGTGGCCCGCTACGTCGCGCGCCTGCTCGATCACCGCGCCGCCGCGTTCGACACGCTCCCCGGCACCACCTCCGGCCTCCCCGCGGGCGGGATCACGGTCGACCCCAAGGAGCTCTCGGTCGACGCGCTCGTCGAGGCCGGCTACCTCGATCCCGGGGAAGGCCGTCGATGAACCAGGACGTCTCCTCGTCGCTCGCCGCGACCGAGACTGCGCTCGAGGTGATGCGCCGCGGAGGCATGGTCGTGCTCGTCGACGACGCCGATCGCGAGAACGAGGGCGACCTGGTGATCGCCGCCGAGCACTGCCGGCCCGCCGACATCAACTTCATGTGTCGCGAGGGCCGAGGTCTCGTGTGCCTGGCCCTCACCCCGCAGCGCTGCGATCGGCTGCGGCTGCCGATGATGATCAAGACCGACTCGGGGAGCATGACCACCGCGTTCACGGTCTCGATCGAGGCGCGCACGGGCGTGACCACGGGCATCAGCGCGGCCGATCGGGCGCGCACGGTCCAGGTCGCGGTGGCCGACGATGCCAGCGCGGAGGATCTCGTGAGCCCCGGTCACATCTTCCCGCTGCGGGCCCAGGCCGGCGGCGTGCTCGTGCGCTCGGGCCACACCGAGGGTGCCGTCGATCTGGCGCGCATGGCCGGGCTGCGCCCCGCGGGAGTGATCTGCGAGATCATGCGCGACGACGGCGAGATGGCGCGCATGGACGACCTCGAGGTGTTCGCCGCGCGCCACGAGCTGCCGATCCTCACCATCGCCGATCTCATTCGCCATCGGCTCGAGCGCGAGACCCTGATCGAAGAGCTGCCGCACACGCCGCTGCAGCCGGCGGCGCTCGGTCTGCCCGATGCGAGCGGCTGGAGCGTGCGAACGTTTCGCTCCACCGTAGAGCCGCTCGTCTACTACCTCGCGTTCTGCAAGGGCGACCTGCGGGGTCGCGATCACGAAGACGCGGTGCTGCTGCGCGCGCAGCGAGCTCAAGTGCTCGACGATGTGTTCGGCATCGGCGGCACCGGCTCGGGCCAGCGGCTGCGCGCCGCGTTCCGCCAGATCGAGCGAGCCGGTCGCGGCGTGTTCCTCTACGTGGTGGGCTCGCCGATGGACGGCGTGGGGCGGGCGCTGAAGGACGCGGCCGCCCCGCTGCCCGTGCACGGGCTCAAGCCGGCCGAGTCCGGCTTTCGCCAGTTCGGCCTCGGCGCCCAGGTGCTGCGCGAGCTCGGGCTGCGCCGCATTCGCGTGATCACCGACAACCCGCGCAAGATCATCGGCGTGTCCGGCTTCGGCATCGAGGTCGCGGGCAGCACCCCGCTCGAGGAGCGCTAGCGATGACCTCGGACCTCGCCCCAGCGCGTGCCCCACGGGTGCTCTTGGGGGTCAGCGGCGGCATCGCAGCCTACAAGGCACCCGAGCTGGTGCGCGCGTTCGTGGCCGCGGGCATCGACGTGCAGGTGGTGATGACCCCGGCCGCGCGAGCCTTCGTCACCGAGATGGCGCTCGCCACCGTCAGTCGCCGACCGGTGCGGATCGAGCTGCTCGACGCCGGCGAGGAGGGCAGGGTAGGGCACATCGAGCTCGCCGACTGGCCCGACCTCGTGGTCGTGGCCCCGGCCACCGCCAACGTGATGGCGCGCGCCGCCGCGGGCATGGCCGATGACCTGCTCAGCACCGTGCTGCTGGCCACGCGCGCGCCGCTGCTGTGGGCGCCGGCGATGAACACCAACATGTGGAACCACGCCGCCACGCGCCGCAACCTCGCCACGCTTGCCGAGCGTGGAGATGGGTTCGTCGGCCCCGATCGTGGTGAGCTCGCCTGCGGCTGGGTGGGCGAGGGCCGCATGATCGATCCGGCCATCATCGTCGAGCACGCGCGCGCGCGGCTGCAGCCGCCCTCGCCGTGGGCCGGGCGTCGCGTGTTGGTCTCGGCCGGCCCGACCCGCGCCTATCTCGATCCGGTGCGGTTCCTGACCAACGCGTCGACCGGCGCGATGGGCTTTGCCCTCGCCGAGCGGGCGGCTCGACGCGGCGCCGAGGTGACGCTCGTCGCGGGCCCCGTCGCGCGCGTCACTCCCGTCGGGGTCCGGCGCATCGACGTGGAGACCGCCGAGCAGATGCTGTCCGCCATGCATGAGGTGCTCGACGCGGGCGCGTGCGAGCTGGTGGCGATGGTGGCGGCCGTTGCCGACCTCGCGCCCCGCAACCCCAGCGTGGGTAAGATCGACAAGGCCGCGCTCCATCGCGCGTTCGAAGCGGGTGCGTGGGTCGAGGGCGTCGACGTGCTCGCCACGCTGGTGCAGCGCTTCGGTGAGCGCAGCTTCTTCCTCGGGTTTGGCGCCCAAACGGTGGACGACGGGCAAGACGTGCGCGAGCGCCTGCTCGAGGCCGGGCGCGACAAGCTCGCGCGCAAGGGCTGTCACGCGATCTTCGTCAACCGCGTGGGCGTGCCCGGGCTCGGCTTTGCCAGCGAGACCAACACCGGGCTGCTCGTGCATCGCAGCGGGGCCGCCGTCGAGGATGCGGGGGCGCCCGTGGCCAAGGCGTCGCTCGCCGACTGGCTGCTCGATCGCCTCGATGAGCCCGTGCAGGAGCACCGCGGATGACGAGCGACGCGGCCACGCTCGCGGTTCGCTTTGCCCGCGCGCTCGAGCAGCTGCGCGTCAGCTACGACGTGCAGTACGTGGGCGCCCACGCGCTGCCCCGCGCCGCCGAAGACGAACACGAAGAGGACGAAGGCGAAGCCGCCGCGCCCGAGGCCCCGCCGCCTTCGTCCGCTACACCCGCTCTCGCCGTGCCCGAAGCGACGCGAGCTTCATCCGCCGAGCCCGAGGCGACGAGACCGTCCGCCGCGCCCCAAGCCGCGCGATCGTCCGCGGCCGCGCGCCCTTCGTCCGCTACGCTGCCCCGGGCTCCGCTCACGGCTCCCGCAGCCGCGTCTGCAAGCGCGCCCGTTCCCGCGCCCGCTCCGAGTCGCGAGGCCTTGCGCGAGCGAGCGCAGAGCTGGACCCCCGCGCGCAAGCTCGAGTATCTCCAGCACCACAACGTGGGCGACTGCCAGCGCTGCCCGCTGGCGCGCACCCGCAACCGCA
>JBFIJN010000273.1:0-11929 GCA_041600735.1 Nannocystaceae bacterium
CAGCACGTCGGCGTGCCCATGATAGGCGCCGTCCATCTTCACGATCTTGTTGCGGCCGGTGAACCCTCGCGCCACCCGCAGCGCGCTCATCGTGGCCTCGGTGCCCGAGCACGTGAGCCGCACCATGCCGCCGTTCAGGCTGGGGACCATCGAGCACACCAGCTCGGCGAACTCGGCCTCGGCGCGGGTGGCCGCCCCAAAGCTCAGCCCGTTGGCCGCGGCCTTGCACACCGCATCGATCACCTCGGGGTGCGCATGGCCGAGCAGCGCCGGGCCCCAAGTGCCCACGTAGTCGATGACCTGCGCGCCGTCCTCGGTGAACAGGTACGGACCCGCGGCGCGCGTGATGAACGGGGGCGAGCCGCCCACCGAGGTGAATGCCCGCACCGGGCTGTTCACCCCGCCCGGGATCACCCGCTTGGCGGCCTCGAAGATGTCCTGGCTACGGGCCCGTGCGCGTCCGTCGGATTGGATCGTGTTCGTCATGGCGGCGGGCGGAGGCTAACAAACTCCCCCGAGGGTGGGTCACCGCAGGGCCGGCGACCCGCCCGCGCTCAGCCGCCGCTGCGGATCCGGATCCACATCCACAGGCCCACCACGAGCAATGCGCTGAGCATTGCACCCACGATGAGGCCGAAGACGATCGCGCGATTGGCCGGCGACGCGCGGCGCACCGGAGCGGGGCGCGCGGGTGCAACGAAGCTCGGCGAGCGGCGGACGCCGAGCTCCTCGGACGGGTGAGTGGCGTGCGCGTGAGAGGCGTGCGCGTGAGCGGCGTGCGCGTGAGCGGCGTACGCCTGGGGGCCCTGCGCGTGGGCGGCGGGTGCCTGGGGCGCGTGCGCTTGCGGGGCATACGCCTGGGGGGCCTGCGCATACGCGGGGGCGGCTGACTGCGGGGCGTTGGCCTGAGCGGCGTTGGGCGCCTGCGGATGCAGGGGCACCGCTGGATAGCTCTGGGGTCCGAATCCTGGGCCCTGGGCGAAGGCCGCCGCGGGCGCGGGCTGCACGGGCTGCGCCTGGGGGCTCGGCTGAGTGGGCTGCAGGTGCGGCACGGTGGCCGGCTGCCCGCCCAGCGCCGTGGCCGATTGCGCGAGCCCCTCGACCGCACGATTGACCGCGCGTCGGCTGACCACGCGATCCGGATCGGGGGTGGGGGCCTCGGGCGAGATCATGGCCGCGTCGGGCACGAAGGCCTGCTGCTTCTTGGCCGCGGCCTGGGCCAGCAGCCCCGGCAGCTTGCTCTTCTTCTGCTTGGGCTGCGCGATCGTGCGGGCCTGGCCCACCATGCTCGTCTGCTGACGCGTGCGCGGGCTCATCCCGCTGCCGAAGCCCTCGGTGATCGCGTCGAGGCGCTTGAGGAACGCGTTGATCGTGGGCAGCCGCTTCTTGGCCACCGGCTCGAGGCACCCATCGATCAGGGTCTCGAGCCGCTCGGGCAGGCCGCTGCGCCGTCCCTTGATCGAGGGCGGCGGCTGGGTGAGATCGCACTTTCGCGCGATGACCTCGGCCTCGTCGAGCTCGAAGAATGGCGGTCGCCCGGTGAGGACCTCGTAGAACGTGACTCCGAGCGCGTAGATGTCGAACACCGGGTGCGCTGGGGCATCCCACGCCTGCTCGGGCGACATGTAGTGCCGCGTGCCGGGGCGCTCGCCCATCCGCGTCATGCGGGTATCGGCGCCGGCCCCCGTGTCGGCGGCCAGCCCAAAGTCGAGCAGCTTGGCCACGCGCTCGCCCTTGGTCTCCACCACGATCACGTTCTCGGGCTTCACGTCGCGGTGCACCACGCCGCCCTGGTGCAGATCGCGGAGCGCCCGCGCGATGTCTCGCATGTACATGCAGGCGTCCTCGACCGGCAGCGGGCCGTGCATGCTGACGAGGTCGGCCAAGGTGGGGCCCCGCACCAGCTCCATCGCGAGGAACATGCGTCCGCCGCAATCGTCGAGGCGGCCGGACTCGATCGGCGCGACCACGTTGCGGTGACCCTGCAGGCGCCCGGCCAGGCGGGCCTCGTTGTCGAAGCGTCGCTCTCGGTCGTGGTGGCCCACGTACTTGCGGGCGAGCACCTTGAGCGCGATGTCGGCGTCGCGTCGCAGGTCGCGAGCGCGAAACACCGAGGCCATCTTGCCGCGCCCGATGATCCCGAAGATCTTGAAGCGACCCTCACCGAGGATGGCACCCGGATGGATGTCTTCCTCGCCCACGGGCGTTGCCGCCTTGTACAGACGCGTGGAGCGGTTGGGGTCGGCCGGATTCGACATGCGCGAGTCAGGGATCGTACGCGGTAATCGCCAATCCGTCCTCGCCGACCCGGACCAGGTGCTCCTTGGCGGAAACGAGCGTGTGCGATCCTACGAGTTGCCACGCTGCTGCTGCCGAAGAGCGCCAGGCCAATTCGTGAACCCCCGGTGAGAGCCAGCACTCCTCGCGCGCGCCGACGCTCAGGATCTGCATGTCGATCCTCACCTGCGCCTCGGGTTGATCATCGCCGCGCACGCGCAGCTGCGCCCTTCGGGCGGGGCTCACGAGGGCCTCGCGGATGCATGCGGACGATCCTGGGGCCGTGGGCGCCACGAAGAGCCCCGCCGCGACCATCGCCAACAATCCGGCGAGCCCCCACAGGCCGCGCCCCAGCCAGCGCAGGGTGGGCCGCACCGGCCGGCGGGGTGGCTGGACCTTGCGGCGCCGGATCGGGAACACCTCGGTGGCCGGCGACGGCGATGGCGTGGGCGTGGGCGTCCGCGACGGCGGCCGCCCGTGCGGCTGCAGCGTCGGGGTGCGCAGCGAGAGCGACGGTCGCACCGCTCGGGGGCGCGCTGCGGCCCGCCACTGCGACTCGGGATCGGTGAGCCCGGTGCGGCGCTGCACGCCGACGCACTCGCGGTACAGCCGGCGCAGCATCGTCGCTCCGGCGGGCCACGCGGGACAGCGCATCAGCCACTCGAGCGCCTCTTCGGCGCTGGCGATGCGGCGCGCCGGATCGGGCTGTAGCAGCGCCACGCGCAGCGCCTCGAGCGAAGGCGGCACGTCGGCGCGCTCCAGCGGCGGCAGCGAAGCCTCGGCCACCACGCGGTGCCAGTCGGAGCCCAGCTCGAGGCCCTCGCGAAAGCGACGACCCTCGAGGAGCTCGTGCAGGATCCCGCCCACCGCGAACAGATCCGACGCTTGCGTGGGCTCGCCATCCAGCTGCTCGGGTGCCATGTAGCGGGCGCGACCCTTCACGTGCTCACCCGAGCTCAGCTCACCGGCCACGCGCGCGATGCCGAAGTCGGCGAGCTTCACCTCGCCCGCGCGGCTCACGAGCACATTGTGCGGCGCCACGTCGCGATGGATCACGCCGAGCGGCTGCCCGCCCACGCACAGCTCGTGGGCATGACGCAGCCCCTGCAGGAGCTCGCCCACCAGGTGGCACACGAGCGGCACGGGGAGCTGGCCATGGCGATCGCTCACGTGCTGCGCGAAGTCGCGCAGGTCCACGCCGTCGACCCACTCGAGCGCCATGAACAGCCGATCGTCGGCCTCGCCGACGTCGAAGACCGAGACCACATTGGCGTGGCGCAGCTTGAGCGCGAGCCGAGCCTCCTGCAGGAACATGCGGCGGTAGCGAGGCTTCGCGGTGTAGCGCCCGTGGATGATCTTGAGCGCGCAGGTCTTGAGCCCGCCGGGGATCACCGCACGACGGGCCATCCACACCTCGGCCATCCCCCCGTGGCCCACGCGCTCGAGCAGCTCGTACTCGCCGAGCCGCGGGCCCTTGACGGGGACGAGCGCGGGACGCGGGGATCCGAGGCGGGGGCGCGGGCAGGGGTCGACCACGAATAGGATCTCGACCACGCGGCGGCCGTGTTGCATCGTCCGGCGAGATTTCCTCGACGAAAATCGAGGGTGGGCCCGATCACGGCCGGCGATGGCCCGGGATCGGCCAGAATCGACCCGTCCGGGCAGCGTAGGCCTGGTCGCGGGGCCCGTGGATCCTCATTACTAGACTAGCCCCCGAGTGCGGCGCGTGCTGGCTTGGGCAGCGCCCTCACGATCGCACCACAGTCGCCGCACACCGGAGGGTCGCGCAGGATCCCGATCACCGGCCCGGCGCCGATCATGTAGATCATCAGCATCGGAAGCATCACGGCGAAGTCGGCTGCGATGATCGGCAACACCGGGATGAACGGCACGATCAGCAGGGGGTAGTAGCGGGCGAGCCGTCGGGCCCGGGGATTGCGGTAGCTGCCCTCGACCTCGACCTGGCAACGCTCGCAGTGAGCTCGCATGGCGCCAGCATAGCGAGCGGAGCGGCCCCCGCACGCACTTCCTGGGGCCTGTGGAGCGGTGGTCGCGCGGCGGCGAGATCTACGCGGGCGGCGAGCCATTGTTGGCAGCCCGAGCCGGGGGCCTGGCCTCCGTCGCTTTGCGTGACATGCGGTCGCGGGCAGGGTACGGTTCCAAACGTGAGGAGCTCGCCCGGACACCGCCTGTCCGCGCTCGCATGCATCGTGCTCACGATGGGTGTGGGCGGCTGCACGGGCGAGGATCTAGACAACAGTCCGGTCGAGCCCGAGCTCGAGCCGCTGCGTCTCGGCCGTGTCCACGTGGTGCTCGAGCCCGAGGCCGATCCCGCCGAAGAGCCCTACGACGATCTCGATGCCTTCGAGGTCACGGCCCGCTTCGCGTTCGTGCGTGGCCTCGAAGAAGACTTCGTGCGCGCGCGCATCGACATGCCCGTGCTGCCGAGCGACGTGGTGGCCCCGGGCGCCTGCGTGGCCTCCGATCAGCTCGCCACCGCCGAGTCCTCCGAGTCCCCGCGCGGCGAGCTCCTGCTCGTGGATGCGGGCGATCTTCGCATGCAGATCGGCAGCGATGCTGGCTCCGCGTTCGAGGTGCCCGTCTCGCTGGTGCCCGATCTCCTGCCCTATATGTCCGGCGTGGAGTACCTCTACTACGCCGAGGGCCTGCCTCCCGAGCTGCGCGACGGGGCCGGCGGCGGCGGTACGGCGGTGGTCGTCGAGTCGCACGGCTCGCCCTCGGCCGAGCTGCCCGCGTTTCGAGCCGAGGGCTTGGTCCCGCCGGCGCTGGCGCTGCACGTGACCGAAGACGACCTCTACGAGCTGAGCCGCGAGGCGCTGGTGCTGCGCTGGCAAGGCGTGGCCGAGGACGACGAGGATGGCGTGGTCACGGTGCGTCTCACGGGCCTGCGCGGCAGCGAGCCCACCGGAGCCGAGCTCACCTGCGTGCTCTCCGATCAGGGCCAAGCCCGGCTCGGGTTCGCCAGCCTGCGACCGCTGGGTCTCGCGCTCGATGGCGAGGCCCTTCGCGTGACCGTGAGCCGCCTGCAGGCCGCCACGTTCGACGCCGGGGACTTCGTGGGCAGCGAGCTGTTCGTCGAGCGCCGCGAGCAGATCGTGCTGCCGCTGCGCTAGCGCGTCGCCGACCGCAGTGGGCGCGACGCGGTGCGAAGCCTCGAGGCGAGGTGAAGGCGAGGCCGACGGCACCGTCGACCTCGCTCGCTCACCTAGCGGCCCGCGCGTCGACGCCGAGCGAGCCCAGCGACCAGCAGCAGCGACCACCACGACGCAGCGCCGTCGCGCGAGCGCTGGCTGCGACACGCACAGCCTTCGCCCTCACCGACGGCGCCGGGTGGCACCGGAATCCCATCCGTACCCCCCGTGCCCCCGGGTAGATCGTCGCCGGCCGAGCCCGCGGTGTCGTCTTCGCCCTCGGGCATGCAGCTCGGATCGAGCTGGCCGTCCTCCGTGAGCGCGCACTGCGGATCGTCGATCGCCACCACGATCCCATCGTCGCTCGTCACCAAGAACGGCGTGGCACGCAGGGGGGTGCCCACTGGCACGCCGTCGAGGACCTCGGCCGGCCACGTCTCGGGCTCGCTCCACGGCAGGCCCCACGCGCTCGCGATCGCCTCGCTCTCCACGCGGCGCTTGTAGCCGGGGTCCATCAGCCAGCGCGTCTGCCCAGCATCGCCGTCGCTCACCACCAGCACGGGCCGCTCCGGGAATGCACTGCCCGCGGCGAGCCCCGCGAGCTCCGCCTCGGGTGCCCACGCTACTTGATAGAGCGGCGAGAACCCCCACTGCGCCATGACCTCGGGCGCCTCGAGCTCGCGCCGGACACCCGCGGGCAAGGGCGGTGGATCGCAGGTGAACGAGAACGGTCCGTCCTCGAGCTCCACCGCGGTGCCGCCCCCACCGATCACATAGAAGCGTGCCTCGTGCAGCGCCGCATCGCGCAGCCGCAGCGGGACCTCGATCTCGAACCCGTGGTCGCACGAGCCGAGCGACTCGCACAGATCCGGTCGCGGACGATCGGCCAGCGCCTCGATCACCGTCGCGGCGGGATCGTCTTCGGCGCCGTCGAACGCCACCAGCACCGTGGCCGCGCCCTCCGGGTCCTCGCCATTCTGAGCCCAGCCGACCATTGCCGCACAGCTGCTGCTCTCTTGATCGATCGCACCCTGACCATTGCCCACGAGCCCGTAGAGCTCCTGGTAGGCCGTGATCAGCGACATATAGGTCGGTGCATAGACGACGCCGAAGCCCGCGACATCGCGGCGGATGTTGAAGTGCAGGTGCACCGTGGTCGGCGTGCCGCCGAACTGGTTGGACACCCGGTTGATCCGCTCGCCTCGCGCCAGGCTCTGCCCGACCGACACGACCGCGTTGCTGCCGTGGAGATAGTCGAAGCGCGTGCCATCGGCCCCGGTCACGTAGACCGAGTAGCTGCCGATGCTGGTGACGGTGCCCGCGGCCGCGGCCGCAGTCCAGTGCACCCCCGCGCTACAGGTGGCGGCGCGGATGTCCTGGCCCTGGTGGCCCTGACCCGAAGGGCACATCGGCATGTCCCACGAGCGCGTCTCACAGTAGTTGTCGTGCCATGGGTAGCTATAATTGACCGTATCGCACTGGCCACCGCCGGGCCCCTGGCTGCCGCCCGCCCCCCACACCTGCGAATTGGCGAAGGCCGGCCCTTCCTCGATGGGAAAGCGCATCCCCGGCACATAGACGGTCTCGTCGAAGCGACCCTGGCCCGAACCGGCGACCAGCTCCCCGGGGGGCCGGTACTCGAACGGCTCTGGCGTACCGGCGGTTGCGGCCCCCGGCCCGATCAGCGGCGCGATCATGAGGGCGGCCACGGCGGCGCCCGTGAGCGTGTGTCTGCGACTCATCGCATCACCCGACCTTTCTCGCGAGCCTCGCCCGCCTCGCCCTGGCCCCCCGCGTACAGCAGCCCCTCGGCGAGCGCCTCGATCTCGGCCTGATCGTCGCAAGGCGCGGCATCCACCGGGGCGCACTCGAGCCCGAGATCGTACGCGACGCCGTGCTCGATCCAGCTGGCCGACCAGATCCCCTCGTTGCGCGTGACCAACCCCTCGCGTCCGCGCAAAGTGTGCGGACCGGGCTGCGGTCGCACTCCAGGGTAGACCCGCGCCATGCGGCTGGCCTGCAGCGTGACCGTCACCTCTACGCCCTCGTGCTCGCGATGGCCCCAGAACGAGTACCACTCGGGCCCGCGGAGCACCTCGCGCTGGTCGAGCGCGAGCTCGGGCCCGGGCACCAGCACCGGCACCGGTGACTCGTCGATCGCTGCGCGCCCGCGGGCGTCGAAGGCCTCGTAGGCGGCCAGCGCTCGCGTGGCTTCTGCCGGCCACTGCACCGTGCGACGCATCCGTTCGCCACCGCGGACCTTGCCGCGGCTCGGCGCTCGCACCTCGAGGTCGTCCACTGCGCTCCGCTCCTGCAGCGCGGGCTCATCGGACGGCGTGGCACCGCACCCGAGCCCCCACAGCACCAGCAGCGGAGCCCCCACCGCCATCCTCTTGATTACCATCCGCATCACGCACGAGCAGTATCGGCACCGCGCGCACGCGGCACAACCAAAACACGACCCCTCGTCCGCGCGCCCCCTGGTCGGCTCGTGAGGTGAGCGGTAGCGTGGGCCCGATGTCCGATCCGTCCCCGCCGACGGGGGACGCCCCGGGGACTCGATCCTCCGAGGACGAGCCGTCGCAGGCCGATCCCCTCGTCGCCGCCAGCCAGTCCATGGTGGCGCCGCGCGTTGCCGAGCTCTCGGCCACCGGTTTTCACAAGCCGCTGCCCCCGGCCGACCGCTACGCCCGGATCTGGCGCATGTGGGGCCTCCTGCTCGGCCGCCGCCTCGCCACCGTCATCCGCGACGACCACGTCTACCTCATCCTCATGGCGGCCGCGGTCGGCGTCACGAGCGGGGCGGCCTCGGGCCTGCTGCTGCTGTGGATCGACCGCGCGAACGACATGTTCATGGGTCGCTTCGGCGGCGTGCTGCGCTGGACCATCATCATCTCGCTGCCCGTGCTCGGGGGCCTTGCCGCCGGAGGGCTGCGCATGCTCGCGGTGCGGCTGCTGCACACGCGCCTCGTGGTCGGTCCCATGGGCGTCATCGTGGCGGTCGCCAAGCACGGCGGGAACCTCCACGGCACCGGCGCGCTCATCAACGGTCTCGGTACTGGGGTCAGCATCGGCAGCGGCGGATCGTGCGGCCACGAGGGGCCGTCCGTTGCAATCGGAGCCGCGGTGGGAGCCGTGCTCTCGCGCTTCTTGGGCCTGCGCCTGCGCCGACACGTCGCGATGGTGGGGGCGGGCTGCGCGGGGGGCCTGGCCGCGGCCTTCAACGCTCCGCTCGCCGGCGTCATCTTTACCGTCGAGCTCATCTTCGGCGGCTCGATCGGCGGCAACATCGGCACGATGTCGGTGTTCATTCCGCTGATCGTCGCGGCGGTCTCCGGCACCGTCACCTCCCACGCGATCTTCGGACCACGCACCGAGTTCGCGCTGGCGCCCCACGGCTCGGCCTCGCTCGCCGACTTTGGCTTCTATCTCCTGCTCGCGGTGGCGGCCGGCCTCATCGGCGCGCTGATGGCCCGGGCCCTCAACTACGCCGAGCTGCGCTTTGGCCAGCTGCGGCTGGCGGCCTGGCTCAAGCCCGCCCTCGGGGCGCTGGGCGTGGGCCTCATCGCCGCCGCGGTGTCCAGCGAGCTGCTCGGGCCGGGCCGCGCCACGGTCTCCCATGCGCTCCAAGGCCAGCTCGCCTGGCAGCTCGCGGCGGTGCTGCTCGGCCTCAAGATCGTCGTCACCGCGCTCACGCTCGGCAGCGGCGGCTTCGGCGGTGCCTTCATGCCGGTCCTCTACGTGGGCGCGTGCCTCGGCACCATCATCGCGGCGCTCGCCCACTTCGTGATCGGCGACGGTGCCCAGGCCGCCAGCGCCTACGCGCTCGTGGGCATGGGCGCCACCTTTGCGGGCCTCATGCAGGCGCCGCTCACTCCGATCGTGATGCTGTTCGAGCTCACCCAAGACTACGCGGTGATCCTGCCGCTCATGCTCGGCTGCATCCTCGCGCTGCTGGTCTCGCGCCGCATCAACCCCGGCGGTCTCTACCGCATGCAGCTGCAGGCGCGCGGCATCGTGCTCGAGCACGAAGCGGAGGGCGAGGTGATGAAGCGCGGCCTCGTGCGCGAGCTGATGCTCGGGCCCCGCGAGGTGCTCACCGAGGGCGCCGAGCTCGACGAGATCCGCCGCGTGTGCGTGGAGGCCGAGCTCGGCTCCACCTTCGTGGTCGACGACGAGGGCGCCGTGCTCGGCTACATCGACGGCAATCAGCTCGCGCGCCGCATGCTCCACGGCGAGATCCAGGCCGGCTCCGTCGCCCGCACGATCATGGGCCAGCGCAATCTCACCCTCCTCTATCCCGGCGACACCCTCGCCGGCGCGATGCAGGCGTTCGCGCGCGCCCAGCAGGAGGTGCTGCCCGTCGTCGATGGCGATCGCCGCCTACTGGGCATCCTGCGCCGTGGAGATCTCATTGCCCACTACAGCGACAAAGTGCTGGGCGAGCAGGAAGAGGTCGTGCAGGTCACCGCCGGCGGTCGCCCCGACCAAGAGCTGGGCCTCGGCAAGGGCATCATATTGGAGCGCGTGGTCGTGGGGCGGCGCTGGGCGGGGCGCAGCCTCGCAGAGCTCGATCTACGCGGGCGTACGGGGGTGCAGGTGCTCGAGTGGAGCCGTGGCGATGCGCTGATGCCCATCGATCCGCGGGCCCCGCTCCGCGAGGGAGACCTCGTTGCCCTCGCGGGCAGCCGCACTCAGGTGCTCGCGGCGCGGGAGCTGCGGTGATGTTCAGGGATCGCGTACTCACGGATTTCGGGGTTCTGAACGCCGTCCAGCGAAGCGCGATCACCGTTCCGTTTGGCCCCGCGGAGCCCTCGGCGCCGTACCTTTCCGGGAGCGGAACCGGCGCTGACCCGTCCCACGGGAATCCTGTCGTCCCAAGAACACCCCTGGGGCGCCGAATTCCGCACCCATTCGCAAATCTTCATTTTCGAGCAAAAAGCTCTTGCTTCCGTTCCACGGATCCGTAGCATCCACACCCCGCGACGGACACGACCCCCTGGGGAAGCGGTCGTCGAGGGCACAAAGAGTCGGTTTGAGGGCCTTTCGGAGCCCACGGCAACGAAAGAAGCCGTACCTCCGAGCCAAGGACGCCGACCGCCGCACACGCCCCAAAAGCTGTGCGGACCCTCTCGAAAGCGGAACAAACTTCCGCTTGACTTCGACCCCGGGGCTGACTACAAACCCAGCCCCACCGACGGGGTGGCTCTCGAGCCGCTCCCCTCGGAACAGCGCTCCCTGAAAACTGGATAGCGGAAAACGGGATGGTCACCCATCCACGAGGTTGCTCCGAGGAAACTCGCGAGTCAGCCGAACGGATGGAGTGTGTGGAATTAGCGAGACGGCAACGTCTCGCAACCCGAACGACCTCCGAACCCGTAAGGGGGAAGAGGATCGATTCCGAGTCCGTTGAATCGGACAAAGCAAGAATCAAACTGGAGAGTTTGATCCTGGCTCAGAGCGAACGTTTGCGGCGGGCCTAACACATGCAAGTCGAACGAGAACTCGGGCTTCGGCCTGGGGGAAAGTGGCGCACGGGTGCGTAACACGTGGGTAATCAACCCTTTGGATCGGGACAACCCGGGGAAACTCGGGCTAATACCGGATACGTCGTGGGAGCTCTAGGGCATCCACGGGAAAGGTCCGCAAGGGCTACCAAAGGACGAGCTCGCGGCCCATCAGCTTGTTGGTGAGGTAATGGCTCACCAAGGCTAAGACGGGTAGCTGGTCTGAGAGGATGATCAGCCACACTGGAACTGAGACACGGTCCAGACTCCTACGGGAGGCAGCAGTGGGGAATATTGCGCAATGGGCGAAAGCCTGACGCAGCCACGCCGCGTGTGCGATGAAGGTCTTCGGATCGTAAAGCACTGTGGGGGGAGAAGAATAAAGCCGGTGAAGAGCCGGCCCTGACGGTATCCCCTTAGCAAGCACCGGCTAACTCCGTGCCAGCAGCCGCGGTAATACGGAGGGTGCAAACGTTGCTCGGAATCACTGGGCGTAAAGCGCACGTAGGCGGCCTTGTAAGTTGGGTGTGAAAGCCCTGGGCTCAACCCAGGAAGTGCATCCAAAACTGCAGGGCTTGAGTACCGGAGGGGTTCAGAGAATTCCTGGTGTAGAGGTGAAATTCGTAGATATCAGGAGGAATACCAGTGGCGAAGGCGCTGAACTGGACGGTAACTGACGCTGAGGTGCGAAAGCGTGGGTAGCAAACAGGATTAGATACCCTGGTAGTCCACGCCGTAAACGATGAGTGCTAGGCGGTGGGAGATTTTGACCCTTTCGCTGTCGAAGCTAACGCGTTAAGCACTCCGCCTGGGGAGTACGGTCGCAAGACTAAAACTCAAAGGAATTGACGGGGGCCCGCACAAGCGGTGGAGCATGTGGTTTAATTCGACGCAACGCGCAGAACCTTACCTGGGTTAAATCCACCGGAACCTTCTTGAAAGAGAGGGGTGCCCTTCGGGGAATCGGTGCGAAGGTGCTGCATGGCTGTCGTC
>JBFIJN010000274.1:0-11863 GCA_041600735.1 Nannocystaceae bacterium
CCGTCCTTGCTCGCGCCGTCCTTGCTCGGACCGCCGCACGCCATCGTCGCGGTCGAGAGCGCGAGCACGGCAAGCAGGCGACGCACCACGCCCTTACGGGGGATCTGCATGGGCGGGGATCCTACCCGAAAGCGCGCCCCCCCTCACCCAGGCCGCAGATGGGGCCAGATCTCGACGGGACGGGAGCTTCGCGGGAACGCGCGAACCCGCGAGCCAGGGCCTGCGGAGGGACCGGCCCGCTGTCTCTGCGCCGCCAACTGACGTATCCTCACGCCCGAGCATGGCCGTGTCTTCCTCTCTCGCCATCGCCCTCACGACGTTCTTGTACAGCGCCCCGGACCCGGCCCAGGAGGCCAAGGTCCAGGAGATCTTCGACGAGTGGTGCACCTCGTGTCACTCCGGCGGGGGCAACCCCGCATCCGATCCTTCGGAGGTCGACCTCTCGGTTCCGCTGTCGAGCCTCGTGGGGATTCCCTCGGCCACCAACGGGCGCGCGCTGGTCGTGCCCGGTGATCCCGACGCCTCTTACCTGCTGCTCAAGATGAAGGGCGGCGAAGGGATGGACGGCGAGGTGATGCCGCTCGGCGACGATCCGCTCAAGGCCGAGCAGCTCCAAGCGGTCGCGGACTGGATCGCCGCCCTGCCCCCGCCCGCGAGCGGCGACACCGGTACCACCGCCAATGGCGGCACCGGTCCGGGTCCCGGCCCCGGCCCCGGCCCCGGTCCGGGTCCCGGCCCCGACGGCAAGGCTCCCCCGCCCGCCAAGAGCCGCGAGCCCTTCAACGGCACCACGCAGATCGTGCTGCCCACCACCACCACGCTCGGCAAGCGCACGCTCCAGTACCGCATCGATCATCGCTTTGGTCGCATCGGGGCCGAGCGCGGCGCGTTCGGCCTCGACGGCGGCGTGTCGATGGCGATGGGCCTGCAGTACGGCATCATCGACGGCCTCGACGTGCAGCTGCGCCGCGCCGGCTCGCGCAAGACCTGGGAGCTCGGCACCAAGTACATCCCGGTGCGCCAGGAGGCCGGCCAGGCGCTGAGCTTCGGCGGCTACGCTGCACTGTCGTGGGTGCGCGACTTCGACGTGGCCAACCCCTGGGTGGGCGACTTCCAGCTGCTGGTGAGCCGCCTGTGGTTCGACCGCTGGAGCACCATGCTCACGCTCGGCTACCACCTCAACACCAACCACAACACGCGCGTGCTGGTGGACTTCGGCGACGGCGACGGGCCCGTGCCCGTCCGCGACCGCCGCGACACCATGACCATGGGGCTCGCCTCCACCGTCTGGCTCGACAAGAAGAAGAAGTGGGGCCTCGACCTCGAGTACCTGCTGCCGATCCCCGATGGGTCCACCCCCAACGTGTTCTACTACCGAGGCGGCGACGCCGACGTGGGCGGCTCGAAGATCGGCGCGTGGTCGATCGGTGGCTCGCTGCGCACGGCCAAGCACTTCTTCCAGGTGTTCCTCACCAACAACCGCGAGATCTCCACCAACCTCTACGCACCCGGTGGCCAGACCGGTAATCCGTTTGGGGCCGACGTCGACAGCAAGAACCCCTTCCACCGCGCCAACTTCTTCCTCGGCTTCAACCTCGCGCGCGAGTTCGCGATCAAGCCGCGCAAGGGCAAGAAGGCCAAGGCGAGCGCCAGCGCAAGCGAGGGCAACCAGTGATGAGCCGTTTCGCCATGGTCATGATCCCCCGTTTGGTCACCGCGTCCAGCCTCGCTGCGCTGGGCCTGGTGCTGCCCGCGTGTCCACAGATCGAGAAGGTCGAGGGTGAAGGGCCCGGTGGGGGCATTCCCACCGAGGTGCAGCGCGCATTCAACGACTCTTGTGCGCTCGCCGGGTGCCATGACTCGAGCAGTCGGCAGGGCGGGCTCGATCTCTCGCCGACCGGCTCCCCCAACATCATCGGTGGCATGTCCTCTCAGTCCGACCTGCCGCTGGTCGAGCTCGGCAACGTGCCGGGGAGCTACCTCGCGCTCAAGCTGCTGCCCAACCCGCCGTCGGGGAGCGCGATGCCGATCGGCATCACGCCCGGGGTCGACAACGCGATCATCCTGGGCTGGATCGCGGGCGCCTCGCTGCCCGGCGGAGGCGAGGGTGGCAGCGAAGGCGGCACCACCGACCCCACCACGGCGGGCTCCGCAGACGGCTCGGGCTCCAGCGGCTCCGACGTCCGCCTGTGCGGCATCGTCGACGTCGCGCCCGACGCCCCCAACCCGTTCGACATCGGCATGGACGCGGGCCAGATCCCACCCGACGTGGGCGAGGCCTTCACGAACAACTGTGGCTGTCACGAGGTCGACCCGAGCGACCTCATCATGGGCGCGTTCCCGTACGGCGGCTCGCTGCACTTCTCGACCCTCGCCGAGATCCAGGGCGACTACATGGTCGGCGCGGATCCGCAGCCAGTGATCCCCGCGATGCTCGTACGCCTGGAGAGCGAGGAGCCCAACCGCATGCCGCCGCCTTACTACTGCGACCTCGGCGACGGCAACGTGATCCTCGAGGCCGATCGCCAGCTGCTGATCGACTGGCTCACCGCCGGGGCTCCCGACGCACCGACCTGGATGCCATGAGCGAACCCACCGAGGCCCGCTTGAGCTTGCGAATTCGCGGGCGGGTGCAGGGCGTGGGCTATCGCGCCGCCACCCGCAAGCAGGCACGGATCCTCGGCCTACGAGGCTGGGTGCGCAACGAGCAGGACGGCTCGGTCACCGTCGTGGCCGAGGGCCCCCGCGACCAGCTCGTGGCGCTGCGCCGCTTCTGCGACGAGGGTCCACCGTTCGCCCGCGTGGATCAGGTCGAGGCGGTGTGGGGCGACGCGACCGGCGAGTTCCCCGGCTTCGACCAGCGCATGGACGGGCGCTAGCGCCCGCCGCACCGTCAGCCCGCGCTAGACGCGAGCGGCGCCCTCGCCCCGCAGCGCGGCCGCCTTGGAAGGCGCCGCCGCGGCCGCCTCGGCCTTCGCGATCTCGGCCACCGCCTCGGGGTGCAGCTGCAGCTCGGCCACGCCGCCGGGGATCACGAGCGAGACCACCGGAGTGCCCTCGGCGAGCGGCGAGCCGTCGCGGTGGGTGATCTGAGGCACCGGGTTGGCGGCCTCGTGCTTCACCAGCTCGCGCTCGAGCGTGGCTTGCTTGTCCTCTTCGAGGCTGCTCCAAGCCTGGCGCCCGCGGCACTTGGGGAACGTGGAGCACCCCAGCCACGGCCCTCGCTTGCCCCGCCGCAGGTTGAGCGGCTTGTCGCACTTGGGGCAGGGCAGATCGGTGAGCAGCGGCGGGGGCACCGGGTACTTGAGCCCCCCCTTCTTGTCGAGGTTGATGACGTAGGTCGTCTTTGGATAGTCGACCGAGGCCAGGAACGGACCGAAGCGGCCGTTGCGAAGCTCCATCGCCGAGCCGTCCTCGGGGCAGGTCACGTCGACGAGCTCGGGCAGCAGCGGCCGGCCCTTGCGATCGATGGGCGCCGAGTAGTCGCACTCGGGGTAGGCCGTGCACGACAAGAAGCGGCCGTTGCGACCAAAGCGATACTCGGTGCGCGAGCCATCCTTGGGGCACTTGTAGATCGCCGGCTGCGTCTCGGCCTTGGCGTGGGTCATCACGTCGTGGGCGCGCTCGAGCGCCTGCGCGAACGGCACGTAGAACTTGTGCAGCATCGCCACCCAGTCGGCGCTCTGCTCCTCGATCTTGTCGAGCTGCGCCTCCATGGCGCGCGTGTAGCCCACGTCCATCAGATCGGGGAAGGCCTCTTGCAGCTTGTCGGAGACCACCTCGCCGAGATCGGTGGCGTAGAAGCGGCGATCGAGCTGCTCCACGTACTTGCGGTCTTGGATCACGCTGATGATCGAGGCGTAGGTCGACGGGCGTCCGATGCCCTCGGACTCGAGCGTCTTGACCAGCGAGGCCTCGGTGTAGCGCGGCGGCGGGCTCGAGAAGCGCTGCTCGGCATCGATGCCAAACGGCGCGGCCCGCTGGCCCTGCGCGAGCGCGGGCAGGGTCTGCTCCTCGGAGGCCGTCGGCACGCCGCTCACCTTGTAGAAGCCATCGAAGGCGAGCACGCGACCGGTGGCCTTGAGCACCGCGCCGGTCTTGCGATCGCGACGCGTGAACAGGACCGTGGTCGCGTCCCACTGCGCGGGCACCATCTGGCTGGCCACGAAGCGGCGCCAGATGAGCTCGTAGAGCTTGAGCTGGTCGGGGGTGAGCGCCTCCGCGAGCGCGGCGGGGGTGCGCTCGACCGCGGTCGGCCGGATCGCCTCGTGCGCTTCCTGGGCGTCCTTGTTGGACGACGAGTACACGTTGGCCTTGGCCGGCAGGTACGCGGGCCCGAGGCCGCCGATGTACTGGCGCGCCTGCCCGATCGCCTCGGGGGTGATGTTGGTCGAGTCCGTACGCATGTACGTGATGAGGCCGACCTGACCCTCGCCCGGGACGTTGACGCCCTCGTAGAGCGCCTGCGCCGTCCGCATGGTGCGCTGCGCGGAGAAGCCCAGCCGGTTGGCGGCCGCAATCTGGAGGCTCGAGGTGATGAACGGTGCCAGCGGGCGCGTGCTCGAGCGGCGGGTCTCGATCGACGAGACCTCGTAGCGCGCCTTGGGATCGACGCGGCCGGAGACCGTGCGGCGGAAGCGGGCGGGACCGCGACCCTCGGGGTCTTCTACGCTCGTCACCGTGACGTCGAGCAACCCGGTGGCCTCGGCCACGCGCGTGATCTCGGCGGAGAGATCGAGCGGCGCATCGGACTTGCAGCCGAGCGTGAAGCGCTCGCCGCCGACCTCGAGCAGCTCGGCCGCGAGGCCCCCGTGCTCGGCGAGCCACGCGTTCTTGGCCTTGAGCGTCGGGCCCTTGCCCTTCTCATCGACGACCCCGAGCAGCTTGGCCCAGGCCGCGCCGAGCTTGCCGCCCGCGTGCTCGTCGAGCGCGAGCTGGGCGGTGACGCGCCAGGTCTCGTCCGGGATGAACGCTCGGATCTCGCGCTCGCGATCGACCACCAGCCGCACCGCGACCGACTGCACACGCCCCGCCGAGAGCCCGCGCGCCACCTTCTTCCACAAGAGCGGCGAGGCCTGGTAGCCGACGATGCGATCGAGGATGCGTCGCGCCTGTTGCGCGTTGACCTTGTTCACGTTGATCGGGTGCGGGTTGGAGAAGGCGCGGTGCACTTCCTCCTTGGTGATCGCGTTGAACACCACGCGCTTGGCGACGGTGGGCGAGATCCCGAGCTCCTGCGCGAGGTGCCAGGCGATCGCCTCGCCCTCGCGATCGAGGTCGGTCGCGAACCAGACGTCGCGCGCTTGCTTGGCCAGTCGCTTGAGCTCGGCCACCGTCTTGGCCTTGCCCGCGAGCACCGTATAGGTGGGGGCAAAGTCGTTCTCGAGATCGACCCCCGGAACCGGCTGCTTGACGCCCTTGGGCGCCTTCTGGGGCAGGTCACGGATGTGGCCTACCGAGGCATGTACGATGAAGTCCGACCCCAGGTACTTGTTGATCGTCTTGGCCTTCGCTGGGCTCTCGACGATCACCAGCTGACGGCCGCGGCCCGAGGGAAGGCTCGAGCTCTCGACGTCGGCCGCCTTGCTCGCCGCGACCTTCTCGCTCGCGGGCTTCTTCGCTGCGGTCTTCTTTGCCGCCGACTTCTTCGCCGGCTTCTTTGCCGCGGACTTCTTGGACGCCGTCTTCTTCGCCGTCGTCTTCTTCGCTGCGGTCTTCTTCGCTGCGGTCTTCTTCGCCGCGGTCTTCTTCGCCGGCTCGTCGACCGCGGTCGCGGAGCTCGTGCCCGGTGACGTCGCCGCCCGTGCGGCGGGCTTCTTCGCCGCGCTGGGAGTCTTGGCGGCCTTCTTGGCGGTCTTCTTCTTCTTGGTGGTTGCCATTGGCCAGGCTCTCAAGGCGTGCGGTCTGCGCAGGCCTGCGGACGAGGGCGCCCGAATGTAATGGAAGCGGGTGAGCGCCGCTACCCGGAGGTCACCGGGCTCTCGTGGCGGGTCTCCACGAGCGGGGCGTAGACATGGCGCCTTGGAGGCCGGGCCGCAAGCCCTCCCTCACGAAGAAACGCCGGCGCGGATCTCGCCGCCAAACGCGCTAAGACCGCGCCACCCCTCGGGCGTCGCGGTCCCCCCCAACCCCCGCGTCGCGCCGCTCAGGCCGGCGGCGCGCCGCCGTTGCGGGCGGTGCACGCGTCGATGTACCCGGGCTGGTCGGTCGGGCAGGCCTGGCCGATGCCGAGCGTCATGCAGAAGCCGCGCTGGTCGGCGACCGAGAGCTGGCGGACGCAGTCCTGGAACACCGACGACATGTTGTTGCCGCCCGCGAGCGCGAGGCAGCTCTTGCCGTTGGGGTCCTGGTGCGTGGCGTGCTCGGCGGGTGTCCACGACGAGAGCGTGCCGATGTCGGCCCCGCTGACCGGGCGAAACGCCCCGGTGCCCCCTTCTTGCACGCAGTCGGAGGGCTCGAGCTCGACCGTCTGACAGCACACGCGCGCGCTGCCGCACACGTCGTCGATCCAGGCTTCGGACCACGTGGGGTTGCACGGGATCGGGCAGTTGGCGGCCGGCAGCTCGAGGAGGCCCTGCCCCGCGATGTCGTCGACGCGCACGCACATTCCCGAGGTACCGAGCCCGTTGTTGATGCCCGAGAAGTACGGCTCCGCGCCGCCGGGGATGTTCATGCCCATGTAGTTGGGCTTGGCGCCGCCGACGGCCGCAGGATCGTCCGAGCAGCAAAAGTGCGTGTCGGGGCAGTTGCTCTCCTGCTGTGGGTTACAGCGGAAGGCCACCAACGGGTAGTCGACGCCAATGCACGAGGTGGCCACGAGCACGCCGAGGCCCATCGCTGCGCCGTTGACCAGGACGAGTCTGAGCATCTTCGCGGACAGCATGTCTTGGATCGGAAACTGGCACGGTCGCGCGCTGATGTAAAGCTTCCTGCGGGGTCCGGTGCCCCCTTCACCGGCGCACCTCATGGCGCCAAGCCGGGCAGACCCGCGCATCCTTGCCCGAAATCACCGCCGGAGCCGGCGGAATCGGGCTCGCCTTTGGCGCGTAGAGCCGGCACACGCTAGCATCGAGCGAGGAGATCAACCGTGAACGAGCGGATGGGGCGAACGCCCGCCACGCACTGCGCGTGGCTGGGGCAAGCCGCCGCCGGGGCAGCCCGGCGCGGAGTACATGCGAGGGGCCTGGCGATCATGCTGGCCGTTGCGGTCGGGGCTTGCTCCGGGACCAAGCCCGTGGGCGGAGGGGATCCCGAGGCGGGAGCCGGGCGAGCATCGGTCGATGATCCTGCCGCGGCTCGCGGGGGCGATGCGTTGCCCACCGAGGCCGAGCTCGGCCCGGTGACCAAGAATAGCTTTCGCGAGCACCCTGCGGGGGTTGCGTGGGTGTTCGAGCCGGCCAGCAAGGGCCCGCCCACCAAGCTCCCCATCGGCGCCGCCGAGGCGCGCGGCTACTCGATCATCGATCTCTCCAACGAGTGGACGCCGTACATCTTCACCGCCAAGACCCCCGGTCTCGACGACGAGAAGACCAACATCTACCGCGCCAAGTACATCGGGCTCGCCAACGATCGCGTGGATCACTGGGACGACGAGCTCGCGCCGCACGAGCACAACCACCTCGAGCTCTACGGGATCCCGCCCACGCTGGCCGTCGTGCAGGAGGAGTGGTCGAGCCTCGACACCGAGGTGAAGCCCTGCCTCGAGAGCGCCGGCTTCGACCGCAGCGTCTTCGGCCGCTACTCGGGCACCATCGCGTACCGCACCAGCGGCCAGACCAAGCGCAACAAGGACGCGAGGTATCGCAAGGCGCTGCTCGACAAGAAGATGCGCAAGGCCGGCCTCGACCCCAAGGCCCCCGCCGACCTCGCCACCGCGGCCACCGACCCGCGCACGAGCAAGGAGCACGCGCGCTGGCGCGCGGAACAAGACGAGGTCGACATCATCGACCACGCGCAGCGCCGCTTTCGCTGCGAGAAGCTGTTCTACGGCGACGCGGGCAGCGGCAAGTTCAAGCCCGGCGTCTACGACTCGCCCACCACTCACGCGCTCGCCAACTTCGAGCGCAAGCACGACATCAAGGGCTGGGGGCACTTCAAGAACGACAACCTCGCGGTGCTGGGCCTCAGCCCCGACGAGACCGTGCACCAGCGCCTGCTGCGGGTGATCGAGGAGCGGGTGGTGATGTCCACCGGCGTCGTCGAGGACGGCTCGGCCGCGCAGTGGAAGAAGAGCTTTCGCTGGAAGGACGCCCAGGGCAACGAGCATCCGCTGCCCAATCTAGTCGAGGACTACACGGCCGCGGTGGTCGAGGCGCTGGGCCTGCAGACCCCCGAGTCGGCCAAGCAGCAGCTCGCCGCGCTGTCCGATCTGGGCGACGGCGGGTTCGAGAAGCTGCTGGTGGCCGTCAAGCTGCCCCCGCGGCCGGCCTACTACTCCGACGACATGAAGCTGTCGACGGTCATCGACCGCGGCGACATCTGGTACGACTTTCCCTACGACGAGGCGGGCAACAAGCTCTCGCAGCCGCGCAGCCACTATCCGCACCTCACGCTCTCGGTGGAGTACGAGGGGCAGACGATCCCGCTCGTGCACTGGCGCACCACCATCGGCTCGTGGCGCTCCGAGATGAACGCGGGCGAGCAGATGCTCAAGTACAAGAACTCCGACGTGGGCGCGCGGGTGTGGAAGGACATCGTGGCCGCCCCGGTGTGGATTCCACCGAACAACACCCCCGCCTCCGAGCTCGTCGAGGGCCACTACCGCAACGGCAAGTTCGTGCGCGGGGTCAACTACTCGGAGATCGGCCCCGGCTATCGCTCGGCCTACGGCCTGGTCGCGGCCTACCATGTGCGCGAGGTCAAGAACGACGACGGCACCGTCCGCGCCGAGCTCGACAACGGGATCCGAACCCACGGCAGCGTGGACTACATGTCGATCCTGCGCCGGTTCTCACACGGCTGCCATCGGCTCTACAACATGGACGCGGTGCGCATGTTCTCGTTCGTGCTGCGACACCGCGCCTACACCCGCCTTGGCCAGCAAGACGTGGGCGTGCGCCGCAATCTCGATGTCGACGGGCGCACGTACAACATGAGGATCGACACCCGCGGGTACAAGTACGAGCTCGTCGAGCCGATCCCCGTGCGCGTGACCGAAGGGCGCATTCGCGGCAAGCGACAGAGCCCGATCGAGGAGTACGTGCCCAAGCCCAAGAAGCCCGGCGAGGACGTCGAGACCGACGAGCTCAGCGTCGACGGCGGCTGAGCTCGGAAGGGGCCCACCCACCCCACCCTCGCGGCCACGCAAAGTGATCTCACGCGTGCGCCTCACCGGCGGCGCCGCCGGTGGCCTCCGGGCGTGGCCGGCCTCGCGCAAAGCTGCTACGGTGCCGCGCCGTGCAAAGCAATCAGGTGGGGTTCGAGAGCAGCTTCCAGCAGCACCTCGACGCAGAGCAGCGACGGGCCGTACTGGAGGCGATCGGGGCGAGCATCAGCCCCGACTCCACGCTCGGCGAGATCCTCGATGCTGCGGAGGCGCTGGGTTGGAGTGAGAAGATGGGGGAGCTGTCCCTCGCCGATCTCGCCGAGGCTCTGCTCGCGCCCGAGGGTGGAGGCACGAGCCCCAAGCTCGAGGCCCGCGACGATGCCAACGCGCTCGACGACGACGAAGACCTCGACGACGAGCTCGACGACGAAGACCTCGACGATGAAGACCTCGAGGACATCGACGAGCTCGAGGAGCTCGACGAGGACGACGACGACGACGACGTCGTCGAGGAGTTCGAGCTCGTGATCCAGGAGTCTCCGGCCGCGCAGCGCAAGGCCGCCGCCGGCAAGCTCGCGAAGGCGGCCAAGGCCGGGAAGGCCGCGCCGGCGGCCAAGAAGGCCAGCTCCAAGCGGGCGCCGGTGGCCAAGAAGAGCGCCAAGAAGGCGGCCAAGATCGCGGCTGCGAAGAAGCCCGCGGCCAAGAAGGCCGCCGCCAAGAAGGCCGCCCCGGCCAAGCCCGCGCCCAAGAAGTCGACCAAGAAGGCCAGCAAGAAGGCCGCACCGCCGGTTGCGAAGGCGGGCAAGCGCAAGCTGACCGCGGTCGACGTGGATGACCGCATGAGCCTCGACCAGGCGGCGGAGTTCTTCCTGCCGTTCGTGGAGGACCTCGGCGAAGCCACGATGCAGGCGCTCGAAGAGCAGACGAGCGTCAGCCGTCGCAAGCTCCGCTTCCACGTGGGACAGCTGGTCAAGCACGGCCTGCTCGAGCGCCACGGGATGGGGCGCGGGACCTACTACACGAAGGTGTAGCCGCTCGGCCCCGGACCGGGCCGTTGCGAAGCCGTGGTCACATGGAGTCTGGAGGCTTCTCCGACTCCATGACCATGAACACCACGATCAAACACGAGCTATGTGCCCTCGCGCTCGGCCTCTCGATCCCCGCGTGCGGACTCGAGGCCAGCGGGCCCGACACCAACGACGAGCTCCAGCTCACCGAGCGAGAGGGTGAGCTCTACTCCGGGGAGGATCTGTTCCTCGGGATCTTCTTCGGCCGAGGCGAGGTCGCCACCCGCATGCCCATGACCTGGGGTGACTGCAGCGCCGATGCACGCAAGCGTGCAATCGCGACGATGCCCCCCGAGGTGCTGCTCGGCGAGGTCGAGCGACTGCTGCGAGACCCCGCCCACGAGGGGGTCGTCCCCTACCTCGAGGCCGCCCGCGACGCACTTGCGGCGGGCGGGGTGCCCCGCTCCGACGAGCGCGCCTACCGGGTCATCGTCGAGCTCGTCCGCGAGCGCAATCCGGCGTTCTTCGAGAGCTTGGCCGACGCGGTGTACTCGGGCGACCGCAATTCGATCGCCGATGCCCTCCGGATCGGCCGCGAGATCCTGAACGACATCATCCTCGTCGATCAGAACCCCTTCGATCCCGGCCAAGGCCAGGGCACGTTCGTCGTCGTCGAGACCGTGGTGGCCATCGTGCAGTACTACGTAACGGTGACGGTCCAAGACTCCATCTACGTCCTGGTGGTGGGGGCCGAGCTCGACCAGTCGGTGATCTTCGAGGAGCTCGTGGTCGACGAGGTCGCGACCCAATTCGCGGTCTACTAGTACCGCGCGCCAACGGAGACTGGTCACAAGGGGTTGGAGACCTCTCCTTCTCCTTCATGAAGACCACCATCCGCCACAAGCTCTGCGCCCTCGCCCTCAGCCTCTCGATCCCCGCGTGCGGGCTCGAGAGCAGCGGTCCCGATTCCAGCGACGAGCTCGAGCTCGTCGATCGCGGCGGTGACCTCTACTCCGGTGAAGACCTGTTCCTCGGGATCTTCTTCGGCCAGGGCGAGGTCGCCACCCGCATGCCCCTGACGTGGGGTGATTGCAGCGCCGAGACCCGACAGCGCGCGATCGCCAGCATGAAGCCCGACCTGCTGCTGAGCGAGGTCGAGCGCATGCTGCGGAACCCCGCCAATGAAGCGTTCTTCCCCCACCTCGAGGCGGCCCGCGACGCCCTCGCTTCGGGCGAGGTGCAGCACACCGACGAGCGCGTCTACGGGGTCATCGTGGAGCTCGTCCGCGAGCACCATCCGGAGTTCTTCGAACACCTCGCCGACGCGGTGCGCTCGGGAGACCACAACGAGATCGCGGACGCGATTCGGAGAGGCCGCGAGATCATCCGCGACATCATCCTGGTCAACCAGAACCCGTTCGATCCTGGCGAGGGTCAGGGCATCGTCGAGGTCGCCGTGGTGATCGTCGCGGTCGCGGCCTGGGTGATCGTGTGGCTCGAGGTCCTGGTGGTCGGGGGCAGCCTCGATCGGTCGGAGATCTTCGAGGAGATCATGGTCGACGAGATCGCGACCCAGCTCGCGGTCTACTAG
>JBFIJN010000275.1:0-11833 GCA_041600735.1 Nannocystaceae bacterium
AGCCTGCGCCCTCGTGTCCGCACCCGCTGCCCGTGGCGAGCGCGAACGACACGAGCACGAGTGCAGCAAGATCCATGACCATGACTACTTGGTCTCGATCCGTAGCGTCGAGCACACCACGTTGCCGTAGGTCTCGCCCTGGCAAGCGCTGATCATGGCAGCGATGCCCAACATGCACCCGATACGGGTCGATCGGCTCGAGGCGCCCATGGGGGGCATGTTACTGCCTGCTGGCGAGCAAGTCGCGGATTTCGGTGAGGAGCTTCTCCTCGGCGCTGGGCTCGGGGGCGGGGGCGGGGGCGACTTCTTCCTTCTTCGACAGGCGGTTCATTGGCACGATGAGCACGAAGTAGATCACTGCCGCCACCAGCAGGAAATTCAGCGTCGCGGTGAGGACCAGGCCGAGGTGCAGCGGTCCGATGATGAGCGCGTCATCGAAGTTGGGCTTGCCCGCGATCGCACCCAGCAGGGGGTTGACGATGCCCTCGACGAACTTGTCGATGATCGACTTGAACGCGGCGCCGATGACCACCGCGACCGCGAGCTCGACCACGTTCCCGCGCAGGATGAAGTTCTTGAAGCCGCTCAGCATGGTGGGCGCACTCGACCACGGAATCGCTGCGCGTGGTGCGCTGGCGCGGCGTCATCGCTTGGCCGCGCGCTCGCCCACGAACCGCGAGACCGATGCCCACATGGCCTCGAAGTCTCGCGGGCCAAAGTTCGCGCCACACGCCAGGATGTCCATGTGGGGTCGATCGGTGCGACCGCCGTAGTACCCCATCAGATCGAAGTGGTCGGCCGAGACGGCATCGATCACGGTGCCCCAGACCTGCGAGCGCGTGGGCACGATGCCGTCGCTGTCGCGCAGCTCGGGCAGCCCGCCCAGACCGCGGCGCAGCATGGTCTCTTGGGCGGCCAGCAGCGGCGGTAGGCGCTGCGAGGACGAGAGCCCAGCCAGGCGGTGGCTGGCCATGTAGAGCGCATAGGTCAGCCGCGCCCACGGGTCGATCTGCAGGCGAGCCAAGCGTCGCAGACGCGGTCGCGGAGCCATCGCGACCACCGAGCCGTAGCGGACGCCCGGGCGATCCTGCATGGTGGTGTTGAGCAGCGCCAGCGACGACGGGGTGAGGTGCTCGAGCAGCGAGCTATCACCGCCGATTTCGTCGAGCAGACGCTCGAGGCTGGGGTCGTCGCCGCGTCGCTCGAGCTCGGCTTGCACCTCGTCGCGCAGCGGCACCCTCACGGCGTCGGGGATCCCGACGATGCGGTCGAGCAGCAGCACGACCTTGCCCACCTCCACCAGCGACGACACCGAGCGGCGACCACCGTGCAGCATGCGCGTGATCGCCATGGAGACGAGGCTCATCAAGCGGTGGCCGTGTACGCCGGTGAACAGGCTGGCCAGCGGTGCGCCGTGGTGTGGCGTGGCCACGGAGACGACCGAGCACACGCGTGCGGCCGCGCTGCCGACGTCGATCTCGGTGGGCAGGGCGGCGCCGGGGGCCAGGAACAAGCGGCAGTCGAGGCCACCGGTCGAGTGCCCCACCAGGTGGATCTCGGCGTCGGCGGGCAGCGCAGCGACGACCTCGGCCAAGCGCGCGGCCCGAGCCGCGAGCGAGGAGGTGGGGAGCGTGCGGATCGCTCGAACCTCGACCGCGCGTCCGGCCTGGGCGAACGAGCGCGCCAGCAGGGCCTCGACCTCGGCAAAGTACGGCATCGTGTACAGGCGCTGGAAGCCGAGGAAGCCAGGGACGAGGATGACGTGGAGCGGCGACATGAGGGTCTTGGTGGAGCTCACTGGCCGAACGTGATCCGCTGCACGTACACCGTGTTGCCGCCGCCAGTGTTCGGCGGCACGTAGAGATCGGAGGGGCCGGGATAGGCATTGTCCCAGTGGCTCACGTTGAACAGCCCCACGCCGCCATCGACCCCGGCATAGGCTCCGCTGCCGTCCCAGTAGTACGTGGCCGAGCAGTTCCAGCCTACGCCGAGCACGTAGTAGAGGCCGCCGGTGATCGCGAGACTCGGCATGCCCGCGGAGTAGTAGCCGGTGCCCGGTCCCGCGTTGACGGTGTTGCGGGCGAGCTGGGTGTACGGCCCGCCGAACGCAGGTGCTTCGTACACGTAGAAGTCGAGGTTGCACGCGGCCGCCAGCCCCAGGTAGACCTCCCAGTCGATCAGCAACCCGTCGGCATCCGCGTTGTAGCCGTTGCTGCGGAAGTAGTTGCCGACGGTGAAGCTCGTGCTGGGCGCGCTCACGTCGTAGACCACCGGGGCGAGGTCGCAGCCGCCGAGATCGAACGTGCAGTTCGCGTTGCAGGCCAGCATCCCGCCGGTCGCTCCCAGCGACTCGCAGGTCGAGCCGCCGAGATCGGCCCCGTCGCAGTCTTCGTCGCCGCCCACCGAGCCATCGCCACACTGGCCGCACCCGCTGGTCTCGAACGAGAGGCAGTCGGGGGCGCACGCGATCTGGCCGTAGTCGAAGCCCTGGGTCACGCAGGTCTGCCCCAGCAGCGCGACGTCGTCGCAGGCTTCGTCACCGTCGACGATCACGTTGCCGCAGGTTCCACAGTCGCTCGCATCGAACGCGGCGCAGTCGTTCTCGCAGCCGAGCACGCCGCTGTCGAAGCCCTCCGAGGCACAGCTGGCGCCGCCGAGGTCGTCTCCGTCGCAGAGCTCGCGCCCCTCGGCCGAGCCATTGCCACACACCGCCGCGGTGCAGGCGCGGGTGTCGAGCGCGGAGCAGTCGGGCGCGCACCCCAGCTCCCCGCCGAGGAAGCCCTGGCTCTCACAGCTGTGCCCGCCGAGGTCCGTGCCGTCGCAGGCTTCGTCGCCCTCGGCCACGTCGTCGCCGCACTGGACCCCGGGCCCGCTCGACGAGTCGACCGGCCCGGTGGTGGTGCTCGTTGCCGGGGGACCGCTGGTCTCGGGGCCCGAGTCGGCCGCCGGCCCGCTGCTCGAGTCGGAGCTCGAGGTGCTGCCCTCGGCGCTGGTGGTGGTGGGGGCGGGCCCCGTGTCGACGACCCCAGTGTCGTTGCCACAGCCGACCACCAGCGCGCTGACGGCGATCCAAGAGCTGGTGCTCCTTCGCATGCTGCACCTTATCGTGGATCGAGGTGGATCTGGCGGTTCGCAGCGGTCGCGAAGAGGATACCGTCGTCACGTGCCCTCATCGAGCCCTGACCTCGAGCCCACCGCGGTCGCGTCGGGGGCTGGCGAGCGATTGCCCGCCTGGCTCGTGATCACCTTGGTCGCGCTCGTGCTGGTGCGCGTGGGCTACCACTGCGCCTATCTGATCGATGTCCCGTTCTCGCTGGCCACCTTCTCCGACGGTCGCCTCTACGAGCAATCGGCCCGCGATCTGCTCGACGCGCCGCCGTGGGGTCGCGAGGCGTTCTACCTGCAAGGCCTCTACGCCTATCAGCTCGCGCTTCCCATGCTGATCCGCCCGTGGCTCTCGCTGGGCTTGCTGCTGCAGCTGGTGCTCGCCGGCCTCGCGCTGTGGGGCCTGTATCGCGCCACCGCGCCCTTGCTCGGCCGTCGCGATGCAGCGCTCGGCCTCGCGCTCGTGCTCGCTCACCCCGGCTTGTCGTTCTACGAGAACAAATACCTCACCGCTTCGCTCGCGGTCGTCACCATGGTGATGATGTTGCTCGCGCTGGCCCGCTTGCAGCGCCGCCCTAGCGCGGGCGCGCTGGTGGTCCTCGGTCTCGCCAGCGGCCTCGCGGTGCTGGCCCGCGGCAACATGCTGCTGGCGATCCCCGGCGTGGCCGTGGCGGCGGTGCTCGCCGACGCGCCCCGTGGTCGGCGGCGCATGCTGACGCTCGCATGGCTCGCGCTCGGACTGATGCTCGCGCTCGGGCCCATGGCGCTGCGCAACCAAGTCGTGACCGGACGCCCCTCGATCATGCCCGTCCACGGCGGCGGCACCAGCTTCTACATCGGCAACAACCGCCACGCCCGCGGCGTGTGGAACAACGCGGGCGGGCTGCTGAGCGGCGAGGTCGTGCACGAGCGGCAGGAGCTCGCGGCGCAGCTGGGCGTGCCCCCGGGGTCCAAGGCCGAGCAGGCGGCGGCGATCGGCCGCGCGCTCTACGGCCGAGCGCTCGTCGAGATCGCAGAGGACCCCGCGCGCTGGCTCTCGCTCGAGCTGCGCAAGGCCTGGCTGCTGCTCGGCAACGACGAGCTGTCGCAGGACTACGACGTCGCGGGCGAGCGCGAGCTGCTGCCGTGGTGGTGCGGTCGCGGGCTGCCGTTCTCGGCGATGCTGGGGCTCGGTCTCGCGGGCTTCTTCGTCGTGCGTCGGCGCATCCGCAGCGACCCCGAGCTCGCCGCCCGCTGGCGCCCGTGGGGGTGGATGCTCGGCGCGCAGGCGCTGGCCGTGCTGGCCGCCAATCTGCTGTTCTTCACCTCGGCGCAGCACCGCCTGCCGCTGCTGGTGCCGCTCGCCGTGCTGCTCGGTCCCGGTCTCATCGGGCTCGTGCGTGGCCCTCGCTCGGCCGCCCCCGGGGATCGCCGCGCGTGGGCGCTGGTGTGGGCGGGGGTGCTGCTATTGCTCGCCCAGGGGGCATGGCCGCGACAGCGCCACGAGGGCCCCACGCCCGAGCACTACTACAACCTCGCGATCGCCCACGTGCAGCTCGGCCAGCCGCAGGAGGCGGTCGCGGCCTTCGATCGCGCGGTGCAGCACCGGCCCGATCACCCCGTGATCCTGATCGAGCGCGCCACCCTCAACCGTCGCCTCGGCCACCTCGATGCGGCCGCGGATGATCTCCAGCGTCTCGCGAGCCTGCCCGACGTGCCGCCGTGGATCGAGCGGCGTGTGGACGACGAGTGGCGGCGGGTCGAGGCGCTGCGGCAGCTCGAGGATCCTCGAGCGCAAGAGGGCGGAGCTACGCAGCCACGACGAATTCCGTGACCGTCCTTGCCCGGCTCGCGGCTTGCGCGATACTCCCCGGGGGACATGCCGATGGGCTTCGTGATGACGCCGTTGCTTGCTGCCGGGGCTGGCGTGAGCCCGTTGGTCGAGGACCTCGGCATGTGCCTGGTGGTCTCGGCGGTGTTCGGGGTGCTGTTCGAGCGCCTGCGCATCCCCACCATCGCGGCGCTGCTGGGCGCAGGTGTGCTGATCGGGCCCATTGGGCTGTCGCTCGTCAACGAGCAGAGCAACATCGAGACCATCGCCAACCTCGGGCTCACGCTGCTGCTGTTCGTGATCGGGCTCGAGGTGCACGTGGGCAACATGCTGGCCAGCGGCCGCGTGCTGCTGGTCACCGGGCTGCTGCAGGTGCCGCTCACCATCGCGCTCGGGGGGCTGGCCTTCCTGGCGCTGCGCTCGTCGAGCTGGGAGCTGCTGGCTGGGCCCTACGCGCCGCTCTACCTCGGGGCCGCGTGCGCGTTCTCGTCCACGTTGTTGGTGGTCAAGCTGCTGCAAGAGCGGCTCAAGCTCGACAGCGTCTCCGGGCGCCTGTGCGTGGGGCTGCTCATCTTCCAAGACGTATGGGCGATCGTGTTCCTCGCCGTGCAGCCGAGCCTCGAGAGCCCCGAGCTCGGCCCGCTGGGGCTCACGTTCGCGGGCATCGCCGTGGTGATCGCGGTGGCGTGGGCGGCCTCGCGCTGGCTGCTGCCACCGGCGTTTCGCGTGGTGGCCAAGGTGCCCGAGCTGGTGATCACGCTCGCGCTCGGCTGGTGCTTTGGCTTGGGTCTGTTCGGCGCCCATCTGGGCGGCCTGCTCGGCCTGCTCGGGGTCGACGTGCACCTCTCGGTGTCGCTCGAGATGGGGGCGCTGATCGCCGGGGCCAGCCTCGCGGCGTCGCCGTACACCTACGAGGTCGTGGCCAAGGTGGGCAGCCTGCGCGACTTCTTCGTCACGCTGTTCTTCGTGGGCTTGGGCATGAGCATCCCCGCGCCCGACGGCCTCGACCTGCTGATCCTGGCCGCCGTGCTCTCGGTCTTGGCGATCGCGATGCGCTACCTGGTGTTCCTGCCGCTCCTCTACACCACGGGCCTCAACCGTCGCCATGCGCTCGAGACCTCCACCAAGCTCGCGCAGGTGTCGGAGTTCTGCCTGGTGATCGCGTACCTCGGGGCCAAGCTGGGGCACCTCGACCAGGCCGTGGTCAGCTCCATCATCTTCGCGTTCGTGCTCACCGCGCTCGTCACCCCGGCGTTGTTCACCGCGTCCGATCGGCTGTACGACCGCGTGCACCCGCTGATGACCGCGGTCGGCATGCGGCCGCCCTCCGACAGCTCCGCGACCACGGTGGACCCTCACGGCGACGCGCCGCGGGTGGTGATCCTCGGCTTCCACCGCATCGCCGCGGCGCTGCTCCACGATCTGGCGCAGGACTATCCCAACGTGCTGCCGCGGGTGCTCGTGATCGACTTCAACGTCGCGCTCCACAACAAGATCCGCGAGACCGGCGCGCAGGTGATCTACGGTGACATCGCGAGCCCCGACACGCTCAAGCACGCGCGCATCGACGAGGCCGAGCTCGTGATCTCCACCGTCCCCGACGAGCTGCTCAAGAAGACCTCCAACGCCACCATCGCGAGGATGGTACGGGCCCTCAACCCGAATGGGGTGATCATCGCCCACGCCACGCGCGTGAGCGACGTACCCAAGCTGCTCGCAGCGGGAGCCACCGATGTGTTCATGGCGCCGGTGGAGGCCGCGGCCGCGCTGATGCCCGCCGTATGCGCGACCCTCAACGGCAGCATCAAGGGCTACCTGGCCGCGCAGGAGGTCGAGCGCGGCACGCTGCAGCATCGCAGCCACGTGCTCGACTAGGGACACCCCCTAGCCGCCGCCGCACGTGATCGGCCGATTCGAGCCCGCGAGCGGCGTGTGACGTGAAATCAAAGAAACATGGGAACGCTCCGGGGGGTCGCGACTCTACCGAGTCGTGATGTTCCCAAGCGTTCGTACTCTCTCGTTCCTGTCGATGCGCCCTCGCACGACGCCGACTGGCGTCTCTGCGGTCTGTGGGGAAGCCCAGCGGGGCTCCGTCGCGCGGGGGCCGGGCCTCGGCCTGGCCGCATTGTGCTTGGGCGCGTGGGGGCTGGGCGCGTGTGATACGGGCGCGGCCGACGAGCTCGCGTCGGCCGACACCGAGGCCGGGGCCTCCGACTCGGGCGCAGAGAGCTCGGACTCCGGGCCGCTGGATCTCGCGCCGGAGCCCGACGACGGCGTCCCCATCGTCACCGGAGCCAACACCGTGCAGGACACCGACGTGAATCCCGCGTGGCCCGAGGTCGTGCGGGTCTGCCTCGGCGGTGCTTGCTGCTCGGGCACGGTGGTGAGCCCGGTTCACATCTTGACCGCCGGACACTGCCAGGTGGCCGCGGGGACCATCGCGCTCGACACTCCGGCGGGCACGGGCTCGGGCGCGGGCCGGAGGACCTACAACGTGATCCAGACCCAGGTCCTGTCGCCGAGCGCGAACTCGGGGAGCGATCTGGCGCTGTTGCTCTTGGACGAGGCCATTCCCTCGTTTGGAACCAGCGGCAGCCCCGAGTACTCGGTCGCGCCTGCGTTTGCCTTCGCCGCCGTCTCCAACAGCGTCGCCACGTGGACCGTGGGCTATGGCTTCGGCAACGATTGCGCGCAGACGGGCGGGGGCGTGCGGCGCGGCCTTCAGTACAGCGGCGGCTTCACCCAGTACGGCGGCTTTCCGGGCGTCATCACGCGACAGAATCTCCCGTGCAACCACGTCAACAAGGGCCCCTCTCCCGGTGACTCGGGCGGACCGCTCCTCGACATGTTCGGGCGCGTGGTCGGGGTCTTCAGCGGCTGGTCGTGCCGCAACGCCAGTGGAACGATCGGAGCGCCCGGCTGCCAGGGCACGATCGAGTGGACGGGCCTCAGCCCGGCCAACGCCACCTGGCTGAACGGCGCGAAGGACCAGGACTTCGATGGTGACGGCATCACCGACGTCGACGATCCGCGACCGGGCCTGAACTGCACGGGTGGGAGCCCTCCCGCCGCATGTGACGACGTGCGTCCCGACTTCCTCATCACCCAGATCGCCGAGGGCGGGTGCACCGGGTCGGGTGAACCAAGGGTGGCGGTCACGGTGAAGAACAACGGTCCGGTACGCGGCGACTTCTGGGTCGATCTATTCCATGATCTGCCTGCGGCGCCCACGGTGGGTACGCTGTCGAGCATCTACGCGCGCACCAACGTGCTCGAGATGCGAGAGACGCAGACCCTGTACCTTGCCGTGACGCCCGATTCGAACCCGACCTGGTTCGACGTGATCGTCGATACGACGACCTCGACCGACGAGCTCGACGAGTCGAACAACGTGGACTCGGCGTACCTCGAGCTGGCGGATTGCAGCTTCGGCTGAGGCGAGTCGGAGGATGCGCTGAGCCGGGGCGGTGGCTAGCCACTAGAGATCTCACGGAGCCCTGCGCCGACGAGATGCCTTCGCCTCGGACATCAGCTTCTGCAGCCGCCGCTCGACATCGAACTCGATCGCGGCATCCACGGTCAGCACCACGTCTAGCCCCGCTCCCTCTGCGTACGCGACGGCCGAGACCCCTTGGAGCACGAGCGGGCAGTAGGGCATCTCGGGAACCTCGAAGCCTCGCGATGCGCTTCGCGCCAGGCGGCAGTCGAGCCGCCGCTGCATCCGCGCCGCGTCGACTCCCTCGATGGCGCGGAAGTGGATCCGAAAGGCAACCGGACCGCCAGGCTCGGAGCTCGAGTCCTTCTCGAAGCCGAGGAGGTCGTCCGCGTGCAACAACGGGCTTGTGTCTCGATCCCGCTCCGCGATGCCCTGGCAGGCGGCCTGCTCGGCGTTCCGTAGCGCCTGGGCCGCAGCCCGGTGCTTCGCTGCCTGCGCTCGGTAGCGACGAGCAAGCTCGGCGTGCTCGGCGGTCGGGTTGGACCACGTCGAGATGCACAGATCGTTGCATGATCCGGCGGCGTTCCAGGCGTCCTCGTCATACTCCCGCTCATGGACCGCCGCGAGCCGCTCGTTCTCTCGCGCCGCGCGGTCGTGCTCGGCGACGCTCATGTCGTGGGGACGCGTGCCGCCAGTCGCAGCACAGTCCACCGCAAGCAGGGCGGTGAGGAGCGAGGCTCCGAACCCCAGCCGTGCGAACCCTCGAGTGAGCCTCGATGTCGATCGTGGATGGCTCGAAGCCCTCGACATTTCGATCGAAACATACGGTGGCAGTCTCACCGCGCCTGGCGAAACATCTGCGCCCGCACGCGCGGCGGGCTGATGCCAGCGCTACGTGAGTCGCAGCGGCCTGATCAAGCCAAAGGCGGCGCCGTCGGGGTCGGTGGCCAGCGCGATGGTGCCGATGCCTTCCATCTCCATGGCGGGGCCGAGGATCTTGCCGCCGTGGCGCTCCACCCGAGCGATGGCGCTCTCGGTGTCGTCGACCCGAAACCAGGTCAGCCACATCGCGGGCGCCTCGGCCATCATCACTCCCGCGCGGTCCTTGCCGCCGCTCGTGAGCACGAAGTACTTGCCGCCGGGCATGGGAATCTCGCGCAGGCCGAAGCCGAAGGTGCTCTCGAGCCACTGGAGATCGGGGCCGATCTCCGTGCTGCGCAGCTCGGTCCAGTGCACACCGCCGAGACCTCCGGGGTGATGGTGTGCGGCGGCTTCATCGGCCTCGTGAAACAAGTGGAGCGGCGCGCCGCTCGGCGTCTGCACCAGGCTCAAGCGCCCTGGCGGAATGTCTTGGGGGTCGAGCAGCACCGTGCCTCCGTTCGCGACGGCCGCCTTGGTCGAGGCATCGACATCGTCGACGCGCAGGTAGTTCGACCAGTGCGTGGGTACGCCTTCGTTGGGGGTGCGCGAGTAGTGAGTCAGCGGCACGCCCCCCGCCGCGAACATGGTGACCTCGCCGCCGCCCATGTCGATCGTCTCGACCGTCCACCCGAGCACCTCGGGATAGAAGCTCGCGGCGCCGTCGGGGTCCGAGGTGACGAGGCCGTGCCAGCAGAACCGATTGGTTTCGTACGCCACTTGCTTGCTCTCCGTCGACGCCGAGAGTCACGGTACACCAGGGCGTAGCGCAGGTGTCGGGCGCGTGGCGAACATCGAACCGCCGCGACGCCGTTCGCTCGGGGGGCGCCAGCGGCTGGGTGGGCGCTGCTACAGCCGCCGCCGCCGCCGCGTGCGGCGGCCTCGCCGACCCGTTGGCGATACCCTTGCGAGATGATCGAGCGTGTCGTGCTGATCAAGCTCAAGCCCGCGTTCGCCACCGCCGAGCAGCGCGCCGAGATCGCGACAGCCACCGCGACCACGTTGCCCAAGGCCGAGGGGGTCCGTGAGCTTCGCATTGGCACGCCCGCCGACGGCCGCACTCGACGCGACTGGGATCTCTGCCTGCAGGTCGTGCTCGACGACGTCGATGCGGTGGAGCGCTATCGCGTCGATCCCGTGCACCGGGCCTACGCCGACGTCTTTCTGAAGCCGATGCTCGAGCGGATCCACGTGTTCAACTTCGAGCGCTTCGAACCCGACGCACGGGGCTGAGCGGTCGCATCCCAGCGTGGGCGTCTCACGGCAGCGGCGGGAGCCCGGCGGCGTCGCTCCACGGCGCCGCGAGGTTGAGGCAGCCCAGGTTGAGCCCGAGGTTGCCGAGATCGGTCAGCGAGCCATCGGCCTCGATGCGCAGCAGTTGCGAGTCGTCCGAGCACACGTAGCTGAGCTCGGTGCGCGAGTGGTACTCGAAGGCGACCTGGAACACGTCGATCCCGAGCGCCTGCAGTACCGAGGCCATCCCCGTCGCGGGGTCGATGTCATTGAGCTCGTCGGTGTTGCCGTTCACGCCGAGGATCTGCTGCGCGGCCTCGTCCCACGTGACCCCCAGCGTGCTCCAATTGCTGCCCAGGCCGCCCACCTCCGTCCCCACCCCGGTCGTGGCATCGATGCGCAGCAGCACATCGGTGGCGGCATCGAGCCCGAACAAGTCGTTGCCCTCGTCGGGCGCGATCCCATACACCTGGGAGAATCCGATCGGCCCGATCGGAGCGGCCTCGCACGTGGGCAGCTCGATCTCCCACAGCTGGTTCCCGGTGCTGAACACCAAGCGATCGTCGCGCGTGAACGTGGCGGAGTAGGCGTAGGAGGAGAACGGCTGGCCATTGTTCGTGTTGATCACCGTGCAAAAGTCGAGCGTGGCGGCCGTGTCGATGTCGACCTGGATGAGGTGAGTCGCCCCGGCGACGAGGTCGAGGCTGACCATCCACGGCGGCGCCTCCACGACCTCGCCCCCAGAGCTCGAGCCGCTCTCCTCACCGCTCGAGCCGCCGCTGCTGCCCTCACTCGATGAGCCGGTGCTGCCCTCGCTCGTGCCGCTCGTGCCGCTCGTGCTTCCCGTGTCCGTGCTGCCGACGCCCGTGCTCGAGTCGACGCTTCCGCTGCTGCTGGTGCTCTCGTCTCCCGTGGTCCCCGGTGGCTCGACTCCGGTGCTCTCGCTCGAGCCCATGGTCGAAGCGCCCGGGTCGAGGGGCGTGCACGCAGCCCCGAGCGCCGCGGCCGTGATCACGGCGGGCAAGAACGATGGTCGATGGTTAGGGAATGCGTGTCGCTGAGTCATGGCACCGGTGGTAATCGGTGCCGTCGCTGAGGTGATCGCAAAAAGGTCATGCGAGGGCGAATTCGATGCGCTAAAGGGAAACTTGCGATCGAGACGGCCGCCGGGGCAACGACGGCGAGCGGATCTCGATCGCGTCGGGCTTCGCACCACACGTGTCGCGCACGTAGACTCGAACACCCGCGCTCCTCTAGGATCGGTCGGTGAAATCTCGTGCTGCGCACCCGTCGACGCTCGGCCTCCATCCGCTGGTCGTGGGGCTCGGCCT
>JBFIJN010000276.1:0-11794 GCA_041600735.1 Nannocystaceae bacterium
GCACCGTCGTAGCGCTTGCCCGCGCGTGCTTCGTACATGATCGCGCGGTCCGAGCTGGCGAAGCGCGTCGCGAGCTCGCCGTAGAGCGTCGCTGGATCACCGCCTCCGGCCACCGCGGCCATCGCAGCCAAGGTCGCCTTGCCCTCCTCGGTGCGGGTGTCGCCCGCGAACGAGATCGCCACATGGGCGACGAGCGAGTCCTTGGCGGGGCCCATCCACACCGACAGGCCCGACACGGGAGCGACGAGCGAGCGCGCGAGGGCCATCACCTTCGGTGCGGTCATCCCGGGCGGGAGCTCGTCGGCGGGCACCTCCTTGGCGACCGTCTCCAGCGCTTGGGCCACCTGCGGGCTCTGCAGCCCGTCCACGGACAAGTACATCGCGAGCGAGACCGCTTCGTCGACGAACCCCTGGGCGAGCGGCTTGGGCAGTGCGCGCGCGCTCTCGGGACCCAGGCCCCCACCCGCGTGGGCCGCGATCTTCTCGACCACGGTCTTGTCGGCGCCCAGCGCCACGCCTGCATAGCCGCCGACCGAGAACAACCATGCCTCGGGCTTCAGCCCCATCTTGGCGAACAGCTCTGCGCCCGAACCAACCGGCTTCATCGTGGCGTGCAGCACCTGCGTGTCCTTGCCGCCGATCATCAGCGTCTCCACCTTGACGTCGAGCGTGGAGCCATCGGGGAGGGTCTTGGGCAGCGCGTCGGCCTGCAGCCCCGCCATCGCGATGAGCCCACCTGCCGGGGCGGGATCGTTGACTCCGGCCAGTATCACCAGCGCGGCGGGATCGCCCATCGTACCGAGCACGAGCTCGCCGGTGAGGGTGTCGAGCACGTTGCGGACCATGAACGGCTGATCCTTCGTCTGATCGGCGATCGCCTTCGTATCGAGCTTCAGCCAGTAGAACCCGGTGCCCGGAGCCACCAAGCCGAGCGCTGGGCTCGGGCCCGAGCCCAGCACGCGAGCGAGCTCTGCGGGCGCGTCCTTCAGGCCCACGGTGAAGTGCACCAACCCGGGCGTGGTGGCCACCGCAAACGTCGCGTGCTTGCTGGTGTCGGCGTCCTTGGCCACGTGCACCAGCACGTTGGCGCGATCGATCTCCTTGGTGCCGAGGCGCTCCCCCAGCTTGGCCCGCACCGCGGCCGCGGCGTGCCCCGGCGCGTACTTGGCCAGCGTCTCGGGCTCGGAGGCACAGACCGCATAGCCCGCTGCGCCCTCGACGGCCTTGCAATCGTCGGGCAGGTCGTCGCCCTCGGCACCCATCGCGCGCAGCAGCTTCGGCAGCGCATCGGGCTTGCTCGAGCCGTAGATCACCACGCCCTTGCCCTCCACTTCGCCCACGGCGATGCCCTTGTCCATCGCGAAGTCGGGACCGCGCACGGCGGTCTGGAGGCGGGCGTAGCCGTCGAGCACGAGCGCGGTCTCGGTGGCCTGCTTGGATCCGGCCATGGCTGCGAACGCGCGCATCGCCGGATCCATCGGCCCCATCGTGGCATCGGCCACGGCCAGCAGATCGTCCACGTCGCGCACGACCACGATCGATCCCGAGCCCGCCGGCAAGAGATCGAGCAGCGGATCGAGCTCGGTCGGATACTCGGTCGCGGCCTCGATCATCTCCGCCACCGCGGCCGTCAGCGCCGGGTCGCTCGCGCCCGGGGGGGTCGGCGTCGCCTCGACCTGGTCCTTGGGGGTCGGGGTCGCCTTCTCGTCGTCCGCCGCCTTGGTCGCATCGCTCTTGGCCTCGGCCTTGGCATCGGCCTCGCCGCCCTCGGGCGCCTTGGAGCATCCCGCGGCCGTGAGCGCGATCGAGAGGGAAAGTGCGAGCAACGCGTGGGGGCGGTTCGACATGCGGCCGACCGTACGCGCAGCCCGCCGACCGAGCAATCGGGCGAGCCCTCCTGCGTTCCTGCGATCGCGGATCGGTCAGCGGAACATGTTTCGCACCCAGCGCGCGGCCCAGCGAACGAACGCGAGCCCGAGATCGGGGCCGTCTACGAACAGCTCCGTCGACATGCCCATGGGCTGGACCTCGCCCATCAGCGGGCTGCGGGCCGGAGCGTGCGCTTCGGTCTGCCGACGCTCACGGCTCAGCTCCTCGGTCTCGCGACGCCGCGCCAGCAGCAAGCCTCCGGTGCGCACGAACGCCAGCACGTCCTCGAGCTCGCCGGCATCGAAGAACGTGCCGTGCTTGCGGCACTCGTCGACGATCACCCCGGAGATGCGCGCGAAATTGCGGCGCATCATCGTCTGGCCGCACGACGAGCACGGGCGGTAGACCACGGCGGGCTGCATGGAGAGCTCGCGACGGTGCACCCCGGTCGCCCGCCCGTCGCCCGTGCCCTGCTCGGCCGCGGACTCGACCATCACGTCGAGGGTCTCGCGGTCCACCCACACGCCCCCGCAGCGCCGGCACCCGTGCACCGCGTGGCCGTGGGGCCACCGTGCGGTCGGTTGGAGCTGCCAGGACGCCATCGTGTGCCCAGGGCAGGCCGGGCATGCGACGGCCGAGCTCTCCCCTGCGGCCGCGGCCAGCGGGTCGCCGCACTGCGGACAGAACGAGGCCCCCGCGCTCACCAGCGCGGTGCAGGCCGAGCAGCGCACCGCGTGGCGCGGATCGGGCGTGCCCGCCGGCAGCAGCGGCCCAGAACAGAATTCGCAGGCCCTCGGGGTGCGCACGTTGGAACAGGGACCGCCGCACGAGGGGCAGTGGTGGATGCTTGGTCGGGGCCCTGCCATCGTGGATCGAGGGTAGCAGCCCAGGGCGGTCATGGTGCAGGCCACGCACCCCGGGGTTCCCGTCCGCCGCTCGCCGCGGCAGGGGCGAGGCCGCGCTCGGCTCGGGCCGTTCAGTTGACCGCTCCGCCCCGTTCTGAAACGCTGATGCCATGATTGGCTTGAAGCTCAGTCGGCTGGTGCACGCCTCGTTGGCCGGCGGGTCGTTGGTCGTGGGCGGCTGTGCCGACCGGTCGTACGACTTCGGCGACAGCGGGGGCGACGGCGACGGCTCGACCGGAGCGACCGAGGGCTCGGGCAATCCCACGGGCAATCCCTCGGGCGATCCCACCAGCCCCACGGTCGACCCCACCGGCGACCCGCCTCCTCCGCCCGACGTGCCGGGCCCACCGCAGCTGATCGCGGTGGAGATGCTCGACAATCTCACGCTGGCGCTGACCTTCTCCGAGGGGCTCGCCTCGACTCAGGCCGTCGACCCCAAGCAATTCCGGCTGAGCGCCGCCTATGCGCCGAAGGGCGAGTACTACTACCAGTACAACACCTACTACCAAGAGGCCGGCAACTGGAACGGTCCCTGCGAAGAGTACTGCTACGAGTATTGCTACTACGACAAGTGTGGGGAGCAGTGCTGGGATTACTGCCAGCCCGGCCCACCGCTGCGCGTGGCCGCGATCTCGCAGCTCGCCGAGCGCCCCGAGGTGCTCCTGCTCACCTTCGACAACGGCATCGGCCACGGCGTGTGCACCCAGATCAACAACTTCCCCGAGCAGTGGCATCGTGGGTTGTTCATCCACTACACGCCCACCGGCAGCGCGCCCGTGACCGACACCGTGGGCGAGCGGCTCGGCAACATCGCCGAGCACTGGGCACTCCAGCCCGACCGTGACTTCGCCTACAACCAGGGCGACTTTCCGTTCATGCAGCCGGTGCTGCCGATCCCGTGTCCGTTCTAGCGCAGCTCCCGCCGCGCTCCGTGGTCGTCGCATGATCATCGTCACGGGGACCAAGCGCTCCGGCACGTCGATGTGGATGCAGATCCTGGCCGCGGCCGGGCTGCCCCTGTTTGGCGAGGCGTTCCCCCGCAACTGGGGGGACACGCTGCGCCAGGCCAATCCCGGGGGGTTCTACGAGTCGATGCTGCGCCAAGGAATCTACTGGCGCACCAACCCGCATCCACGCACGGGCGCGTACTTCTTTCCCGAGCAGGTGCGGCAGCACGCGGTCAAGGTGTTCATCCCCGGGCTGGTGCGCACCGATCGCGCGTACATCGGGCACGTGATCGCGAGCGTGCGGCCGTGGCGGGAGTACTGTCGCTCGCTGCGGCGGCTGTGGGCGATGGAAGACGCCGCGCTCGCCGAGCGGCATCCCGGCCGCAAGCCGCTGCCGCGACTCTCGCCCGCGCTCGAGTGGTGGTCCGAGAGCTACATGCTGCTGCGCGACGTCGCGATCCGGCGCTACCCCGTGCACCTGCAGTCGTACGACGGCCTGCTCGAGGATCCGAAGGGCGTGCTCGAGCGGACGTTCGCGTGGCTCGGGGCGGGCAGCGCCAGCGAGGCCTTGGCCGCGGTGAAGCCCGAGCGGCGCACCCAGCAAGACCCAGCGAGCGCACCCGCGGCCCACGCGGGCGAGCTCGACCTCGATGAAGCCGAGCTCGACCCGGCCGCGGTGGCGGTGTTCGATCGCCTGTACCGCACCGTGCACCGCGCAGAGCCCGTGGGCGCCGAGCTGCTCACCGCCCTCAATGCGACCCAGGCCCAGCTCGGACCGCGCGTCGCCGAGCAGCAGCGTGCGGTCTACCGCGCCCACCAGCGCCGTCGCGCTCGCGCGCAGCAAGACGGCGAAGGCACCGACGAAGACGCGCTCCTCGACGATCCCGACCTCGATCCCGATCGCGATCCGGGGCAGCCCACGTGGTAGCCCGACCTCGCGCTAGCCCTCGAGCAGCACCTTCAGCACGCCTTGGCGGCGGGCATGAGCGAAGGCGGTCTCTGCCTCGGCGAGCGGGTAGCGGGCCTCGACGAGGCCGCGCGGGTCGACGGCGCCCGAGGCCATCGCTGCGAGCGCGACCTCGAACGGCCCGCAGCGAGAGCCGAGCAGCTGGATCTCGTCGACGACGAGCGCCGCGGTGGGTAGCTCGACCGCTCCGTGCACCGTGCTCTTGAGCACGACCGTACCGCGCGGACGCACGCGGGCGCAGGCCAGCGCGAGCCCGTCGCGCGAGCCCGTGGCCTCGACCACGACATCGAAGCGCGTCGAGGGCAGCGCGTCGACCGTGCAGGTGCGCACCCCGGGGCCAGCGACCCGCGCGAGCTTGTGCGGGTGCCGGCCCACGGCGGTGACCGGGATCCCGCGCGCGCGCATGGCCATCACCACGAGCAAGCCGAGCTTTCCGTCGCCGATCACGGCCACGTTGGTTGCAGGCGTGAGGGTCAGCTGTTCGAAGATCTGGAACGCAGCCGCGAGCGGCTCGGTGAACACCGCGTGCTCGTCGGTGACGGCATCGGGCACCGCGTGCAGATTGGTGACGGGCAGCACGAAGCGCTCCGCGAAGCAGCCCGGATGATCGAGGATGCCGAGCACGCGGCGGGTGGGGCAGTGGTTGCGCAGCCCGCTCGTGCAGCGCTCACAGCTGCCGCACGAGAGGTTGATCTCGCCGACCACCCGGCGACCTTCCCACGCCGTCGCGCTGGGGCAGTGCACCACCTCCCCCACGAACTCGTGGCCGAGCGTGCCGCGATAGCCCTTGTAGCCGCGAGACAGCTCGAGATCCGTGCCGCAGATGCCCGCCAAGCGCAGCGCGATGACGGCCTCGTTCGGCCCCGCGGCGGGTACGGGGACGTCGCGCAGTGCAACATCGTCATCGAGCACGAGAGCCAACATGGTCATGGAATCGCTGGCGCGGGCAGCCGGGCGCGCCGCAGGGCTGCGCTGCTGGACCGCAGTACGTCGAGCATCGACCACGTCGCCGCGGTGAGTGGAGCCTTCGGATCAACGAGATCGCGCACGAGCTTCGCCCACGCTGCGAGCACTTGCTTGGGCGCCTTGCGCCCGATCCCCCGCTCGACCTCTCGATGGAATCGAGGCCACACGGTCTCGCGATAGCGCTGGCCGACGTCATCGGCGAGGTCCTGGAGGCCGAGATGTGTGATGGTCTCGCGCGCCCGCTTGGTCCTGCCGTACAGGGTCCACGACCAGAGGCTTCGGGGAAGCCGCTGGTCGACGGGGCGCCAGACCATGTGATCCAGGGGATGGGTGCTGTGGTCGGCAGGATCGAGGAGCAGCGGGCGCTCGGTGGCGGTGTCGAAGCATGCCGAGGGCAAGGGCGACGTCGCCGGACGCACGGGGCATGTCAGCGGGCTGCTTCCCGGTTCCAGTGGAAAATGGTTGCCCTTGTTCGCGGGCCCGTTGCACGTGGTGCAGGCAAACAAGAGGTTGTCCCAGCTCCATGTGAGCCACCAGTAGCGCTCGCGGTCTTGGATGCGCCGCCGCTGGGACCGCCGCACCGCGAGCTTCTTGGGGCGAAAGTGCTCGACGGGCTGTCCGTCGAAGCCAGGTTGTCGCTCGCAGTATGCACACTTCTTGTGCTGGTCGAGATAGAGAGCCTTCTTGACGACGTCGTAGCCGACGAGCCTCTCGAGCAGCGCGGCGGAGCCTGGACCATGATCATTGAAGGCGTCGATTGCCTGTGGCAATCGTGACCCGCGGACCTTGGTCAGCGCCGCGGGCTCGGGCCTGCGATGAATCGGGATCACGGCTGCTCCCTGGCCAAGGGGTCGGTGGGTAGCCTGACCTCGTGCCGCTCGAGCTCGCGCTTCAGCTTGCGCAGCTCGGAGTGATCCTCGTCGGACCGAAACGGATCCGTAGCAAGCTGGAGATAGCGACGCAGCCGCTCGCCGTCGGGATTGAGCGTGAGCCGGTCCAGGCCAAACCATGTGCGGTACACGTCGGTGCCGGTCATCGCCCGGGGGTCCGGAGATCCTCCGGGCTCCTTCACCTCGCTGCCGGGCGCCAGCTTTCCCGTCTCGGGGTCGTGGATGAAGCGCTCGACGTCTCCCGTCTCGGGGTGTTGGTCGACCACGACGATCTCCTCGGGCCGGAGTGACGAGAGCACCACCGGAGAGTGCGTGGTGGCCACGAACTGCACCTTGGGGAACGTGCGGCGCAGCGCGGCGATGAGGCCGGCCTGCCACGTGGGGTGCAGGTAGAGATCGATCTCGTCGATCAAGACCAGGCCCTCGATGTCGTGAGCCTCGATGGAGTCCTTGGCCTCCCACATCACGTGGCCGATCAGATCGGCAACCCACGCGAGCGTGCTCTGGTAGCCATGAGAGAGCGCAACCGCGGGAAACTTGTGGGTGTGACCCCCAACCCTGAGCGCAAAGCGATCCTTGTCGATGAGCGTGCCCGACTTGGTGACTCCGCCTTGACCCTTGAGCTCGATGCCCACGATGTCGGGGACCAGATCATCGACCTGGATGAGCGTGTCGCGGAGCGCCTTGGTGAACTTGCGTGCCTTGGCCGCGGAGAGGTGGTCGAGGAAGCCCAGCGACGTGAGCGCGGTGGTGTTGCGAAACAGCGGCTCCAGGCGCTCGATCGAGGGCTGCACGAGCGGTGGCCGCGATTGCGGGTCGGGGAGGAAGCGCCCCACGCCGTAGCCGGCCACGAACCACAGCGGGCGGTTGTCGGCCCGAGCGTCATCGAGGGGATCGACGAATGCAGAGCCGCGCGGTCGACGAGGCAGCTCGAGCTCGTCACCGCTGGCGTTGGCGTAGAAGGAGCGACCCGCGAGCGTGCTCTGCTTGGGTCGCAGAGAGAGCGTGGAGCTGAGGCGCGCGTCGTCACGCGGAGCTCGACCCAAGATCGGGTGCAGTTGCTCGCTCACCGCGCTTGCCGCCGTGAAGCGGAAGGTCGCGTCGATCTCCATCGCTCGACGGGCTCGTCGATCGACGAGGTGCCCTACCACCGGCTTTGCCAACCCGTTGACCTGCCGGGAGCCCGCGGCCGCCAGCGCGATCGCCTGCAAGATGCTCGTCTTCGCGGTCCCGTTGCGCCCGATGATCACCGTCCACATGCGCGGCTGGCCGTCGGCCCCAGTGAACCCGAGTCGGAAGTCGCGGAGCAGCTTGAGCGAGCGAACGTGGAGCTGATCGATGTACACGGGCGGTGGCAAGGGTAGCAAGGCTCACGGGCCCGTGCTCGCCGTCACTTCACCTCTTCGAGCAGCATCAGGGTCATCTCGGCGCCGGCCAGCGCCAGCACGGTCGCCGGCTCGGCGGCCGTGGGCAGCCACATCGTGCGAACCTTGCGGCCCACATCGACCGCGGCGATGTCCCCCTCTTCGCGGATCGAGTAGCCCCGCGCTCTTCGATGGCCGCTGCCGTGCGCGGGCACGATCTGGAGCTCGCGCGTGCCCTGCTGCAGGCGGCCCTGCGCGGGCTGGCCGTTGCGCTGGACCAACAACAGCTTCCAAGGAACGGCGGCCGTAGAGGGGTCGAGGTCGCAGATCACCTGCTCGTCGCTGCTCACCTGGAGGTTGCCGACCGCGGCCGACTCCTTGCTCAGTGTGCACCTGACCTGCATCGAGGCTTCGCCGTGCGCGACCATGAACGAGAAGTCACGGTCGCTCTTCGCGGCGGAGAGGCCACCCACGCTGACCTCACCGCCGTGCTCCCAGCCGCGCCGGATTCCGCGTACTTGGTAGTCGCCGAAGTTGTACGAGTTGCGGTCGATCTTCACGCCGGGGAGCTTCTCGGTCGAGGCCGTGAGGCCGGGCGAGACCTGGAGCGGCTTGCCGGCACACCCGCCGGTCGCGAGCAGTAGGGAGGTCGTAGCGGTGAGGAGTGTGGTGCGGAGGATCGAGCGTGGGTGCGGCATGGGGCGTGGTAGGGGTTCAACGGAGCTCGATGTCTCGTATTCAGCGCAGCGGGGGCGCTGGGCCGCGAGGGTGATGCGGGCCACGTACGGCTCAACGCGTGACTGCGACGGCGGCGGGACCGACCGTCGACTCGCTGTTACGCTCGCCCAGCATGGCCTCGTCTCGCGACGACGACGGTGGGCAGCCGCCCACGCGTGACTCGAAGCCCCCGGCGTGGGATGTGGCCACCGTAGAGGCGGACCGCCATGCTGCGCTCGATCCCGACGAAGACGAGCCCCGCGAAGACGACGGCTTCGAGAGCCTGCTGCGCGAGGTCGCGCGGGCGCCCTCGATCCGGAGCTTGCCAGTCGACGAGGTCGACCTCGCGCCCGGGACGGTGATCGATGGTTGCTTTCGCGTCGTGCGACCGCTGGGACGCGGGGGCATGGGCGTGGTCTACCTGGCCGACCACCTGCAGCTCGAGCGCAAGGTGGCGCTCAAGCTGCACTCGGTCGCGGCCGGCAGCGACGGCACGTCGAGGCTGCTCCGCGAGGCGCGAGCGATGGCGAGCGTGGTGCACGACAACGTGATCACCGTCTACGACGTGGGCACGGTCGATCGCCAGGTCTACATCGCGATGGAGTACATCGACGGCGGTACCCTGCGCGACTGGCTGACTCGCCAGTCGCGCGGCTGGCAAGAGATCGTGCGCTTGTTCGCCGCGGCGGGTCGCGGTCTCGAGGCGGCCCACGCCGCGGGCTTGGTGCACCGCGACTTCAAGCCCGACAACGTGCTGGTGGGGCTCGACGGGCGCGTGCGGGTGGCCGACTTCGGGCTGGCGCGGGCGGCCGAGGGCGATGGCGGCGTGCGTCTGCGCTGGCGTGAGGGCGCGTCGCCCACTCCCGAGGGTCGGGCGATGGCCGCGACCACCGAGCAGGGCCTGCGGCTCACCACCACTGGCACGCTCGTCGGCACGCCGGCCTACATGGCACCCGAGCAGCACGAGGGTCGCGCGGCCGACGTGCGCAGCGATCAGTTTGCGTTCTGCGTGAGCCTCTACGAAGCGCTCTATGGCACGCGGCCGTTTCGCGGCAAGACGCTGCTCGAGCTGGTCTCGAGCATGGTCGACGGCGAGCCCGTGGTCCCGCCGCGTGGGCGCGAGGTGCCGCCTTCGGTGCGTCGGGCGCTCGCGCGCGGGCTCTCGCGCGATCCGGCGGCGCGCTTCCCCAACATGGCGGCGCTGATCCGCGCGCTCGAGCACGACCCCGCGCTGGTGCGACGACGTCGGCTCGGGCTGGCCGCGGCCGTGGTGCTCACCGCGGTCGGCGTGGGCGTTGCTCAACAGGTCGCGAGTCGCGATCCATGCGCGGCCGGGGCCGCGCGCGTGGCCGAGGTCTGGAGCGCGCGCGACGGCAAGGCGCTCGAGCAGGTGCTTCGTGAGCAGGGCGGCCCGGCGGGCGCGGTGATCGGCCCGCGCGTGCGGGCGCGGCTCGATGCCCAGGCCACCGCCTGGACCGCCGCCTATCGTGATGCGTGCGAGGCGACGCGGGTGCGGCACGTGCAATCGGAGGAGGCGCTCGACCTGCGCATGGCCTGCCTCGACGCGACCCGTGAGGAGCTGGCCGCGCTCGCCGAGGTGCTCATCGCGGGGGATGCCGATGTCGCGTCACGAGCCGATCAGGCCTCGCTGTCGCTGTCCTCGCTGTCTCCCTGCGCCGATGTCGAGGCGCTGCGGCGCGTGGAGTCGATCGCGGTCGACGATCGCGAGGCCGCAGAGCTCGTGCGACGAACCGCCGCGCGGGCCAAGGGGCAGCTCGCGGGCGGGCACTACGACGACTCGCTCGCGCTCGCCCGGGAAGCGCTGGCTTCGGCCGAGGCGCTCGGCTACGCCTCGCTCGTCGCCGAGGCGCAGCTCCGGGTGGCCGACGCCCAGCAAAAGCTCGGGGCGCCCGACGAAGGATCGGAGGCCTACGAGGCCTCGCTCACCAGCGCCGTGGCGGCGGGAGACGACCGCGCCGCGCTGATGGCCACACTGGGCTTGATCTACGCCGACGGCTACCGGCTCGAGCGCTTCGAGCTCGCCGAGCGCTGGATCCGACAGGCGGACGCATGGGGCCGGCGCGTGGGTGAGGGCGGGATGTTCTCGATCCGCCGCAACATGTACGTGGGGCTCATGCGTCGTGAGGAGGGTCGGCTGCACGAGGCCGTCGAGGCGCTGCAGCGCGCGCGCGAGGTCGCCGACGCGCTCCCCGACGACGAACAAGCCCAGGACGCGCGCCTCTCCGTGACCGCGGCGCTCGCGGTGACGCTGCGGGTGCAAGGCAACATGGAGGCCTCGCTCGCGGCCCACGGCGAGGCGCTCACGCTGGCCGAGGCGCTCTACGGCCCCGACCACCCGAGCTTCGCGACCGAGCTCAACAACGCCGGGGCCGCGCGAATGCAGCACGGTGATGCGAAGGGGACCGAGGCGCTCATGCGTCGCGCGCTCGAGATCCGTCGCGCGAGCTTCGGCCCCACCCACCCCAGCGTGCTCGAGTCGCAGCTCAATCTGGCGATGGTGTTGCTGCAGCTCGGACGTCGCGACGAAGGGGTCGCGCTGCTCGAGCAAGCCGAGCTCCATGCCGCCGTGGCCGAGCCCCGGATCCGCGTGGAGCTCCACTCGCTCCTCGGCAGCGTTCACGCGGCCGAGGGCCTCTACGACGCGGCCGAGACCGAGATGCGTCAGGCGCTCGAGGTCGCGCGCGGCACGTGGGCGGCCGATGATCCGCGGGTGCTGCGAGTGGTCGCCAATCTCGCCAACATGACCAATCAGAACGAGCGCCTCGTCGAGGCCGAGCAGCTCGCACGCGAGGGCCTGCAGGCGATCGCGGGCTCGTCGCGCGAGACGCTGGGGCTCGCCGAGGGCTACCTGCAGATGAACCTCGGTGACACCCTCGCCAAGCAGGGCCGGCATGCCGAGGCCCGGGCCGCATTCGCGGTCGCGCTGGAGAAGATGGAGGCCAACCTCGGCGCCGCGAATCCGCACCTGCACTCACCGCTGCTGGGGCTCTCGCAGGCCATGATCGAGACCGGAGCCGCGACCGAGGCCGAGCCGCTGCTGCGGCGCGCGCTCGCGATCGAAGAGGGCATCGACGAAGCGACCCGCGGCGCGACTCGCTTTGCCATGGCGCAGGTGCAGTGGACGCTGGGTGCCCACGAGGAAGCCCGC
>JBFIJN010000277.1:0-11771 GCA_041600735.1 Nannocystaceae bacterium
CGCGCCGTCGCCGAAGACCCGAGCCCGCGCCGGCCGTCATCGAGTGCAACCAGCACCCCGCGTCCGCGCCCGACCAAGAAGAACGAAGCTCGCAAGATCAAGGTCTCGGACAGCCGAGATCCCCTCGCGGGAATCGACTAGCGGCCCTCGGCCACGAGCACCCGCAGTCCCGCCCGATCGATGCTTCCGCTTCGATCGGGCGTGTGCCAGCGGAGCTCGTCGATGCGAGACAGCTCGACCGGCAGCGGCGCGATCACATTGACCGCGTCGCTGCGCTCCCACGCGACCCACTGCGCGGGTACCTCGACCACCTCGTCACCGCCCGCGAACACGCGGATCCCGTGGCCAGGGCGGGCGAGCGCCTCATCGAACCATCCCTGCGCAACGTAGAAGCTCGAGCGCCCGTCGGCGTGCACGGTCCCCACCAACAGCGGGCGCGTGGGCCCCACGCCGTCGCCGAGCTCCCACGAGCTGATCTCCTCGATCCACGGCGACACCAGGTGCCAGCCCCACTCGCTCACCCACGAGGGCCCGCAGTAGCTCATGTAGTCGTGCGAGCTGGGCGGCTTGATCGTGACCGGGTCGCTCACCACGTCGATCCCCCACGACTCGGTGTCGCCCTCGGGATGGTCGGGATAGGAGGTGTCGGGACCGGCCTCGCCACCCGAGCACGCGATGTGGAAGCGACCTTGCTCGTGCCCGATCTCGTGCACGAACGTCCCCGCCGTGGTGCTCGGGCTCGCATGGTAGACACCCCACCCCACGCGCTGCGCCGCCTGCCCGGGTGAGGGGCCGCCGAGCTGGGCGATCCCCGAGAAATCGGGTGCCCCTTGGCAGGGGCGAATGACCCCGTAGTAGTACTGCTCGGGGGGCGCCCCCTCTTGGAAGCGCAGCTGCTGGAGCGCACTGAGCAAGCCCTGGCCTTGCTGGGCATTGCCATTGAACTGCACCACCTCGTGCACGAGGATCTCGACCTCGTCGACGGGGTTGTGGGCGAACAAGCGCTCGCGGAAGTAGTCGGCGACGGTGCGCGGGTTGCCTTCGAAGTCGGTGCCGAACTCCTCGAGCAGATCGGGGGCCTCGGCGCAGGCGGGGCCGACATCGTGGCGGAACGGCACCACGACGACCCGCATCTTCATGTAGCTGTCTTCTACGCCGATCTGGATCGTGCTGCCGTCGGTGGGGAACACGGGGATCTCCGCGGAGACATCATCTTCGTGGCCCGGGGCGACCTCGAAGAGCTCGATGCGATACTGCGTGCCAGGGCGCACGTCGGCCCCCAGGATGCGCCACAGCAACGCGCCCTGGGTGATCCCATAGCGACACTCGTAGAGGTCGACGCCCGCACACTCGGGGCCGGGCGCGGAGGCCGAGACGAACGCCTCGTACTGCGCGGTGCTGCCATCGGTGTGCTCGAGCGTGAGCACGCCGTAGATGTCCCGCGTCGCGAACCCCGGAGAGGTCGAGTAGAAGGCGCGCAGCACCGTCTCACGCCCCTGGAGCACGGCCGCGTTGCGCTCGCCGGGCCCCACGAGGAGCCCACCGCGAGCCACGGGCACGCGAATGCCTTGGTCCGCGGTGACATCGACGATCTGAATGCCCGTCGCGGGCGGAGGCGGCAGTGGCTCGGGATCGTCGGTGTCGACCGGGCCGGCCGTCGAGTCGACCGCGTCGGTGGCCACGCTCGTCGACTCGGCGTGGGCCTCCGTCGACGCACCCGTCGAGCCGGTCGCCCCCGTGGTCGAGCCACCCTCACCGTCCGCAGCGCTGCCGTCGGGACCACAGGCGAGCACGACCAAGAGTCCCGGAGCCAGGGCCAGCGACTTCATCATCACCGCGCGAGCATAGGGCACGGGTCCGCGGCGAACAACAACCCAACAGGAGCACGACCCACCACACCCCGCTCCACCGCGCCGCACCTTCTTGGCATGCGCACGCCGCTTGCGGTCCTGGCACTGCGTCCTCGTCATCGATGAGTCGTCGCGCCTCGATCGTCGCCTCGGCCTCGCTCGCGTTGCGATCGTGATCCAACACCTCGAGCCGCAGCGTGAAGCGCCCCTGCGGGACCACCAGCGACAGCGTCGTGTCCGCGGAATCGCGCGCCACGTGCTCCCAGCCGAGCTCGGGGACCTCGAGCCTCCAGCCAAAGCCCTCGTGATCGTCGCCCACCGCGACCTCGACCTCGAGCGTCTCGCCGGGGACGAGCACCAGACCATCCGGAGGCCACAGGATCTCCGCGTGGGGCGGCTCTCGATCGGGCGCGCCATCGCCAAACAGCGCCAGGAGCTCTGCATGGGCGTCCTGCTGGCCATCGCCACAGTACCGCGCCCGCGCGAGCGGGCACTCACTGTCGCCATCGAGGTCGAGCGGCAGGCAGCCCTCCACGAAGCTCGGCTCGCCGGTCGAAGGGAAGCGAGCCATCACCGATTCCGAGGCACCCGCATGCTCCAAGCCCCATGCATGCGCCGCCTCGTGGATCGCGATGCGCCCCACCTGCACCGCGCGCGCGTCCTCTTCGAGCTCGGCCAGCACCGCGCTCGACACCCACTTCTCGGCAAACATGAACACGGTGTCGCGGGGTGACTGGTCATCGCAGTCCACGTCGCAGGCGAGCCCGTTGAGCTTGGGATCGACGCCCAGCGTGGTGGGGTGCCCGCCCACGCGTACATGCGTGTACGGCAGCATTGCGGGCGGTCGCTCGGCCACCACGCGCACGCCATACGGGGCCAGCAAGCGGCGCGCCTCGTCCACGGCGATCTCCGCGGCGCGCTCGCTCCCCAAGAAGATCGGGTAGATGAACTGCGTCGGCACGCACGCGGATTGCCCCAGGCTCGAGTCGTCGCCGGGCCCGAGCACGCCGCCGCCGAAGTCGAGGAACACGGTCGTGCGCCGGGCCCCCGCCGCTGCGCTCGCGGCGGGCACGAGCGCCAGCCCCACGGCGAGCACGAGTCCGAGCCGGCCGCCGCTCACGGCCCCGCCTCCAGCGGTGGCAGCTCGCGGTAGCGACCGAGCCACGCGTCGGGCTCGAAGAACACCAGCCGCCGCGCGCCCGCGAGCCACAGCAGGCCCTCCGCATCGCGCAGCGCCGCTCGCCCCTCGCCCTGCCCCATCTCCTCGGGGTGCGCGAAGTAGCGGCGCGTGCCCTCACGGTCGTAGGCGGCGAGCCACAGGCGCCCCGGGCAGTAGCGGCGCGAGCACGTCGCGCCTTCGATCGGATCCGTGCCGACCATCGTGGCCCCGCCTTCGGGGTCGAGCACCACCGCGTACGCCTCGCGCCGCGCCTCTCGCTCGGGCGGCGCCGCCACCCGCCAGCGCACGCCACCGGCCGCGTCGAGCCGCGCCAGCCAGGGCTGGGCATGCCACGTGCTGGCGTCCGTGGGTCGGGGTGCCTCGAGCACCTCGGTCCCCGCCGCCCACAGATCCCCGCTCGCATCCACCGCCAGCGCCGACACCCACGCGCCAACCTGCCCGCGCATCCGCGTCACCCCGACCAGGTTCCCGCTCGCATCGAGCTTGGCCACCCACCACGCGGTGAGATCATCCTCGCCGCCGCCCACGACCGCGCCCCCGTCCGCCGTGATCACCACGGCCCGCGCATCATCGAGCACGCCTGCGGGGCCGTCGTGGCGCCAGGTCCAGCGCCGCTCGCCCTCGCCATCGAGCGCCAGCACCAGTCCGTCGCGATCGTGAGCCTCACGCAGCATCTCGCCGGCGACCACCACGCCGTGCTCGTCGAGCGCCAGCGCCACCCCGCGATCGCGACCGCCCCCGAAGTCCTGCACCCAGCTCCAGCGCGGAGTGCCCTCGGGATCACAGCGCGCGACCCATAGATCGTCGTCGTGCTCCCCCACGGCATCGCCGGTCACCCATACGTCGCCCGCGGCATCGACCGCGACCGCGCGCGCCGTAGCCGAGCTCCACACGTCGTCGTGCGGCAGCCACTGGGCCCAGCGCTCCTCACCATCGCGCGAGTACCCGGCCACCCACGCGCGCGGCACTGCGCCCGCGCGGGGTTGACCGTGCCCCACCACCACCGCCCCGCCCTCTCGATCGAGCGCGAGACCCAGCGCGATCGCAGCTCGATCGCCCCCGCTCGGCGCGCGCACCCACGTGGACTGCAGCGGCCGCCGACAGTCGGAGCGACAGGCATCTCGATCGTCGCGGTTGCCATCGTCACAGCGCTCACCCTCATCGGGCAGGCCATCCCCGCACCGCGGCGCCCGGCAGTCGGCCCGACACGCGCCCTCGGGACCGTTGCCGAAGCCGAGATCACAGTCCTCACCATCCTCGACCAGGCCGTTGCCGCAGCTCGGACCCTCGCGCGTCTCGCGGATCCCGCACGGCTGCTCCTCGCAGACCGACGGGAGCGGCGGTAGGGGATCGCAGCCTCCCAACACGCACACCAAGGTCCAACTCGACGTGAGGAGCCGCCGTGATCTTGCATACGCTCCCCGACCGAGGTGAATCCCGGCAACGAGGTAGAAGCGGCGCAGCGCACGAAACATGGCGGATCTCAGCCCACTTGCGAGGTGGTGATGGCGGGCGAGCCACCCTGCGAAGCCTCGCCCCGCGACGTTTGGCCGCTTTGAATTACCACCTACTTTCTGCCACATTGCAAGCGTGTCGAAGCTGCCATCTCTCCTGTTCCCCCTGAGCTTTCTGGCCCCGGGCTGCATCATCGACGGAGCCAACGGCGAGACCGGTGCGAGCGGAAACGAGACCTCCGCTGGGACCTCCGACGTTGGGGACTCCACCGGCAGCGTCGACGAGACGGCCGACGGCACGACCGGCGGCATGGAGGACGTCGACGTTCCCGCCCGCGGCGGCATCACGGTGAGCCTCGTCGAGGCCAACTCGGGCGTCGCGATCCCCATCGGCCAAGACGGCGCCTGGGTCGGACCGGAGGGCCGCAACGCGAGCCTCCCCAAGGGCCGCAACACCGTCGTGCGCGTCTACGTCGAGGTCGACGAGAGCAGCTGGGTGCAGCGCGACATCGAGGCGCGCCTTCACATCCACCTGCCCGACGGCACCGTGGAGACGCAGAGCGAGATCACCACGATCTCGGGCAATAGCTCGACCACCTCGCTTCAGTCGGGCTTCTTGTTCGGCGTGGTGGGCGAGTGGATGGTGCCCGGCGTGAAGTACCAGGTGGAGCTGTTCGAGGCGGGCACGGGCTGGGAGGCGCTGCCCGAGGTGGCCACGCCGCCCAGCACCCCGCCCGAGCCCGACCTCATCGGTGCCGAGCCGGTCGAGCTCCAGATGAAGATCGTGCTGGTGCCCGTGAGCTACTCCGGGCCCGGCTGCAGCCGAGACGTCACCGCCGACGACGCAACGCTCCAGCGCTACGCCGACTCGATGTACCAGCAGAATCCGCTCGAGACGATCGACATCCGCTGGGACCCGCCCTACGTGGTGAACGACCTCGACCTCAGCAACCCCAACGACTTCTTCGCGCTGCTCGGCCGCACCCAGCAGTACCGCGCCTCGCAAGCCCCCGATCCCAACGTCTACTACTACACGCTGTTCGACAACTGCGGCGCGTGCATCGGTGATGGAGGCGGCTGCCTGCTGGGGGTCGCCGGCGGCATCCCCGACGACACGATGGGCGCAGGCTCGATGCGCGCGGCGATCGGCACCCAGTACCTCGGCAACAACGAGGTCGGCATGGACACGTTCGTCCACGAGATCGGCCACACCCAGGGTCGTCAGCACATCACGTGCCCCGGCGTGTCCTCGGGCGGGCCCGATCCCACGTACCCCTACCCCAACGGTCTCATCGGCGTGTGGGGCTTTGGCGTGCGCGACTTCCAGCTGCGCAACGCCTCCAACCACACCGACTACATGAGCTACTGCAGCCCAACGTGGGTGTCCGACTGGCAGTGGAGCGCGACCTTCGCCCGCATCCGCACGCTCACCAGCTGGGACGCGGCCTCGGTGGGCATGCCCGAGGATCAGGCGATGCTCGTGGGCTCGGTCAACCCCGCCACGGGCGAGGCCCGCTGGTGGACCGAGCGCGGCGCGATCTCGGTGGCGAGCGAAGGCCACTCGCTGCGCTTCATGGCCGGCAAGGCGGTGCTCGACACCAGCGAGGCCCAGGTCGATGCGTGGTCGGAGGGCAGCGGCTTCACCGTGCGTGCGCCGCTACCCGCGGGCTACGACGCCGAGGTGACCGCGATCGAGTACCTCGCACCCGAGCGCAGCTACGCCGCCCCGCGCACTGCGGTGGCGAGCTACCACCGACCCCAAGCGCTCACGACCCCGACCGAGTAGCCCGACCCGGGGCCCCCGGGTTTGACAAGCGACGCCCGTGCTTGCGAGGCTCCCCGCGAGGAGAGCCTCGTTCGCATGCACTGGCACGCAGATCCCGTGATGCTGCGCTGGGGGGCGCTCGCGGTCCACTGGTATGGCTTCTTGTTCACCGTGGGCTTGTTCGCCACGGTGTGGATGGCCCACCGCTTCTTCGTGGAGCGCGGCCTCGAGGAGAAGCACGCCTCGAACCTCGCGTTCTGGCTGCTCGGGTCGCTGTTCGTGGGCGCGCACGTGCTCGACGTGGTCGTCTACAACTGGTCCACGTTCATCGCCAACCCGGCCTCGCTGCTCGACTTTCGCTTTGGGCTGTCGAGCCACGGCGGCGCGATCGGGGTGATCACCACGCTCTACGTCTATGCGCGGCTCTACCGGCTCGACTTCTATCGCGTGGCGGATGCCGTCACCTTGGCCGCGGTGTGGATGTTCCCGTTCATCCGCATGGGCAACTTCATCAACTCCGAGGTCGTGGGTCGCCCGACCAGCATGCCCTGGGGAGTGATCTTCGACGCGACGGGCCTGCCCGAGCCGCGCCACCCCTCGCAGCTCTACGAGGTCGTGCTCGGCACCGCGCTCATCATCACCGGGATGTGGCTGCACCAGCGCTGGCGTCATCGGCTGCGCAAGGGCGCCACTTCGTTCCTGCTGCTGGGCGGCTACTTCACCGTGCGGTTCCTGCTCGAGTTCTTCAAGGCGCGCCAGTCGGAATCCGACGGCTTCGCGCTCGTGCTGGGCCAGCTGCTCAGCCTCCCGGGCACGGTGATCTTCGGTGGGCTCCTGTGGTGGCGACGACCGCTGCTCGTGCCGCCGGGCGATCCCGCGGCCTCCGATCCGCGGCCACCGGGCTCCACCGCACTCATCGACGCCCCCGCGGCTGCCCCCGCACCTACTGCGTGATCTCGAACGCGGTGCGCCCGATCAGCTGACCGTCTTGCGTGAGCACGTCGACGGTCCACTCGCCCACCGGATCGCTCTCCAAGGCCTCGCTCGGCACCTGCGAGCGCAGCCGCACCGTGCCCATGGGGCCGTCGGCCCGCGGATCGACCCCCGTCACGCGCGCGACCTCCTTGCCGTCGTGGTTCCACACGTGCAGCAGACGATCGCCCTTGCCGCCGGGCACCATCACGTCGGTGACCGCATACAGATCGCGGATGAGCGAGTGATGCAGGCGGTGGGCCTCGATGGCCAAGCGGCCATCGGACAGCAGCTCGGGCCCCACCGCGCCGTAGGACACATACATGGCCACCGGCGGCACGAACGAGCGCCCGAAGTACACGCCCAGCACCGCGCCCATCGTCCAGCCCACGAGCGCAACCACCACCAGCGGGCGCTGGAGCTGGCGCAGCGGCACGTGCATCAGCCAGAACGAGATCGCCGAGATCGCGGCCGCGGCCGTCATGGTCACCAGGCTGCGGCTATTGGGCAGCAGCGCCGGGATCACGAGGTTCAGGCAGGCAAACAAGGTCACGAAGTAGAACAGCGACGCGGCCATCTTCCAGCGCATGAGGACCTGGTCGAACACCACGTCGAGCGTGCTGAGGAACGCACACAGGCCGAGCGCGACCACGAACCATTGGTTGGGCGTCTCGTAGGTGGCCGAGCGCCAGTAGAACGGCAGCAGGAAGAACAACATGCCCTGGTAGAGGTTCTTGAGCACGTAGGTCATCACGAAGAAGCGCAGCTTGGCCCCGCGCCCCTCGAGCGCCCGGTTGCTCCCGCTGCCAAAGAAGCGGAAGAACAAGATCAGCACGACCCACGCCCCGCCGAGCGAGATGCTCAGCCAGCGTGCGTGCGCGAACCCCTTCTGCGCGAACACGATGATGGAGATGCCCAGGCCCAGCGCGTAGAACGAGTGGAACCACCAGAGCATCTTCCCGTAGCGCAGGAAGAACGCCTTGATGCCTCGCTTGGGCGGCGGGGCCGAGGGCTCGGCCGGTGCGGCCCCGGCGAGCATGGGATCGGGCGACACCATCGGCCGGCAGCATAGCAGGCGAGCGTGCCCGCGCTGGCCGTCAGCGATACGGTGCGAAGCGGCCCCGGCTGCGGCGCGAGGCGTTCAAGCGGCGCAGCTCGTCGTCGGTGTAGGCCTGGGGCGAGCCCGCGGGCAGCTGGCGCTGGATGAAGCGCTCGATCGTCTCGCGCGCCTGGTCGCCGGCGCTGCGCCGCAGCTCATCGAGCTCCGAGCTGGCTGCACCCGCGAACCCGGGCAGCGAGAGCGGCAGCCCTTCTTCGCAGTCGTCCCAGCGGCGAAACAGCGCGGCCCGGCGCTGGGCCTCGTCCTTGGTGTCCTCCGCCCACAGATCGAGCAGCTCGCGATAGAGCGACTTCAGCCGGCGGTCGACCTTGTCGCGGGCAAACGCGAGCGCCAGCTGCAGGCGCAGATCGAACGTCTCCTCGAGCAGGCGGTGCTTCTCTTGCTGGTAGAGCTCGATGCCCGAAGCCACCCGCAGGCCCTCGGCCATACCCGGCATGCCGAGGCCCTTGGGCGCACCGGTCAACGGATCGCGCGAGACCGCGACCGGCATGTTCTTGAACTTCACGCGGCCATCGGCCCCGAGCGTGGCCGTGAAGCGCCCCGTCTTGTCGCGGTACACCTGCTTGCCGTTGCGCGTGGTGCGAAAGCCCGCCTCCGCGAGCGAGCGGGGCTGGCCGTCGCGCAGCGCCGACGCCGGAGGCCGCGCAGCGCCGACTTCCTGCACCACGTGCCCGCCAACGGGAGGTCGCGGGAGCGCCGGCCGCAGGCTCGGCGCGGCTCCCGACGTGCGGCTACCCCCTCGCAGACCCAGCAGCGCAATGCCCCCGTCGCTGGGCTCGCTCGGTCCCGCGGGCTCGCTCGGTCCCGCGGGCTCGCTCGGTCCCGCGGGCTCGCTCGGTCCCGTCGAGCGACGATCCACACTGGCAGGCGACCGCTGGCTCGGCAGCGGCTCCGTCTCGCTCGGCTCCGACTCGCTCGGCTCCGTCTCGCTCGGCTCCGTCTCGCGCGGCTCCGACTCGCTCGGCTCCGACTCGCTCGGCCCCGGCTCCGCCTCGCTCGGCGGCGGCAGCTCCACCAGCTCGATCACCCGCAGCTCGAGCGCAGGCTCCACCACGCGCGGCGGGTCTCCCGGCAGGCTCATCCACCACGCCAGCAACCCAGCGTGCACCGCGAGCGAGAACATCCACGGCAGTGCGCGAGCGAGCCCGCGACGCGGGTCCTCACGAGCTTCCTGCGTCGCCGCGCAGGACGGTGGGGTCGGATCGTTCACGAGCGCCGCCCAGCATACGCCGGCCGTAGGCCGAGACTGCAAGTGGCGTGGGACCCGCCCGCGAGTCGGCCCTCGTGCCCCAGCTCAGGGCGAACAGTGGCCCGACCACGAAGATCTTGCCGGAGCTCGCGAGGCCGCCTGGACCGCGCCGAGTGAAACCCACGTGGTATTCTCGGCCTCCGATGAAGGCCGTTCAGATCAGCAAGGCGGGCGGAGATTTCGCGGTCGTAGAGCGCGAGGATCCCCAGCCAGGGCCCGGGCAGGTGCGGATCGCCGTAGAGGCATGCGGCGTCTGTCACAGCGACGCGTTCGTGAAATTCGGCGGCTTTCCCGGTCTCACCTATCCGCGAATTCCAGGCCACGAGGTCGCCGGCAAGGTCGACGCCGTGGGCGCGGGCGTGACCCGCTGGAAGATCGGGGACCGAGTGGGTGTGGGCTGGCACGGCGGACACTGCTTCACCTGCGATCCGTGCCGCCGCGGCCGCTTCATCGATTGCAAGAACGCCAAGATCACGGGGATGAGCCACGACGGCGGCTATGCGGAGCGCATGGTCACGCCCTGGGAGGCGTGCGCCAGCATTCCCGAGGGGCTCCCCGCCGTGGACGCAGGGCCGCTCTTGTGCGCGGGGATCACCACGTACAACTCGCTGCGCAACAGCGGCGCGCGGGCGGGCGACACGGTCGCGGTGCACGGCATCGGCGGGCTCGGGCACCTCGCGATCCAGTACGCCAACCAGATGGGCTTTCGCGTGATTGCGATCTCCGGCAGCGAGTCCAAGCGCGCCCTCGCAGCCGAGCTGGGTGCGCACGAGTACGTCGATGCCTCGGCCCAGGATCCCGCGGCCGCCCTGCAGGCGCTCGGCGGTGCCGACGTGATCCTCGCCACCGCGCCCCACAGCGATGCGATCGCCGCGGTCATGGGTGGCCTGACCGCGCGCGGCCAGCTGCTGGTGGTGGCCGCCGCATTCGATCCGCTCCCGCTGGTGCCGGGCTCGCTGCTCAGCGGCAAGCGGATCCAGGGCTGGCCCAGCGGCAGCGCGATGGACTCCGAGGACACGCTGCGCTTCAGCGCGCTCCACGACGTGCGCGCCCGCATCGAGACGTTCCCGCTCGACCGCGCCGGCGAGGCCTTTGCCGCGATGATGGCCAACGAGGTCCGCTTCCGCGCCGTGCTCGTCCCTTGAGCGAACGACCGCCGCGGCGCCATGGGGCCCTCGGACGTGTTCACCGAGCCGTAGCCCGCTCTCCAGCGGCTAGCTGCGCCCCACCAGCTCTCGCGCCGCGGCCAGGATCTCGGCCTCGCCCAGCAGCACCAAGTCTGCGGCGGGCCCGAGGGGAATGAAGCTGTCCATGCTCGTCACCCGGCGCAGCGGTCCGCGATAGCCACCGTCGATCAGTGCGGCCACGATCCCCTCCGAGACGCCGCCGCTCTTGCGCGTCTCGTCGACCACCAGCACGTTCCCGACCTCGCGCGCGGCGGCGAGCAGGTCCTCGATGGGCAGCGGCGCCAGCCACCGCAGGTCCAGCACCGACGCCGCGATGCCCTCGCCCTCGAGCTGCCGCGCCACGCGTCGCGACATGCGGACCCCGTTGGCGAACGAGACCATCAGGAGATCCTTGCCTTCGCCGTAGCGTCGGGCTCGACCCAGCTCGACCGCGGGGCCATCGTGTTGGTACGCGCTCTGGAACTGGCCGTCGCCGTCCTCGTAGAGGTCGCGCGTGTTGTAGAGCGCAATCGGCTCGAGGAACACCGCGACGGCGCCATCGACCTTGGCCGCGGCCACGCACGTGCGCAGCATCGCCGCCGCATCGGCACCGTTGCTGGGCGAGGCGATGATCAACCCCGGCACGTCGCGCAGCACCGCGACGGAGTTGTCGTTGTGAAAGTGCCCGCCAAAGCCCTTCTGATAGGCGTAGGAGGCGATCCGCACCACCATGGGATTGGAGAACTGCCCCTGCGAGAAGTACTGCAAGGTGGCCGCCTCGCCGCGCAGCTGATCCTCGGCATTGTGCAGGTACGCCAGGTACTGGATCTCGGGAATCGGGATGAAGCCCGCCTGCGCGGCTCCGATCGCCAGCCCCAGGATCGTCTGCTCGTCGAGCAGCGTGTCGAACACGCGCCCGATGCCCATGCGTCGCTGCAGCCCGCGCGTGAGCCCGTAGACTCCGCCCTTGCGCGCCACGTCCTCGCCGAAGATCATCAGCTCGGGATACTTGAGC
>JBFIJN010000278.1:0-11754 GCA_041600735.1 Nannocystaceae bacterium
AGGGGCTGAAGCGAGCGAGCTGAGCCATGTACGACCCGAGCTCGCGTGCCTCTCCGCGCAGGAATCGCTCCACGCCCTCGCGCAGCGCCGGGTGACGCATCCAATGGTTGCTGTAGGTGGGCACCGGCAAGAACCCGCGCAAGAGCTTGTGCTCGCCTTGCGCCCCGGCTTCGAATAGCGGCAGGCCCTCGTGGATGCAGTGCTCGATGCCCGCGTAGTAGGCCACCTCGAAGTGCAGGAACGGGATCTCGCGCGCGCAGCCCCAGTAGCGGCCGTAGAGCGCGTGCTCGCTCTGAAAGTAGAGCGCGCCGGCGACCGTCTCGCCGCCCTGCTCGACGTGGGCGAAGCGGGCGCAGTGCGGCATCAGCTGGGGGAGCAGCGCGAAGAACTCGGGGGTGAGGTAGCCGTCGTTGCCGTGCATGAAGCACGTGCGCCGGTAGAAGCCCTCGAGCTGCGTGATGTCTTGGCTCGTCCACTCGGCGGCGGGTCGCAGGTCGACCGGGCCGTCGATCACGTCGAGGGCCCGGCGTCGCTCCTTGCGGATCTGCTTGCGCTTGCGCGAGGCGAGCTCGCCCAAGAAGTCCTCGAAGTCGCGGTAGCCGGCGCCCGGGCGGTTGTGCCAGTGGAACTGGAAGCTCGCGCGAGGAAACTGTCCCGCGGCGGCGAGGGCTCGGTGCTCCTCGGCGCTGCAGAACAACCAGTGCACCGAGCTGCACTCGAGCTCGTCGGCCAGCGCGCGCACGCGCTGCAGCAGCGCCTCCATGACGGCCTCGTGCTCGGCCGGCGCGAGCCCGGGCGCGATCAGCAGCCGTCGCCCGGTGGCCGGCGTGTGCGGAGCCGCGATCACGAGCTTGGGGTAGTAGGGGAGCCCCGCCTGGATGCTCCCGCGCGCCCAGCCGAAGTCGAAGATGTACTCGCCGTAGCTGTGAGTCTTGCGATAGCAGGCCACCGCGCCCACGAGCCGGGTGGGGGTGCCCGCGGCGCCCGGCGGCTCGACCTCCGCCTCGACGCTGGCCTCGACCCCCGCCTCGACGCTGGCCTCGACCAGCACGTAGTGCGGCTCCCAGCCCGTGCCCTTGCCGACCGACCCAGAGCGCTCGAGCGCGCGGAGGAACCCGTACTGGGTGAAGGGGCTGGGCCCGTGATCGAGCGCATCCCAAGCCGCGGGATCGACGCCCGCGAGATCGACAACCGTACGCGTGGCCAGCCGCACCGTCCCCAGCTTCTACTTGCGCCGGGCCACGCCTGCAAACCAAGGGCGCCAGGCGGGGTCCCTGCCCGTTCGGGCGGGAGGCAAGCGGGATGGCCCCTGCTAGAATCGCCGCGAGGTCGCCGGTACCCCGTGAGTGAGAAGCGAAGCAAGGAACAACGAGAGAACGGGGTGGTGCTCCAAGAGCGCCAAGAGAAGAAGGTCAAGCGTCCGCGCATGTTCCGCGTGGTGCTGCACAACGACGACTACACGCCCATGGATTTCGTGGTGCGGTTGCTCGAGACCGTCTTCCACCGCAGCGAGTCCGAGGCCACGCGCATCATGCTGCACGTGCACAACCACGGCTCGGGCGTCGCGGGCATCTATACCCATGAGGTCGCAGAGACCAAGGTCGCGCAGGTCCACCTGCTCGCCCGCAAGAACGACCACCCCCTGATGGCGTCGATGGAGCCGGAAGACGAGGGCGAAGATGCTGAGTGAAGAGCTCAAGGTCACGATCCAACAGGCGATCGAAGACACCCAGCGGCGGCGGCACGAGTACCTCACGCTCGAGCACCTGCTGCTCGCGCTGCTCGACGACGAGAGCGCGGGCAAGGTGCTCACCGGCTGCGGCGCCGACCTCGAGGCGGTGCGCGCCGACATCGAGGAGTTCCTCGACGAGAACATGGACGAGGTCCCCGAGGACGAGGAGCTCACCACCCACCAGACGATCGGGGTGGGGCGCGTGCTTCAGCGCGCCGTGCTGCATGTGCAGGGCGCCGGCAAGCGCGAGGTGACGGGCGCCAACCTGCTCGTTGCCATCTTCGCCGAGCCCGAGTCCAACGCGGCGTTCATCCTGGCGAGCCACGGGATCACGCGGCGCGACGTCACTCTCTATATCTCGCATGGCCTGGGCAAGGGCGTGCCCCGCCCACGCCGCAGCGGTGCCTCCCCCGGAAGCGGCGCTCCGGGCGGCTCGGCGCCCCAGGGTCGCGATCCCGAGGCCGACGGCGGCGACGTGGCCGACGATCCGCTCGCGGCCTACTCGGTCGACCTCAAGGCCAAGGCCGAGGCCGGGCGCATCGAGCCGCTCATCGGGCGCAACCAAGAGGTGCTGCGGGTGGTGCAGGTGCTGTGCCGGCGCCGCAAGAACAACCCCGTGCTCGTGGGCGAGCCCGGCGTGGGCAAGACCGCGGTGGTCGAGGGCCTCGCGCTGCGAATCCACGAGGGCAAGGTCCCCAAGGTCATCAAGGACGCGCACATCTACGCGCTCGACATGGGCTCGCTGTTGGCCGGCACCAAGTTCCGCGGCCAATTCGAAGAACGACTCAAGGCGGTGATCGCCGCGATCGAGGCCGACCCCGACGCGATCCTGTTCATCGACGAGATCCACACGGTGGTGGGCGCAGGCGCAACCTCGGGCGGCTCGATGGACGCGAGCAACATGCTCAAGCCCGCGCTCTCGTCGGGGTCGATGCGCTGCATCGGCTCCACGACCTACAAGGAGTTCAAGTCCTCGTTCGAGCGCGACGCCGCGCTGGCCCGCCGATTTCAGAAGATTGAGATCGTCGAGCCCAGCAAGGAAGAGACCCTGCTCATCCTCCAGGGCCTCGCCGAGGTCTATCAAGAGCATCACTTGGTGCGCTACACGCCCGAGGCGCTCCAGGCCGCGGTCGAGCTCGCGCACAAGTTCCTGCGCGACCGCCACCTGCCCGACAGCGCGATCGATGTGATGGACGAGGTCGGTGCCGCCGCCCGCATCGATCATCCGATCCAGCTGCCGACCCCGTCGGTCGCCGATGCCCAGCCGAGCGACGAGTCCGAGACCAAGGCCAAGAGCCGTCCCGACGACACGGGTGCGCCCGCCGATGCCGACGGGGTGGCGACCCCCGAGCCCATCGTGGTGGGCGTGGTCGAGGTCGAGGCCGTCATCGCTCGCATGGCACGCATCCCGCCCAAGTCGGTGAGCACCGACGATCGCCAGGTGCTCGGTCGCCTCGACGAGGGCCTCAAGGAGGTGCTGTACGGCCAAGACGACGCGGTCAAGACGGTCACCCACGCGATCAAGCGCGCCCGCGCGGGTCTCGGTCGCGAGGACAAGCCGATCGGCTCGTTCCTGTTCGCGGGCCCCACCGGGGTCGGCAAGACCGAGCTCGCCAAGCAGCTCGCCCGCGTGATGGGCGTGCCGTTCCTGCGCTTCGACATGTCCGAGTACATGGAGAAGCACAGCGTCAGTCGGCTCATCGGGGCGCCTCCCGGCTACGTGGGCTTCGATCAGGGCGGGCTGCTCACCGACGCGGTGAGCAAGCAGCCGCACTCGGTCGTGGTGCTCGACGAGATCGAGAAGGCGCACCCCGACATCTTCGCCGTGCTGCTCCAGGTGATGGACGCGGCCACGCTCACCGACACCACCGGGCGCAAGACCGACTTCCGCAACGTGATCATCATCATGACCACCAACGCGGGGGCGCAGGAGATCACGGCGCGCAAGATGGGCTTCACCGACGATGGCGTGCAGAGCAGCAGCGCCAACAAGGCGATCGAGCGCATGTTCAGCCCGGAGTTCCGCAATCGCCTCGACAAGACGGTGATGTTCGCTCCGCTGGGCCCCGAGGTGATCCGCAAGGTGGCCGACAAGATGCTCGGCGAGCTCGAGCTGCAGCTGGCCGACCGCGACGTGCACATCGAGTACAGCGACGACGCGCGCCAGTGGGTGGCCGAGAAGGGCTACGACAAGCTGTTCGGCGCGCGCCCGATGGCCCGGCTCATCGACGAGAAGATCAAGGAGATGCTCGTCGACGAGCTGCTGTTCGGTCGGCTCGAGCACGGCGGCACCGTGCGCGTGGGCATGGACCCCGCGGGCGAGGAGCTCGCGTTCGAGTTCGAGGCGCGCGAGCGCGAGGGCGAAGCGGCGAAGGACGAGGTTCCCACGCCGGCCGGGGCGAAGGCGTTGATCGTGCCGTAACACGGTGCGGAGCGATGGCGACCTGCTCACTGCAAGCCGCCATCATGTCCAAGCTCTTCGATTCCCTCGTCCTCGGGCCTCTGGCCCTGCGCAATCGCATCTTCATGGCGCCGATGACCCGCGGCCGTGCGCGGCCCGACGGCACCCCCACGAGCGTCATGACGGAGTACTACCGCCAGCGCGCCTCGGCGGGGCTCATTGTCACCGAGGCCACCGCGATCTCGGCCCAAGGCACGGGCTGGGCGGGGGCGCCGGGGATCTACACCGATGCGCACGAGGAAGGCTGGCGAGCGGTGACCCACGCGGTGCACGAAGCCGGCGGGCGCATCTTCTTGCAGCTGTGGCACATGGGTCGCGTCTCGCACCCCGACTTCCAGGGGGGAGAGCTTCCCGTGGGGCCCTCGGCGATCGCGGCCAAGGGTCAGGCCCACACCGCCGACGGGCTGAAGGACTACGTGACCCCGCGGGCGCTCGCAGCCGAGGAGCTGCCGGGCATCGTGGCCGACTACGCAGCCGCGGCACGGCGGGCCATCGCGGCCGGCTTCGATGGGATCGAGCTGCACGGAGCCAACGGCTACTTGCTCGATCAGTTCATCCGCGATGGCTCCAACCAGCGCGACGACGAGTATGGCGGCTCGATCGAGAACCGCTGGCGGTTCCCGCTCGAGGTCGCGCGAGCGGTCGCCGAGGCGATCGGCAGCGAGCGCACCGGCTTTCGCGTGTCGCCCACCGGGGGCTACAACGGCATGAGCGACCAAGATCCGGTGGCCACGTTCACGTATGGTGCGCGCCGCATGGCCGAGCTCGGCCTCGCCTACGTGCACGTGTTCGAGCCGCTGCCGGGCGGCGTCATGGGCGAGGCGGGGGTGCCGGTGGTGCATCCGCACATCCGCAAGGCCTTCGGCGGCACCCTCATCCTCAACGGCGGCTACGATGGCCCCAAGGCCGAGCAGGCCCTGGCCGCGGGCGAGACCGAGGCGATCGCGTTCGGCATGCCGTTCCTCGCCAACCCCGATCTTCCGCGGCGCCTGCAAGAGGCCGCGCCGCTCAATGCCCCAGACTTCGCCACGTTCTACACGCCAGGGGCCAAGGGCTACACCGACTATTCGCGACTCGGCGAGTAGCTCGCGCCCGTGGTATGGCGGGGCATCGCCATTCCCCAACCCAGGCCCGCCAACGAGCTCGGCCGGCTCATGTGCTATCGCTGCCGGCGGCCGCAGGTGAGCTGCGTGTGCAGCCTGGTGCAGCCGGTCGACAACCGCACGCGCGTGTTGATCATCCAGCATGGTGCCGAGCGACGCCATCCGTTCGGCACCGTCCGCCTCGCGCGGGTGGGGCTGCGCAATGCCGAGGTGCACGTGACCACGCGCGACGAGGCGGGCCTCAACCTGTGCCCACCTCGCGCGCTGAACAACGCGGCGCTGCTGTTTCCTGCCCCGGGCGCGGTGCGCCTCGATCGCATGCCCGAGCTTCCCTCCACGCTGGTGGTGCTCGACGGCACGTGGTCGACCGCAGGCAAGCTGCGGCGCGACAACCCCTGGCTGCAGGCCTTGCCGGCGGTGGCGCTGGCGCCCACGCAGCCGGGTCGCTACCGCATCCGCAAGGCTCCGCGGCCCGAGGTCCAGCTCTCGACCATCGAGGCCATCGTGTCGGCGCTGCACACGATCGAGCCCGAGACTCCCGGCCTGCTGGGGTTGCTCGACGCGTTCGAGGGGATGATCGACCAGCAGATCACGCTGGCGCGGGAGCGGCCGCCGCGGCCGCTCTAGGAATCCGCCGGTTCCTTGGACCCCCGTCCAGTCCATGGGATGGGGTAGGACAAGGTGCCACACCAAGCCGAGACCCAATCCCCCGCGATCAACCCCGCGACCACGGCTTGCACCGTTCGCAAGCGGCTGATCCTCCTGTGTTGTGAAGACCTCCGCCCCGTGGCCTGCGCGCTCGAGGGCGCGCTGCGCACTCGCGGCTGGCAGGTCGACGTCGAGTTTGGCGCGGACGCGCGCCCGTGGGTTCAAAAAGCCCCGCCCGCGCAGCCCTCGGTCCGGGTGCTCTGCGTCCCCGGAACCATCGACCGCGCGCTGGCCAAGCAGCTGCGCGCCGCGTTCCGACCCGACCCTGAGGCCGACCTGCACATCCTCGGCGTCGACGACTCGCCAGGCCTCGTCTACGAGATCGAGCGACTGGCGGGGATGAAGCACCCGCGCCGCCGCTCGCTGCACGCGCAGCCACCCATGGCGCAAGTCACCCGGCTGGAGGCGCAAGCTCGCAGCGACCGCAGCTGGCGTATGGCCACGGTCTCTGCCATGGCCGCCTTCGCGATCACGTTCGGCGGCATGCAGATGGTGGACTGGGCAGCGGATGGACCCGCGACCTCGAGCTTTGGCACGAGCGATGGCCCGAGCTACGGGGCCAGCCTCACGAGCCTCACGAGCCCGAGCGCCACGCCGTCCGTCGAGCCGCTGGCCTCGCCGATCGACGAGCCCGTGCTCTCGGCCGTCGCCCTCACCACGCCCGCCGACTGGGCGGAGGACTGGGCGGAGGACTCGGCCCCCGAGGAGGACTTCGATCTCGTGATCTTCGACGACGAGGTCGAGCCCAGCCCCGCACGTCGCGTGCACGTGCTCGCGACTCCCCTCGCCGCACCGGCCTCTGCGATCACGGTCAAGGATGCGATCACGATCACCGACGCGGTCACGATCACCACTCCGGTCATGATCACCAGCCCGCTGCCCACGCTCCCCGCGGGCTTCCTTCCCGTCGCCGGTCTGCTCGTCTCCGATGCCGCGACCAAGCCCGTACGTCAGCTTCCTCGGGGCTTCCTGCCCGTGGCCGGCATGACCGCGGCGCCCCGCATCACCACGTTCGATCCCTTCGATGCCTCGGGCGTCACGACGACCGCGCCGTTCACGACCGTCGATCCGTTCGCGCCGATCACCGACGAGATCACGCTGCTCTGAGCCGAGCTGAGCGGCGCGCGTCAGCCGGCCGGGTTGCAGCCCGAAGCGTTGGCGACGCCGAAGCCCGTCATGTCGGAGTACGTGTACGCCGAGGTCAAGCCCACGTAGGCGCTCGAGCTGCCGTCATCGGGATCGATCTTCGTGGCCGTCGAGCCGCCCGCGCGCCACACGTAGCCCTCGCCATCGACGCTGATGCCCTTGCCCTGCACGCCGGGCACGGGGAACGTGTCGAGGACGAGCAGCGTCTCGGGATCCATGCTCGCGATTCCCAGGCCCCCGCCGGTGTTGACGCCCATCCAGATGCGTCCGTCGGCGCCCTGGGCAATGCCCGACTGGCCGTTGTTGATGAGCACGGGATCGAGGGCCTCGGCCCAGGTCTCGGTGAGCGGATCGAAGCGCGCCGCCCCGGCCGCGTTGCTGTAGCTGGTGACCCACGGGCGCCCGCTCGCGTCGACGGTGAGCCCATAGGGCGCGGTGTTGGCCGACTTTGGCCACACCTGGTGGGTGAAGTCGTCGCGATCCACCCGCGCCAGGAACCCGTTGTTCTGCAGCAGCCAGAAGTTGCCCTCGCTGTCGACCGCGCCGCCGTAGGGGCCGAAGCCCTGGCAGCTGTAGTCGGTGAGATCGACCACTTGCAGATCGAGGCCGGTCTCGCCATCGATGAGGTGCACGTGCGTGGTGCTGTCGCCGCCGAAGCCGGGCTGGAAGCCACCGCCGCAGCCGGCCGTCCACACCGCTTCATCGTGCCAGCGACACTGCGCCGCATCGAACACGCCGGGGGCCCACGCGACCGGGCGCTGCACGGTCCAGCCGGGGAAGTCGTGATACCAGTGCACGCACTCGTCCTGGTCCCACGCCCGCACGTCGCCGGCACCGCTCGAGGTATCGATGGTGCCGTTGCCGTTGCTGTCGATGCAGTCGTCTTCGTTGGCGAAGATCTTGATGAGCCCGCCGTGCCGATTGGCGACGGCCACGGCGCGCCCCGAGATCGAGACCGAGGTCCGCGAGGGGTTGCCCGCTGCATCCGCGCGGGTGAGGTAGCGGCCCACTTCGGTCACCGAGAGTGTGTCGATCTTCGAGACCGTGGACTGCGGTGAGTTGGCGATGAAGATGTAGCTGAACGAGCTGGCCTGTCCGCACTCGCAGCCGCCGAGCGGCGCGTCGGCCTGGGTGCCCACGTCGAAGACGAAGCCGTCGTCGGTCGAGTCGAGGCCGCTCGTGCTGGTCACGGTGGTCACGCCGCTGGTGAGCGAGCCCTGCCCCGTGCCCGCGCCCGTGCTGACGCCGTCGGCCGAGCCCACGTCGTCCGTCGTTGCCGCCGCGGTCGCCGAGCCCGCCGAGGCCTGGCCGTCGTCACCGCCCTCGCCACCGCAGCCGAGCCCGAGCAGCACGCCTGCGATCACCAGCTTCGAAGCCCGCACATCCATGGCGTCGAGCATCGCGCGGCGAAGGCGGCCGTGTCACCCCGCGATTTGGCGGGGCGATCGCGTGACCCGCGAGCGGCTCGTGCGTATGCGTGGGGGGCAGACCCCACGCTGGGGATCAGTACGCGCCCTGCGAGTAGATCAGCTCATAGCTATGCGAGTAGACCTCGAAGATGAGCCCGAACGGATCTTCCACGTAGCACATTCGGTAGGGCTTCTCACCGGGATAGTACTCGCGGATCGGCATGCGCTGCTTGCCGCCGTGCTCCACGATCTTCTTCACCAGCCCCTCGATGTCCGGGTCCTGGACGCAAAAATGGAAGGTGCTGGTCTTCCAGTACTCGAACTCCTTGGGCCGCTCGTTGTTGGAGAACTCGAACATCTCCACGCCGATCCGGTCGCCGGTGGACATGTGCGCGATCTTGAACGACCCCCAGCCCGGGCCAAAGACGTCCACGCACATCTTCCCGATCGGGCTCGCGGTCTCCTCGGTGATGACGGTGGGCTTCATGATGAGGTACCAGCCCATCACCTTCGTATAGAATTCCACGGCCTTCTCGACGTCGGGGACCGAGATGCCGATATGCGAGAAGGTCCTCGGATACGTGCTCATGGTGCAGAGCATTGCGCGGAGGAGGGGTGGTGTCGACGAGCCTCGCGGGTAGCGGGGGCGGCGAGCACGATTCTCGTGCGTACGAGCGCATTCGTGGGGCGATCACGTGACCTGCGAGCTCCGGGCGCGTATGCCTGAGGTGACGATGCGCGACCTCGCCGACGAGATGACCCAGCGCGCCCTGGCGACCGCGGCCCAGTGGTTGGGGATCGGCGTGGCGGCGGTCCCGGTGATCGACATCGCGGATCGGGCGGGGCTGTTCGTGCTGCTCACCTCGCCCGAGACGCTCGAGGCGAGCATGCTGCTCATGCCCCTGCTGCACATCGCGTTCTTCGTGGGCCTCGGCTTCGCGGCGGCGGCGCTGCTGCGGCGACACCGGCCGGGCGCGCGGAGCTGGTTCTTCGCGGGGTGCGTGTTGCCGGTGCTGGCGTTCACGCTCAACTCCGGCCTCCGCCTCTCCTCCTTGGTCGCGTTGATTGCGCTGTGTTTCGCGTACATCCAGCTGCGCCTTGCGCGAGATGCGCTGCCGCTGGCGTGATCCGACGCGCCCGATCCGATGACTCGGCCTCCGCGATCGCGATATGTTGAGGTGCCTCGTGTCGTTGTGCCTGCCGTGAGCCGCCCCAGCATCTTCTCCGCCGTGGGCCCCGCCGGGCTCCCGGCGGCGGCGGCAGGGGCGGATGGCAGCGTGTGGGTGTGGCCCGAGCCGATCGAGGCGCCGGTCGAGGCGCCAGTCGAAGCGCCGGCGCCGGTCGACGCGGTTCCTTGGGATGATCTGATGCGCCGCCATGGCCGGCGGGTGGTCGTCGCCCTGGTCTCGCACGGGATCTCGCTCGAGCGCGCCAAGGAGCTGGCCCAAGACGCATGGATGCGCGTGATCGATCGCCACCGCGCCGGGCTCATCCCCGAGCTCTCGCTGCCCGGTCTCATCATCACGCAGGCGGGCTTCCTCGCGCGCGACGATCTGCGGCGCGACGGACGACGCGCCCGCCTCGACGAGCCACGGCAGCAAGCCGCCCGCGAGGTCGCCCTCGATCTCGAGCAGCAGCTCGACGCGCGCCAGCAGCTTCGCGTGGTGCAGGCCGTGCTCGAGCGCGCCTCGCCCAATGCACGCCAGGTATTCGCACTGCTCTACGGTGAGCGGGCGCTGACCCCCACCGAGGTTGCCGACGAGCTGGGGCTGTCGGTTCAGCGCGTGCGGCAGATCGTCTGCGAGCTCCGCAAGCGCATGCGGGCCGAGCTCGACGGCAACGGAAGGATCGAACGATGAAGGTCATTTCACTCGATGGCCACCCTCGGCAGGAGGATCTGGCCGACTACGTCGCGGACACCTTGCCCTTCGCTCGGGCCGAGGTGCTCGAGGCTCATGTGCTCGACTGCTCGGTGTGCGCGGGCCGGCTGCAACGAGCCGCGCGCCTGCAGATGGTGATGCACGAAGCCGCGGCTGCACTCGAGGCGCCAGTCGTGGTGCCGCTGCAGCGCTCGTGGCTGCGGCGGCATGCGGGGGCCGTGAGCGCGCTGTGGACTGCCGCGGCCGCGCTGGCCCTGGTGGTGGTGCAGCAAGGCAGCGGGGTGGCGCTCGACGCCGATGCCGACGGCCCCACGGTGCCCGCGGTCAGCGAGTCGCGGTGGATCGAGCCGGCGAGCAGCGGCTGCGCGCCGGGAGATCCACGCTGCGCCGATGGCCGGCTTGCCAGCGTAGACCCGCTGCAGAGCGTGGACCCACTGTCGACGTGGCCCGACGAGGGATTCTCGAGCTCGGGCTGGTCGGACGACTTCGCGCCCGAGGGCGAGCCGTGTGGCTCTGGCGAGGACGGCGGCCCGCTCGTGTGCCGGCCGTTCTCCGGCTGAGCGCGGGCTCGAATCGAAGTGCGGTCAACATCCCTCGGGCAACCGAGGGTCGCCTCATGCGTGGGAGGGGCTCGCGCTCGCGCGTGAGCTCGCGGTGTTGGCGCGCATGCACGGCCCCCCACGAAGAGCCTCGTTCCGGGGCGCAGGCGACCCGAATCGCTTGACCCGGCCCGACTGCGAACCTACAACCGACGTCGGGGAATTGCAGGTTTTGTGGTGAATAGAACGCTCGCTCTCTCGCTCGTCCTCACCTTGTGGCCGGCCGCCGCGCTCGCCGTAGTGCGACCCGCCTCTCCTTCCGCTGGGGTGAGCCATCGAGCCGGGACGGGCGAGCGCGAGCTGGCGAGCGGGGTCGTGCTGCGCGCTGCGGCCCCGCACGTGTGGCAAGCCCAGGCCCATCCCACGCGCGAGCGGGCCTGGGGCGCGCTGGCCAATGAGCTTGGCTCCGCGTGGGCCACCTGGGACGGCGATCGACCGCGCCAGATCCTCGCGACCGGGCGGGTCGCACCGGGCGTGGTCGCGTCGGCGGCCGAGGCCGAGCGCGTGGCCCGAGCGGTGCTCGAGCGCCACGTGGCCTTGCTCGCTCCGGGCGCGAGCGCCAGCGACTTCGTGGTGGTCGGCAACCACGTGTCGGCCGGGATCCGCAGCGTGGGCTTCGCTCAGCGCGCGGCGGGCCGCGAGGTCGTGGGCGGGCAGATCGGGTTCTCGTTCTCCCACGATCGCCTGGTGATGATCCTCAGCACCGCGCAGCCGCA
>JBFIJN010000279.1:0-11711 GCA_041600735.1 Nannocystaceae bacterium
TCGACGTGTGGAGCGATCACGAGGACGCGACCACGATCGACGTGGTGCTCGATCCGGCGAGCGTCGAGTGGCTGCGCCAGGAGCACCTGGCGTTCGAGGTCCTGGTGCCCGACATCGAGGCGGTGGCCGCGACCGAGCGCACCCGCCTGCAGGCAGCCTCGATCGCCAAGCCCCCCGCACCCGGCGAGTGGTTCACCGAGTATCGCGATCTCGAGGCGATCCACGCGCACCTCGAAGATCTCGCGGCGCTGCGACCCGACCTCGCGCAGCTCGAGACGATCGGGTCCTCGCTCGAGGGCCGGCCGCTGCGAGCGATCCGCATCCGCGGGGCGGGGGAGCGTCGCGCGGGGCTGCTGATCGACTCGGGGCTGCACGCGCGCGAGTGGATCTCGATGATGGTGAGCACGTGCGTGGCCGATCGCTTGGTGCGCGGCTACGAGGGCGATCCGCGGCTGCGTCGCTTCGTCGACGCGGTGGAGCTGGTCGTGGTCCCGGTGGCCAATCCCGATGGCTATGTGCACAGCTGGCGGCGCGATCGCTACTGGCGCAAGAATCGACGCGATGGGCACGGCGTGGATCTCAATCGCAACTTCGCGGTGGCGTGGGGGCGCGACGGGTCGAGCGGCAAGACCGCCTCGCAGGTGTACCGCGGCACGGCGCCGTTCTCGGAGCCGGAGTCGGCGGCGCTTCGCGATCTGATCGCGGCCGAGCACTTCACGGCGCACGTGGACTTCCACAGCTACGGCCAGCTGCTGCTGCACCCGTGGAGCTACACCAAGGATCGCAGCCGCGATCACGGCAAGCTCTCCGCGCTGGCGCACCGCTTGGCCGCTGCGATGAAGGCCGAGCACGGCGAGCGCTACCGCTTGATGCCGGGGGCCTCGCTCTATCCCGCGAGCGGTACGCTGATGGACTGGGCCTACGGCGAGCACGGCATCTCGTCGTTCGTGATCGAGCTGCGCCCGCGCGGCGGGACCGGGTTCGTGCTGCCGCCCGAACAGATCTCGCCCACGTGCGACGAAGGCCTCGCGGCCGTGCTCGCGCTGGGCGAAGGTCTCCTGGCGTTTGGCCCGCTCGAGCCAGAGTGAGGGTCGACGAGTAGGGTATTGCCCGTCGGGCGAACTCTTGCGCCGCGGTCGCCGAGCGCACGCAAACGATGTCCGTGGGGGCTCGCAAACTTGCGGCCACGCGCGCCGGCCGGCGCAGAAAGCACCGTGTCGTTTTGGGCCACGGCGTGAATTTTCGGCGCCCGTTGGGTCTATCATCGTGAGTGATGCAACGGCGCGAGCGCTGCTGCGTCACCGAAGAGGACGTCGGTCATGGTGAGCAAGCAAGCGTTCGAGGAAGCCCTGGATCTGTTGCATCGTCATCGCGGCGCCCTGCAGCTCACGGCCGAGGTCGATCCCACGGCGCTGCGCGAGCTGGCCCACGACATCGCCGAGCAGACCGGCCTCGCCGATGAGGTTGCGCTGCGGGTGATCGAAGACGAGCTGGGAGTCAAGCCCCTAGTGCCGCCCGAGCCGCTGCGCAAGGGCGTGACCATGCTCGACATGCCGCGCTATCAAGAGCCGGGCCCGGAAGCGTCCAGCACCGACGAGTAGCGCGGGGCAAAACTCCACGAATCCCGGCCTCCTTGGCCAGCCTCGGGCATCCGCTCGCGGCCGCGGCGAGGTGGTCCCCCGGCGTGCGGCGATCCGCTACCTTACGGGGCCTCATGAACGAGATCTTCGACCGGGTGCTGGCGGCGGCGCGCAAGCTCGGTGCATCGGACATCCACCTCAAGGTGGGCCTGCCTCCGGTGTTCCGCATTCGCGGGGCCCTCCGCACGCTCAAGGACGTGCCCCCGATGACCTCGGACGTGATCATGACGTTCGCGATGAACATCATGAGCGACCACACTCATGAGAAGTTCATGACGCAGCACGAGGTCGACCTCGCGTATGCGACCCCGGACGGGCTGCGCTACCGCGTGAACGTGTTCCGCCAGCGCGGCGAGTGCGGAATGGTGATGCGCGTGATCGCGGCCGACATCCCGCCGTTCGAGCGCCTCAACCTGCCGGTGCGCGTGAAGGAGCTGGCCCGCGAGCAGCGCGGGATGGTGCTGGTCACGGGGATCACGGGCTCGGGCAAGTCGACCACGCTGGCCTCGCTGCTCAACGTCATCAACATCGAGCGGGCCTGCCACATCATCACGATCGAGGATCCTATCGAGTACGTGTTCGCCGATCGGCGCTCGGTGGTGAACCAGCGCGAGATCGGGTTCGACACGCTCAACTTCGCCAACGCGCTGCGCGCGGCGCTGCGTCAGGACCCCGACGTGGTGCTCGTGGGCGAGATGCGCGACCTCGAGACGGTGCAGACCGCGATGCTCGCCGCGGAGACCGGGCACCTGGTGTTCTCCACGCTGCACACGCTCGATGCGATGGAGACCATCGGGCGCATCGTGCAGATCTTCCCGCCGCACCAGCAGCACGCGGTGCGCCTGCAGCTCGCGTCGATCCTCTCGGCCGTGGTCTCGCAGCGGCTGCTGCCGCGCGCCGACGGGCGCGGCATGATCCCGGCGGTCGAGGTCATGATCAACACGCCGCGCATCCGCGACATGATCATCGACCCCACGCGCACGGTCGAGGTGGTCGACGCGATCCGCGACGGCGCCCACCCGTACGGCATGATCTCGTTCGACCAGTCGCTCACCGAGCTGGTGCAGCGCGAGCTGGTGACCTACGACATGGCGCTGGCGGCCTCGACCAACCCCGATGACTTTGCGTTGTACTTCCGCGGCGTGGCTGCGGGCGGGGGCGATGCCTCCGGCATGGAGATCGAGTATGGATGATTCCCGCACGCGCCTGCTCACCGCAGCTTCCGTTCGCCAGCGCTTCGTCGACTACTTCGTGTCGCGCGGGCACACGCATGTGCCGAGCTCCTCGCTGGTCCCCCAAGACGACCCCACGCTCTTGTTCGTGAACGCGGGGATGAACCAGTTCAAGGACGTGTTCACGGGCCGCGAGACTCGCCCGTACTCGCGCGCCGTGACCGTGCAGCGCTGCGTTCGGGCCGGCGGCAAGCACAACGACCTCGACAACGTGGGGTTCACGCCGCGGCACCAGACGCTGTTCGAGATGCTCGGCAACTTCTCGTTCGGCGACTACTTCAAGAAGGACGCGATCGAGTGGGGCTGGGGCTTCCTGACCGAGGAGCTGGGCCTCGACAAGGACCGCCTGGTGGTCACGGTGTTCGATGGTACCGGCGAGGACGCGCCCGCCGACGACGAGGCGGCCGAGCTCTGGGCGGCCCACGTGCCGCGCGGGCGCATCTATCGGTGCTCGGCCAAGGACAACTTCTGGCAGATGGGCGACACGGGGCCGTGCGGCCCGTGCTCGGAGATCCACATCTACACGGGGGGCGACGGGCCTGCGCCGGCCACCGCGGCCGAGCCGGGGACCGGGCCCGCGTATGCCGATGGCGACTACGTGGAGCTGTGGAACCTGGTGTTCATGCAGTACGAGAAGCTGGCCGGCGGCAGCATGCGCGCGCTGCCCAAGCCGAGCATCGACACCGGCTCGGGGCTCGAGCGCGTGGCGGCGGCCGTGCTGGGGGTGGGCAGCAACTACGAGACCGATCTGCTGGCGCCGCTGGTGGACGAGGCCAAGCGACTCGCGGGCTCGCCGAGCGGGGTGGGTGAGGCGCCGTTCCGGGTGATCGCCGATCATGCCCGGGCCACCGCGTTCTTGGTGGCCGACGGCGTGTTCCCGGACAAGGCCGGGCGCAACTACGTGCTGCGTCGCATCATGCGACGGGCGATCCGCCACGGGGCCGACGTGGGCCTCGACCAGCCGTTCATGCACGAGGTGTGTCGCAAGGTCGTGCAGATCTTCGGCGACGTGTACCCCGAGCTGCAGGAGCGGGCGGCGGTGATCGAAGAGGTCGTGCGCAGCGAGGAAGAGGGCTTCCGCAGCACGCTCGGTCGCGGGCTTCGCCGCCTGCGCAAGGCGGTGCGAGAGCGCAGCTCGAGCGAGGCCGCCTTCGATCCCGACGTCGCGGCCGATCTCTACGACACCTATGGCTTCCCGATCGACCTCACGGCGGTGATCCTGCGCGAGCACGGGCTCACGCTCGACGAGGGCGCGGCCGAGGCGGCGGTGAAGGCCAAGCAAGGCGCCGCGGGTGGGCGCGGGGCAGCGCTGGGGCAAGGCGAGGGCATCGCCGATGTGTACTTTGCCGTGCAGCGGGAAGTGGGCGACAGCGAGTTCCTGGGCTACGAGGCCGAGGAGGCGCAGGCGACGGTGCAGGCGATCCTGGTCGACGGGGCGCAGGTGGAGCAGGCCGTCGAGGGGCAGGAGCTCGAGCTCGTGCTCGATCGGACCCCGTTCTACGCCGAGAGCGGCGGTCAGGTGGGCGACACCGGCGTGGCGCTCGACGAGGCCGCGGGCATCGAGGTGGTGATCGAGGACACCACCAAGCCGCGCGCGGGCATGCACGTGCATCGCGGGCGAGTGCTCCGCGGCAGCGTGGCCGTGGGCGCCACGCTCACGCTGCGTGTCGACGGAGCGCGGCGCGAGGCGATCCGCCGCAATCACAGCGCCACGCACCTGCTGCACTACGCGCTGCGGGCCGAGCTCGGCGAGCACGTGGTGCAGAAGGGGTCGCTGGTGGCACCCGACCGCCTGCGCTTCGACTTCAGCCACAGTCGCGCCGTCACGCCCGAGCAGCGGCGCGCGATCGAGGCCCGCGTGAATGCGATGGTGCTCCACAACGACGCGAGCATCACCAAGGAGCTCTCGATGCCCGAGGCCAAGGCCGAGGGCGCGATCGGCCTGTTCGGCGAGAAGTATGGCGATCGCGTGCGGGTGGTGCGGCTCGGGCACGAGAGCGTGGAGCTGTGCGGCGGCACGCATGTCAGCCGAGCCGGCGACATCGGGCTGTTCACGATCTTGGGAGAGACCGGCATCGCGCAGGGCGTGCGTCGCATCGAGGCGGTGACGGGACTGGGGGCGCTGGCCCATGTGCAGGCGCTGGCCGAGGTCACGGCCGAGGTGGCGGCGCAGCTGCACGCCGCGAGCGCGCAAGAATTGCCGGAGCGCGTGGCCAAGCTGCAAGGCGAGCTGAAGGCGCGTGATCGCGTGATCGCAGAGCTCAAGCAGAAGCTGGCCACGGGCGGGGATGGAGCCGCCGACGAGGTTGGCACGGTGCAGGGGGTCAGGCTGCTGACGCGGCGGATCTCGGGGGCCGACGCCAAGACCTTGCGCGCGGCGGCCGATGCCCTGCGCGATCGGCTGGGCTCGGGCGTGGTCGTGCTGGGCGCGGATAGCGAGGGCAAGGCGACCCTGCTGGTCGCGGTCACCAAGGATCTCGAGGGCCGGCTGCACGCCGGCAAGCTCGTGGGCGCGCTGGCGGTCCATGTGGACGGTCGTGGCGGCGGGCGGCCCGAGCTCGCGCAGGCGGGCGGGCCCAAGGTGGCCGGGATCGACGCAGCCCTCGAGGCCGCGGCGGGGGCGGTGGAGAGCCAGCTGGCGGCGCCGTGACGCTGGGCCATGGTAGGGTGCAAACCCTGCCAAGGTGACCGCGGGTAGCATGGAGCTCGACGATCTGTTGAAGAAGGAAGGCCTCGACGCCGCTGGTGTCGAGGATGCGCTCGAGTGGGCCCGCGATCGCGCGGCGGAGCTCGTGCGCGAGATGGAGGGTGATCCCGAGCTCGGACCCTTGCTCGACGGGGGCATGGCCCTCCCGAGCGCTGCGGCCGCCGTCTCGACCGACGCTGGGCCTGCTCCCGCGGCTCCGCCGATGTACTCCGACCTCCACGGCCTTCAGGTTGCGTTCCTCAGCGAGCAAGACGAGGAGGCGCAAGAGCTCCCCGAGGTCGGCGCGGTGCTGCGGGTGTTCCAGAAGGCACGCACCGGCACGGCGCAGAGCCCCGCGGAGGAGGGCGAGCCCGTAGTCGAGGCGAGCGCGGACGAAGCGAGCGCAGCCGAAGCGAGCGCAGCCGAAGCGAGCGCGGACGAAGCGAGCGCGGACGAAGCGAGCGCGGCCGAAACGAGCGCGGCCGAGGCCGTCGACGGCTCCGCCGAAGAGCAAGTCCCCGAGCCACCCGAGGCCGATCTCGATCCGCTCGCGGGGATCGACTTCGACGATCTCCCGGGGATCGACGACGACGACGACGAGGAGGGAGAGGACGACGCGGATCACACGCTCGTCGATCTCCAGCTCGGGGGCAGCTTGATGGAGCGACTGCGTGGCGCCGAGCAGGCCCGCGACGCCGGCACCACGATGGCGCCCTCGGACGGGTCCGAGATGACGCTGCCCTCGATGCAGGCGCCGCTCACCGAAGCCAAGCTCACTGCGTTGTTGGCCGAGGCCGCGCAGCCTTCGGGCGATCTGACCGAGCGCGCGCACAATCCTCTGCTCGGGGACTCGGCGTCCTCCGAAGCGGCCCCGAGCGGCGAGGCGGCCCGTGCGACCGAGGTGCCTCGCGAGCCCACCGCCCCGGTGATGGTGGTCGAGGCGGACGAGATCGAGCTGCTCGACGACGACGACCTGCTGCTGGTCGAAGAAGAAGAAGACGACGATGACGACGCGGGCGTGAGCGTGCCGGAGTGGCGGCAGGCGCTGGTCAGCGCGCAGCACGAGCGCGAGGAGGCGGCCGAGCCCCCGCCGCCGCCCGACGAGGACGACGACGTCGACGTCGGCGATCTGTGACTCGCCTAGGGAGTCGCGCCGAGCTAGGAGCTCGCGCGCTGCGAGTCGCTAGTCCTCGAGCCCAGCGCCCGCGAAGTGGAACGCCCGCACCAACGCGAGCCGACCCTCGGCATCGCGCCCCGGGTTGTCGCCGAGCTTCGCGAGCACCTCGTGACCCGGGCTGTTGCCCTTCTCCACGAGCACGTCGAGACGATCGATGAAGCGGGCCTCGGTGCGGCCCTTGCTGTCGCGGATGTTGGCGCGCTCGAGGCCGCCGCGCGCGAGCCCGAGCAGCACCCGCGCGAGCTCTCGCAGCCCGGGATCGCGCAGGCCGTGGACCATCGCGGCCTTCCACTGGCCCTGGCGCTCCTCGTAGCTGAAGCCCGAGAGTCGCTCCCAGGCCTCACCGCCGGCGTCCTCGTCGTAGAGCAGGCCCTTGGCGAACGCAGGCAGCGAGCACACGTAGAGCGAGCCGACCGCGTCGGCCGAGCGCAGCTCGATGTAGGGCTTGAGGCGGACCTCGGGAAACACGGTCGAGAGGTGCACGGACCAGTCGGCGTGGGTTGGCTGGTGGCGCACCCCGTCCGGGGTGGTCATGCCGTGGGCGAGGTAGTGGCGGAAGGTCTCGTGGTGCGGGTGGTACTTGCCGTCGCGCTTCACGAAGAACATCGGCGCGTCGAGGGCCCAGTCGATGTAGCGCTCGTAGCTGAAGCCCTCGAACGCGAAGCGCGGCACGCCACAGCGCACGCGGTCGACGTCGAGCCACACGTCGTTGCGCAGCGAGACCATGTTGGCCGAGCGCCCCTCGAGGTAGGGCGAGTTGGCAAACAGAGCGGCGAGCACCGGCGCCATCGCGTTGGCGAGGCGAAAGCGCGCGGCGCAGTTGGCCTCGGAGGCGTAGTCGAAGTTCGCCTGCACCGTGCAGGTGCGCAGCATCATGTCGAGGCCACGGCTGCCGGCCGTGGGCAGGTACGACCGCATCACGCGGTAGCGACCCTTGGGCATCCAGTGGATCTCGTCGCGCGTGGCCCACGGGTGGTGGCCGACGGCCATCCATGCGAGCGAGAGCGGCTTGGAGATCTCGTGCAGCTCGTCGTAGTGCTGGGAAAATTCTGCGCAGGTCTCGTGCACGTTGTGCAGCGGGGCGCCGGAGAGCTCGAGCTGACCGCCGGGCTCGAGCGTGATCGAGGCGCCGTCGCGCACGAGCTCGATGATCTCGCCGTCGACGCCGCGGTCGGAGCCGACCGCCCAGCCGAAGCGATCCATCATCGCGCGCAGCGTGGGCAGCACGTGCTCTTGGTAGCTGACCGGCTGGGGTGCGCCGCCTTCGGGCGGCAGGAACACGCCCGCCTTCTCGAGCTCGGTGCCGATGAGGTGCGTGGACGGGTCGGGGCGCTCCGCGCTCACGAATCCGTCGACGAGCTCCTCGCGGGTGATCGGATCGTTGGGCAACCGGCTGGGGGTAGGGGTCACGGGGCGCTCGCTGGGAACGGCGCCGGGGCGCCGGAAATGGGACAGAGCTCGCTGGCGACCTTACGGTATGCCTCGGGCCGACGTGTAACACCAGCGGTCGATATCGGGCCGCATCGACGAGGGGATCGGCGCTCACCCGGCGTGGGTTACCGAACATCGGGTGCGGGCGATGGAGGGGGCGCCGGCTGAATCACGGTTCCACGACGGCTCCGTGGTGCTACCGCGGCGCGCTGGCGCGCGGGTTCGGTCGCTTGACCCGCCCAATTGAGGTTGTTAGCCTGCGCCCGCTTTTCCCAGGGAAAGTCACGCATTCATGGCGTCCACTGCTATTCGTCCGCCGGCCTGCGTGTTGGGCCAACACATCACCGTCCGTGGCACCCTCACCGGTGAGGAAGACCTCATCGTGGAGGGCCGCATCGAGGGCAGCGTGTCCTTGGCCGGGCACCTCATCGTGGCCCAGAGCGGCGTGCTCGAGGCCGATCTCGACGTCGAGAGCGTCGAGGTCCACGGCGAGGTCCGCGGCGACATCGTGGCCTCCCAGTCGATCACGATCGACAAGGGCGCCAACGTCTCGGGCAACGTCCGCGCTCCGCGGGTGATCATCCACGACGGCGCCCAATTCCAGGGTGCGGTCGAGATGGACGTCGACCTCCCCGAAGGCCTCGCGCGCGCCCTGTCGCGCTAACTCCCCACTTTCGCAGCAGCTACCGAGCGTTTCCCATGGCCAATACCGTCATAGGCACCACCATCGTCATCGACGGCGAGATCACCGGGGACGAGGATCTCGTCGTGCAGGGCACCGTCAAGGGGCGGGTCAGCCTGCGCGAGAACATCCTCGTCGAAGAGAGCGGCGTCCTCGAAGCCAACGTCGAGACCGCCACCATCACCATTCACGGCACGGTGACGGGCGACATCCAAGCCAGCGAGCGTGCCGAGCTCAAGAGCAACTGCCGCGTGGTCGGGGACATCCGTGCACCTCGCATTCTCATCGCCGACGGTGCCTCCTTCAAGGGCAACGTCGACATGGATGGCTAGGGCCTGATCATGGCGGCACGGCAGCACGGCGGGACGCCCCTCCCCGCCACCCAAGATGGCATGACCATCATTGGAGAGGGCATCCACGTCAACGGGCGCGTCACCGGCGAAGAGGACCTCCGCATCGAGGGCCGCGTCGAGGGGAGCATCGCGCTCACGCAGACGGTGCACGTGGCCGAGAGCGGCGTGGTGATCGCAACGATCCAGGCGCGCGACGTGGTCGTGAGCGGGATCGTCGTCGGCAACGTGAGCGCCACCAATGCGGTGCACCTGAACCCAGGCGCAAAGCTGGTGGGCGACATCGACGCGCCGCGGCTGATCATCGCCGATGGCGCAGCGTTTCGCGGCAACGTGATCATGTCGGAAGCGGCGGAGGGGGTCGGGCGCGCCAAGGCGGCCGCGGCGGCTCCGCGGACCTCCGCGATCCCTCGCGCGCGCACGGCTGCGCGACCGAGCAGCTCGGCACGTCCGGCTCCGGCGCGGGTGACGACGGCTCCGCGGCCCGAGCGAGCGCAGGAGACCGAGCGGGCTGCCCCGCGCGTGGCGGCGATTCGTCCGCGCACGCCCGGCGTGCCCGACGAGGAGGTCACGGTCATCGTGCGCCATGCGGCGCTCGGCGAGGGGACCGAGACCGACGCCCAGAAGAAGAAGGTCGCCAAGAAGGTGCCGCCTCGCGGGCGCGTGCCCAAGCCCGGCAAGCGCAGCGTCAACCGGCGCTAGCGCCGGCGCGACCATCGTTCGGTCCCGCGGCGCGAGGCCCGGGGCTACGCGCGACTTTTTCCCGTTGCGGGGCTTGGCGCAGCCTGCGCGGAAGGGTTACCATACAGCGCCTCTCGGCCCGGTGCCCTTTGTGGGTGCCGGTGCCTTCACATCTGGGCGTTGATCCGCCCGAGACCTGCGAAAGCAAGGCAGGGGAGTAGTTCCATGCGAAAGCTCTTGGTTGCATCGATGCTCGCGCTGGCCGTGATGGCCAGCTCCGCGTGCAAGGAGCCCGACCCCAACAAGTTCGAGACCCACACCGAGCGCATCAAGGACGCCGACAAGCGCCCTCAGGGCTTTACGGGGCTCGAGACGCTGGTGAAGACGGTCGCTACCTCGCAGGAGAATGCCGATCTCCTGCAAGAGTTCGTCGACAAGGTCGTGCCGGTGTTCGTCGAGGTGTGGGACGAGGCCAAGGAGCAGCAGCCCAAGATGCTGCAGATGTGCCTCGACATCGGCCATCCCGGCTGCGCCCCCGTGTGGAACAAGGCGATCACGCTCGACGGCAGCGCCGAGGCCCGCGACGCGACGGTGCTGGCGCTCGAGGGCGTGAGGAAGGCGAAGGCCGAGGGCTCGCTCGAGACCGTGATCCAGCAGCTCGAGAAGCTCATCGCCGATCCGAAGAACGACGGCGGCGAGCGAGCGGGCGAGGTGCGCGGCCTCTTGGTCGACACGCTGGGCGCCATCGGCAGCCCCAAGGCGCTCCCCGTGCTGATCTCGGCGCTCGAGCAGTCCGAGGACAAGCAGCCGGTCGGCGTGCACCGCAAGGTCGCCGATGCGCTGGGGGTGATCGGCGATGCGTCGGCCGTCGACGCGTTGATCACCGCGACCTATCGCGTGCCCGACTCGTTCACCTCCACCAACATCGGGGAGCGTGTGAAGGTAGCGCTGGCCTCGATCGGTGAGCCGGCGGTGCCGCGCGTGCTGGCCATGCTCAAGGGCGAGCACGCCGAGGTGCAGCGGCTCGCGGCCCAGCACGGGCTCAACCAGGTCAACATCCAGAACTCGGCCGCTGGCTTCCTCGGGGTGATCGGCTCGACCAAGGCGACTTCCGACCTGATCGGCTACATGCCCACGGCGGAGTGCGCGACCCCGCTCGGCGAAGAGAAGAAGGCAGAGCCGACCGAGGAAGAGGACGAGGAAGCGACGGTGGAGATCGACACCGGAGGCGTGCGCGCGACGATGGCCAATGCGCTCGGTCTCATCGGTGACGAGTCCGCCGTCGATGCGCTGTGCTCGTGTGCCACGTGGTCCAAGAACCCCGGCGACATGTTCTTCATCGCCGAGGCGCTCGGTCGCATCGGCGGCGAGAAGGCCACCACCTGCCTCGAGAACGTGATCAAGACCGGCGTCTACGCGCAGGATGCGGTCGACAACTCCGACTTCATCTACGAGATCCGCTGGGAGGCGGCCCGCTTTGGCGTGCTGGCGGCCGGCGGCGCTGGGATCGCGAAGATCAAGGCCGCGATCACCGAGGCGCGCAAGGACCCCAACGTGGCCAAGAACACCACCGACTTGGATCCGGGCATCGAGGTCGTGGAAAAGTGCGGCGTGGAGCTGAGCTGCTACGTGGGCGTGGTCGACGACGTGAACGCGCACTGGTTTGCGCGCGAGGTCGCGGGCATCAACGCGGGGCGCCTGGCCAAGGGCGACGTCAAGGTGGCCGAGGCGATCTCCAAGGCCTACAAGGTTCGCAACAAGGACGCCCGCGTGACGATGGCGTGGATGGCGGGCCACATGATGGGCGACAAGCCCTGTGCTCCGTGCGCCGA